>JANOKZ010000188.1:0-35272 GCA_031419515.1 Hyphomicrobium sp.
CCGGTGTGAACGTAAAAGGCTCGCCTAACGAGAACTTCGCGCGCGAGATCATGGAACTGTTCACGATGGGGGTGGGCAATTACACGGAAGCCGATATTCGCGAAGGCGCACGTGCGTTCACGGGCTGGAATTTCTCTGGCACGAAGTTCGTTGTCAACGACGCGCAACACGATGGCACCGAAAAAACGTATCTGGGCCAGCGCGGCCAATTCGACGGCGTGCAAGCCATCGACATCATTTTGAAGCAGCCGGTGACGGCTGAATTCATGGCCGCGAAGATGTATCGCTTCTTCGTGCGTGACGACATCGCACCGCCATTGCGCAAGCAGTTGGGCGACGTTCTGCGCAACAACAAATATCAAATCGCGCCGCTACTCGAGACGATATTCCTGTCGCGCGATTTCTACTCCAGCGCCAGTTGCGGCACGCATATCAAGAGTCCAGTGGAATTGGTGATATCGACGTACAAGAAGCTTGGGCTTCGCATTGTCCCGGGCGTTCCGGATTTTCACGACACGACGTCCGCCTTGGGGCAAAAGCTGTTCTGGCCGCCAACGGTTGCAGGTTGGGCGCAGGGACGCAGCTGGATGACGCCGGGCCTCTTAATCGAGCGCGGGAACTTCGCACGCGACGTGGTTTTCCCCGATATCGGATTTATCCCACACGACCGGCATCCGGGCCGCGACTACGACATTCTCCGGGTGAGCGAGAACCTGGCGCGCGGGCTGGATATCGGCAATGCGACCGCGCCCGACAACAAAGACGCGATGGCCACGTCAAGCATGATGGCCGACCGCGACGAGGACTTCAACACGCGCTACGCCAGCTATCGTGGCTGGCAAATGGCACTGGAACGCGTGAAGCCCTTGCCGCGCGACACCGCCAAACTCGATTTAACCAAGTTGGTTCTCGAGAGCAAGTCACCGCCGAAGACGCCGGCGGAGGTTGTCGACTTTCTCGTGAGCCGCATGTTCCTTGTGACCCCATCCCCCGAGGCGCGCGAAAGATTGGCGCAATTCCTAGAGAAGGAGTTGGGCACGAAGGACATCACACAAGCACAGTCGTACATGGAAGAGAGCTTGCGCACGCTGTTGCATCTCATTCTCAGTTTGCCCGAGTATCAGCTCGGATAGTGACTTGGCTTTCAGGTTGGCTTTGTGGCCGCGGAGACGCTTATGACAAAACCATATTCGACGATGTCACGCCGCCACCTGCTTGGCACTGGAGCGTCAGCCCTCGCGCTTGGGGCGGCCGGCGAAGGGTTGACGTTTGGGTTGACCTCTACGTTGGCGCGGGCGGCCGAAGAGACGCAAAAGAGCAGCAGCCGCATTCTGGTGGTGCTGGAGCTTTCAGGCGCCAACGATGGGCTGAACACACTCGTGCCCTATGCGGATGACGCCTACTACAAGCTGAGACCGCACCTTGGCATTCCGGAAAAGAAGCTGCTTAAGATCGACAATCACCACGGCTTCAGCGGCGGCATGAAGGGTTTCGAGCAGCTTTACAAGGACGGCAAGCTGGCGATCGTGCACGGATGCGGTTACGCGCAACCCAATTTCTCGCACTTCACGTCGATGGCGTATTGGCATACGGCCGCGCCAAATAGCGGCCAGGCGCTTGGCTGGGTCGGCCGCTTGGCAGATAGCCTGCACCCCGAAGGCGTGCCGAATTTCATCGTCAACATCGATGAAGCGCAATCGCTCGCCGTCAGTTCAAGCCGGCACACGCCGGTCGTGTTCAATGATCCCGAGCGCTTCATGCGCAAGGGCGACGCGCTGGTCCGGCCCATGTTCGAACATATCGAACAGGCGTCATCAGAGGATAATCCGTCGCAGAAATTCCTGGCGGATGTTGCAAGAAGCGCGCAAGAGGCGTCCCAGCAAGTGCGCGAAGCCTGGGCCAAGTACAAGACGCCCATCGATTACGGCATCGTGCCGCTCGGTTTGAACAAGATCGCATCGCTGATTGAAGCCAATATGCCGACGCGCCTCTATTACACGTCTTATCCGCACAACATGTTCGACACCCATGTGCATCAAGCCGACGTACACGCGCGGATTTTGACCTACACGTCGGATACGGTTGCAGCCTTTATTCGGGACATGGAGCGTATCGGGCGCGGCGACGATGTGACCGTACTCATGTTCTCAGAGTTCGGCCGGCGCGCGGCAGAAAATACCAATCTCGGCACAGACCACGGCACGGCCAATCTGATGTTTATTGCCGGTAAAAACGTGAAGGGCGGGCATTACGGCGCGCCATCAAGCCTCACCAAGCTGATGGCGGATGGAAACCTCGAATACACGGTCGATTTCCGCCGGGTTTACGCGACGATGATCGAAGGCTGGCTGCAGCA
The DNA here is from genome assembly GCA_031419515.1 of Hyphomicrobium sp. Taxonomy (GTDB): domain Bacteria; phylum Pseudomonadota; class Alphaproteobacteria; order Rhizobiales; family Hyphomicrobiaceae; genus Hyphomicrobium_B. The sequence continues at coordinate 2,357 of JANOKZ010000188.1, forward strand.
TAAGGATAGTGCGGCCATCCTGCGCGACAAGTTCGAGACGTTCCCGATTTTCGGGTGAGTTTTGCTGCACAATGAAGAGTGCAAAATCAAAAGTACCCGCTACGATCGACGCCTATATCGCGACTTTCCCTGATGACATTCAGGTGAAGCTCGCTAAAATCCGAGGCGTGATTGCAAAGGCGGCACCGGGAGCCGAGCAATCGATCAGCTACGGCATTCCAGCCTTTAAGTTGAACGGCCCCCTGCTCTACTTTGCGGCCTTCAAAGCGCACATCGGGCTCTATCCGATTACCGCGAGCGCAAAGGCGGCGTTCCGGAAAGAACTGGCGGGATACGCGCAATCCAAGGGCACCATCCGGTTTCCGCTCGATGAGCCGGTGCCGTACGCGTTGATCGGCAAAATCGCGCGATTCAGAGTGAAGGAGAATGGGGAGGCCGCGAAGGCGAAAGGCGTGACAATAGACAAGCCGAAGAAATTGAGAAAGTGATCCTAACCGATACCGCCATTTGATTTTTCGGGATCCCAATGCGGGCGCACGGCTGCGTGATGAAGGTTATCGAGAATTTCGGGTAAGCGCTCAGGCAAATCTTCCGCGATAAGGCCGATACCAAGAGCGTTCGCGCATTCGCCGTGCAGCCAGACGGCGGCGGAGGCGGCTTCGAACGCGGGCATACCTTGCGCGAGCAATCCGGTGATGAAGCCCGCGAGCACGTCGCCGGAACCGGCCGTTGCGAGCCACGGCGGCGCGTTCGCATTGATGGCGGCTCGGCCATCGGGCGCGGCAATCACCGTGTCGGGACCTTTGAGGACGACAATGGCGCCGGACATGCGGGCGGCTTGGCGTGCGCGATCGAGCTTTGATGATCCGAGCGGGGCCAGGTTTCCGAAGAGGCGCGCAAATTCGCCTTCATGCGGCGTCAAGACGACGGCTCGATCGGGTTTTGCATGAACTGCGGCAAAGAGTGTCGCGGGGATGACGGCGTGTTTGATTGCGGCCCCGGTGAAACCGAAGTTGACGGTTTCGGTGGGCGCGTTGCCGTTTTCTACAAATGAGGTGAGCGCGTCGGCGTCGAGCACGACGGCCGCATCTGATTTGAGCGCGGCCATGACCTGCTCGCGCGTCTCTTCTCCAACACCGCAACCGGGGCCGATCGCAATCGCGTTCTTGCGCTTGTCTTCGAGGATTTCCCCGAGGTCGCGCGCGTCGCCAAAGGGTTTCAGCATGATGGCCGTCAGATGCGCGGCGTTTTCGGGAAGGGCGGACGGGGGCGACACGACAGTCACGAGCCCCGCGCCCATGCGGAGTGCTCCCCGTGCGGCGAGCCGGCTAGCACCCGATTGGAATGCGGGGCCCGATACGACGACGGCGTGTCCGCGCGCGTATTTATGGCCGTCCAGGCGCGGCCATCGGACGTGAGGGAGCCAAAGCGAGGGGTGATTTTCATAAGTTGACCCCCCTATGAGGGCTCCGTCTCGCAGAATCGCGTGACTCCCCTCCCTGCGAGGGGGAGGGGGATTTCTTTGCGCTTCAACGAATGTGTGAAACTCGGCGGGCCACAACACTTCGTTTGGGATCCCAATATCGGCAACGACGACGTCGCCGCACAGTGCGCGGCCTGGCATCAGAAGGTGTCCGGGCTTTTTTCGGAAGAAGGTCATGGTGCGGGTTGCGTGCACGACCGAACCTTCAGCGGCGCCGGTCGTTCCGTGAAGGCCGCTTGGTACATCGACGGAGAGTACTTTTAGACCACTGGCATTGATCGCTTCTACCAGTTCTGCTGACAGGCCCTCAAGCGGCCGCGTGAGCCCAGCGCCAAACATTGCATCGATGACCAAATCTGCGTCCAGAAGCGCATCGGCGGATGCCGGCCAGATTGGCAGCCCCCACCGCCGCGCCATCTCAGCCGCGTCACCTTTCAAGGCATCGCGTGAGCCTAAGAGAAACACATGCACTGTGAATCCGCGCCGCTTGAGCTGCCGCGCCGCAACGAACCCATCACCTCCATTGTTGCCAGGGCCGCATAGAATAGCGACGTTAGCTCCGCGGCTGACCATCTGCTCCGCAGCATTTGCAACCGCCCAGCCAGCATTCTCCATCAAGGTCAGCGACGGCACGCCAAGCGCTTCAGCTCGCCGGTCGGCTTCAGTCATTTCTTCACAAGTGAGGATTTCAAAGCCTTGGTTCATCGTGCGTGCCTGACCTCGTACATTCGGCCTCTTACCATAACATCTCGTTAACCATTGCGAAGCATTGCCCCTTGGTTCGCAGAGAGCACGCAACCAAATACCAAGCGGCGAAGGACTAGACTGCCTAAATGCAGGAGGAGTCAAAAGTGTCGACGGTACATTCGCAGCATCAGAACACCTGGCGCGGCACGGCGATAATTGCATGGCGCGTCATCAAGATGCTGGTTGCGCCTCCGTCGCTTGAAGGGCTTTCGTTCGCTACCTCCGGATCAACGACAGTTGGCCAAATCTCATGCGATCTCGATGCGCCTCCTGATCAAGTCTGGGCAGCGGTCTGGAGTTCATCACATCTGCAACCGCCGTATGCGTCTTTTGATGATATTCGTGAGGGCGAAATCTTCACGATGTATTCCGACATGACTGAAGGCAGGGGCTTATTCTGGACCAAGAACGTGGCGCGCTGCGAGGCCATAACGCCCGGGCGGCGGTTTTACTTGCGCCTCATCTCTCAAGACGGCGACGAGAGCGAGCGGATGGCCGATTTGCTGAGCGAATATGTTGTCGAGCCGCTAGCTCGCGGGACTAGGCTAACAATCCGCGTCGCGGATGAACAGGGCGCCCATCAGGTTATGTTCAAACGGCTCATGACAACCGCTTTGAACTGGAACATGGCGCGCATCCGGGCCGATCTCCAATTTTCTTGACACTGAATGAGACGGTTAGCAGCACGGCGAACGTCCAGCCGCTGCCGGATATTTGGCCATCGGCGCCGCCTGTTTTTTGATCATTTTGCATGGTTTTTAGGCTTATGGGGCGCCATTCGAGCTGGGGTGGCAGTGTTGGCTGGCCGCAAGCCCCTGTAATGTATCGGATTCAACACCGCTTTGCGAACTGGCATGCACCCTGCTAATTGAAGACCGATTAGCCTGCTCGTGTGGGCCAAAACGCTTTGAAACGATAAGGGGCGCCATGAAGAAGATTGAAGCCATCATCAAGCCATTCAAGCTCGATGAAGTGAAGGAAGCGCTGCAGGAAATCGGCTTGCAAGGCATTACGGTCATTGAAGCCAAGGGTTTCGGCCGTCAGAAGGGCCACACCGAGCTTTACCGGGGCGCTGAATATGTCGTCGATTTTCTCCCCAAAGTGAAAATCGAAGTTGTTCTTGCCGACGAGATGCTGGACAAGGCCGTCGAGGCCATTCAAAAGGCCGCCAAGACAGGCCGTATCGGCGACGGGAAGATCTTCATCTCGACTATCGAAGAAGCGATCCGCATCCGCACCGGCGAATCCGGCCGCGATGCCATCTGACGCGGACCTCTTGTGACGCGGAACTCTAGGAATTGATCGCGGAAGGACGCAACCCGCGCTCAGAAGACTTTGCGTGAAGAAAAAAACTGACAGTCCAAATGCAGGGGATTTGCAATGAAGAACGCGAGTGATGTCCTGAAGTACATCAAGGACAAGGATGCAAAGTTCGTGGACCTGCGGTTCACGGATACGAAGGGCAAGATGCAGCACGTCACCGCCGACGTCACCTGCATCGACGACGAAGTGTTCAAGGACGGTTACGCGTTCGACGGCTCTTCGATTGCCGGCTGGAAGTCGATCGAAGCCTCCGACATGCTGTTGATGCTCGACCCCACATCGGCCCACGTCGATCCCTTCTTCGCCCAGACCACCGTTGCCATCTTCTGCGATGTCATCGAGCCCTCGACTGGCCAAGCCTATGAGCGCGACCCGCGCGGCATCGCCAAGAAGGCGGAATCGTACATGATGTCGCTTGGCATCGGCGACAAGGTGTTCTTCGGCCCGGAAGCCGAGTTCTTCATTTTCGACGACGTCAAGTTCTCGACCGGCATGTATGATACCGGCTTCAAGATCGACAGCAACGAATTGCCGTCCAACACCGGCACCGACTACGAGATGGGCAACCTCGGTCACCGTCCCCGCGTCAAGGGCGGCTACTTCCCGGTCCCGCCGATCGACAGCTGCCAGGACATCCGCTCGGAAATGCTCTCGGTTATGACCGAAATGGGCGACACGGTTGAAAAGCACCATCACGAAGTCGCCGCCGCTCAGCACGAGCTTGGCGTCAAGTTCGGCCCGATGATCCAGATGGCCGACCATATGCAGATCTACAAATACGTCGTGCATCAGGTCAGCCAAGCCTATGGCAAGACGGCGACCTTCATGCCCAAGCCCCTCTTCGGCGACAACGGCTCGGGCATGCACGTGCACCAGTCGATCTGGAAAGACGGCAAGCCGATGTTTGCCGGCGACAAATATGCCGACCTCTCGCAGATGTGCCTGTACTACATCGGCGGTATCCTGAAGCACGCCAAGTCGATCAACGCGTTCACGAACCCGCTGACAAACTCCTACAAGCGTCTCGTGCCGGGTTATGAGGCCCCCGTGCTGCTCGCTTACTCGGCGCGCAACCGGTCTGCTTCGTGCCGCATCCCGCATGTCTCGAACCCCAAGGCGAAGCGCATCGAAATCCGCTTCCCCGATCCCGGCGCCAACCCTTACCTCGCCTTCACGGCGATGTTGATGGCTGGACTCGACGGCATCCAGAACAAGACCGATCCGGGCCCGGCCATGGACAAGAACTTGTACGACTTGCCGCCGGCCGAACTCGCCAAGATCCCAACGGTGTGCGGTTCGTTGCGCGAAGCTCTCGAAAGCCTCGACAAAGATCGCGACTACCTCAAGAAGGGCGGCGTCATGAACGACGACATGATCGACGCCTACATCGCGCTGCGCATGGAAGAAAACATGCGCTACGAGATGACCCCGCACCCGGTCGAGTACGATATGTACTATTCGGTTTAAGTGATTGCCCGGTGCCTGACCCGTCGTGTCGGAGGCAGGCAAGTATCGGGGGTCTGACACCGGAAAAGTACCGAGCAACGGTGTCAGACCCAGAGGGTCAGACACCTCCGCGACCACGAAAGGGCGGCCCCAACAGGCCGCCTTTTTTGTTTTCCCACGGGCTTCTGGATTAGCCGCTGGGAAGGGTTAAGACGGGTTGCGCCATAGACCCTTCTTCATTTCTGGCGCATAGTGAGCGCTATGACAGGTGCCGCTCGCAAACTTCCGCCGATGATGGACGTCGCCGACTTTCTCGATTGGCCCGGCGACGGAACGGATACGCGTTACGAGCTGATCGACGGCGTGCTGCGCGCCATGGCACCGGGCAGCGATGCTAACGGGACCATAGTTGGCAATATGTGTGCAATCATTGGGTCGCATTTGCGATCAGCCCGCCCCAGTTACCGAGGCGTCGTAACGCCAAATGTACAACCACGTATCCGCGCAAAATGGAACGTCCGCATCCCCGGCCTTGGCGTGACATGCGCGCCAAACAAGGCCGGGGACTTGTTCACGCCCGATCCCGTCCTCCTCGTCGAAGTGCTGTCGCCGTCGAACGCGGCCGAGACATACGAGAGTGTGCGCGCCTACGCGACGCTGCCGAGCGTCAAGGAAATCCTGGTCGTTCACTCAACACGTATCGAAGTCGAGGTGCTGGTCCGTGGTGCAGATGGGAACTGGCCCGCGCACCCCTCAAACGTGAACGGCGGCGAGCTTCGCCTCGAAAGCATCGGCAGCGGGATTGCAGCAACCGATATTTACGCCAACGCGCATCTCATCGAGAACCGGCCGGCGTAGGCCGTGCTACCTTATTGCACCGCCGCATAAGTTGCATTTGCCAAACGCCCGCGCATTAACCCGCAGCAGCGTTTCTTCACGCAACATTGACTACACCTGTGCTAAAATTCGCCCAAGCAGCATCCCATATCTCAAAGGATGAAAGAGCTGCCGGAGGACGCGACCCGAGGACTGATCGACGGCAGCGCATTTGATGCCAAGGCATCGAGCGCGGCCGGCAGCTTCACCCTTGCGAGGATCGCCATGATCAAACATCACCATTTCATCGGACGCTTCGAAGTCACCAATCCCCCGCTCGAAGCCGAGCGCGAGTATCTCAGAGGTTGGATGGCCGGGCTCATCAAAGGCCAGGGCATGAATGTCCTCTCGGGTCCGCACGTCGCCCACGTCGACACGCCGGGAAATCGCGGGCTGACGGGCGTCGCCATCATCGAGACGTCACACGTTGCGATCCACATCTGGGACGAGACCTCGCCGGCCCTCGTGCAACTGGACTTCTACACCTGCGGGACGCTCGACAAAGAGGCAATCCTCAAGGCAATCAAGCCGTGGGGCGTGGTCAGGAATTCATTCCTGGTGCTCGACCGCGAACGGGATGTCGTGGCGCTCGAACCTGTTTGAGCGAGCGAAAGGCTCAATAAAACAGCATCACGCCGATGCAGCCGGCGATGAGCGCGTAGTAGAAAAATAGCCGTTCGCGAATGAGCGCCCACGTGATGATGCGGCGGGGCACGTCCGCCCAATTATAGCGGCTCATGATGCCGAGCATCAGGCCAAGCACGAGCCCGAGCAGCACGGACTCAAAATGCAATCCGCTGCCCGAATAGCCGCCTGCCGCCACGCGCCCTGTGAGCCACGGCATGAGCGCCAGAACGACGGCCGCAGTCATCGTGCCGAAAGCCAGCATCGAGAAAAATGTAAAAGTTGCGCGCAACATGGCGTCTTACCCGTTTGTACGGTTTGGCAGAGGAGGCCTTGCCCTTGATCCGCCGCGAGCCCACAGTAAGGCCCAGACCTAAAGTACGGCACGGCGCCAAAGAATTTGTTAACCTTGGGACTTCATGCAGGAGCCGCCGGTTTCTCAGTGGAACGCGACTTTGACCCGACGCGATTGTCTGGCTCGCGCCCTGGCGCCAGTGGCCATGGCCGCGGTGGCGCGGCCTGTTGCCGCCGCTGGCTATTATCCCTGGGCGGATGTTACCTCATCTGGTGGTACGCTTGAGACAGCCATCCCCCCGCCACCAGGGTTCGCGCGCGTTGCGGCGGAGAGCGGGTCGTTCGGGGCTTGGCTGCGCGGGCTTCCGGTAAAGCCAGCCGGCGCCCCAGTGTTGCTGTTCAATGGCACGGAGAAGCCCCGGCAGGACTTTCACGTGGCGGTGGTCGCCATAGACACGGGCACTCGCGATCTGCAGCAATGCGCCGACGCGATCATGCGGCTCAGGGCCGAGTGGCTGTTTGCAGCAGAGCGCATCGACGACATCGCCTTTAACTTCACCGAAGGCGCGCGTGTGCCGTTCTCGCGTTGGGCGAAAGGCGAGAGACCGAACCCATCGGGCAAGGTCTGGAAAAAGTCAGCGAGCCCGGACAGTGGCTACTCCAGTTTCCGCAAATACATGGACAGCGTATTCGCTTATGCTGGAACCGCGTCGCTTGAAAAAGAACTGAACAGTGCCAGCGCCGCTGATTTGCAAATCGGCGACGTGTTCATAAAAGGGGGCTTTCCCGGCCACGCCGTGCTCGTTGCCGATTTGGCCCAGCACGCAGTGACGAAAGCCAAACGCTTTCTGCTCATTCAGAGCTTCATGCCTGCGCAAGAAATGCACGTATTGAAAAATCCGGCGAATGGCGACGGGTCACCCTGGTACGCGGTGCCAGATGGCGCGCTTGTGACGCCCGAATGGACGTTCCCGAAGGACAGCCTCAAACGCTGGCCGTGAGGCGCCGCGACAACCACACCAGAAAGAACGTTGAGACACCCATGACGGCCGACACGATCGTGACAAATCCATTGACGGGAGAAAGGGTCATGGCGGCGCCCGAGACGATAGGGCCTGCAATTGCGCCGATCTGATACATGACCAGGAATGCCACGTTCGCCGCTGCGAGGTTTGCCGGGGCGACCTTCTCACCGACGATGACGAGCCCAAGCGTATAGAAACCGAGAATGACGCCACCGAGAAGAAAGGCAATGATCATTGACCAACCGGCGCTTTGCAGGGTCCACGGCAACGTCAGCGACAAGCCAATGAAGAGGACCGTGAGCGCAACAGTAACCCCCACGCGCGAAGCCTTGTCAGCCAACCAGCCGATAGGAAACTGCAAGGCAATACCGCCGAAGGTCATCACACTCAAAAGACGCAAGGCCTGACCCTCATCGAGTCCAGCGGCGAGACCCACATTGGGAATGAGCGACAAATAGCTCATTTCAGCGAAGCCGCCGATACACCCACACACCATGGCAATCGGCGCGAGGGCGAGGGCCGCCCGAATGCTCAACGACTGCGTATGGGTGAGATCTGGTGCGAGGCGCTGCGCCAGAATAATTGGCACACATGCGAGGACCGATCCTGCGGCACCCATAAGAAAGGGTATTGGCCCGGTTAAGCCCGCGTAGTCGAGAAACAGAGGCCCAGCGAGAAAACCCAAGAAGAACGAAATGGCGTAGACGGCTATGACGCGCCCCCGTGTTGCCTCTGTTGCAACGGCGTTCATCCAAGTTTCGCCAACCAGCCAGGGTAGAGCCAAAGCGCCACTCATGATGAAGCGGGCCGCGATCCAGGCTGGCACGGTTTCAAAGAGGTAGAGAGCCACAAATCCGGCTGCACCGATCAGACATCCCAACAAGATCGACGCGACGGCTCCCAATCGCGCAACCAGCCTGGGCACGAGCGGCAGGACAAGCAGAATGGCGAGCGATGGCAACGCACCTGCGAGACCGATGACCCATTTTGGCTGCGACCACGCCTCGAATGTCAAGGACGTCAGAGGAAGACCGACACCGAAAGACAAACCGATACCAAAAGCCGCCGCAATGACGGCCGCGAGGCTCATCATCTTTTGCTTTGGCGTGAGCTCGATTGGTTTGGCTATGTCCTGATGCAACTCTTGTCCTCATGGCCCGCAGTGGCCTTGCTTATAGCGCAAGCCCGGACATTCGGACTGTCACAAAAAATGTTGGGTTGTGATTGCGCTCATTAGATGAGGTGCTGGGGATAGGTTGCTTTGAGCGCCTCAAGATCAGTTGCGTCCTTGACCTTGACCGGTAAATCCTTAACGTCGGCAAACACGCCATCAATTTGACCGGGTCCCCCGCCGCGAATGCAGGTGAGATGATCTATAAGGGCCTTGTAAGCTATATCGTAATCGGCCGCAGTGCCGCTCGTTGCAATCAATTCGCGCAGACGCTGATAGATGAGGGCCGAAAGAACGAGCCCGTAGCGGCGTTGCAGGCTGAAGGCGGCATACGCGGTGCGCGATTTTTTTGGCGGCTCCGGCCTCAAGATAGACGGTTCACGGCCGGGCAAAGCTTGCCGGTCCATTCGCCACTCCCGGCCGACGGACACGTAAAGCAAGGGCATAACTGCGATTGGCTTTGCGTCCCCGTCAAACTCCAAGCGCAGTGTTCGCTCTTCTAACCCGAGTTGATTGTATTCATCCGCGAAGGCTTGGCTTCCAGCGGGCGGGGCGCCGAATGTGACCACGGCGGAGATAACGCGTCCGCGCTTGGCGAATTCGTATGCGCCAAGACACGCCAAGGCGCCGCCCGTCGCGTGACCGGAAAAAATGAACGGCCGCGCGGGATCGACTTTAAGCGCGACATCCTTCACCCATTGCTCAATCTCAACACGCAGCGCGTCCCACTCTTTCGCAAACGCCGCATGCCGGGGCGCGGCCTCCCAGATCACGTCGCCGGGAACCAAGTCGTGGGGTCCGGTTCTGAGAGCCGTCGCATTACCGAGCCTCACCCACAGATTGTCGAGATCAACGGGGCAGAGGACGATGCAGGCGGCGTCTTCAAAAAGAAAGGCGAAGGCTTGCGTGTTGCGGGACTTGAAAAAGCGCGGGTGCAAGAGGTGCGAACAATGTTTTGCGACATAAATCTCCGCGTCCTTGGCGGAGCAGATCGCCGCCATTGCGGCCAAAAATTCGCAAAGCGCAACGGGGTTGCGCCCCTCCGGCAGGGCCGCCGAGGCGTCGGTAATTTTGACCTTTCGTGCGCCCGCGCCCTTCAACTCGCCGAGATAGTGTTTGTAGGCCACCGCGTTGAAGGGATGAAACTGCAGCCGCGCGGTGTTCTCCGGCAGCGGGTTCAGAGACTGTGCGGTTGAGCGTTCTTTTGGCTGTTCGCGAGAGCGGTTTGGCGGCGGCTTTTTCCGTCGCGGTTTGGAGGTGATGGCCGCTAGAAGCAGGAAGAAGCTTCCCACAAACGCAATCAACAGCGGCACGGCAAAGGTCTCGCGAAATCCCCTGACGAGCGCAAGCGCGGGATTGGCCGGATCGTAATAGACCGCCACGTAATCGCCAGGAGCGTAAGTCGCAGGATTGCCGGCAACGGGCGATCGATGGACGAATACGGTGCCGCGCTCGTCGCTATATTTGACGACAGGGGCAAAACCGAGGGCGCGGCCTTGCGCATCCATAACCGCAATGAGGCCGGTGACAACGCCGCTCGTGCGCACGCCTTTGAAAACTAGCTGAGAGCCAGCGTAAAGCCAGTAACCGGCTAACGCCAGGATTGCGAGACCGAGCGCGGCTAGAATATTCGCATTGTTGCGGACCGCGCGGTTCGCGGTTTCTTTCTCAGCCATATTGGTCTGTCATGTAAGGCTGTCAGTCATGCGAGGCGCCTCGCAGCACGTTTGAAGGCCGCATACTAACGGGATTGGCCAGGAATGAGGAGTCGTGTACACCAGAGCAGGATTACGCGTTCTTGGCATCTCTCAGGGCGTGCGGCAGTGCGTCCGCAAAAATGGCAATGTCATCGTCCCGTCCGCATGAGGCGCGAATGCAGCGGTCTTGCGGCGTCACAGAAGGTTTTCTGACAAATACATCACGCGCGATGAGGCCGTCGAGCACACGCTTTGCGAAGGCCCCATCCTGCCCGCAATCGATTGCCACGAAATTGGTGGCCGATGGTAGCGGCATCAGGCCGTTGGCGCGTGCCACATCTGCAATTTTTTCGCGCGCGCGGATAACGCGAGCGACGGCATCGGCGAGATACTTTTGATCCAGAAGTGCGGCCAATGCTCCAAGCTGGCCAGCGCGGTTGATGCCATAGTGATTGCGCACTTTGTCGAAGGCATGGATAACATCGGCGTGGCCCAGCGCATAACCGATGCGGGCACCAGCAAGCCCATAGGCCTTTGAGAACGTACGATAGCGCACGACTTGCGCGTTCGTCATGTCGAGCGGAGGCGTGGTGCCATCGGGTGCCGTATCGCAATAGGCTTCGTCGAGAATGAGCAGTGTGCCACTTGGCACCTTGGCGATCGCCGCACTGATGGCGGCCGCATCCCACCACGAACCCATTGGGTTATTAGGGTTGGAAACGTAGAGGACCTTTGCCTTTTCGCGCGCTGCCGTCTCGACCAGCCCGGGCAAGTCCTCGCGATCATCGCGCATAGGCACTTTGACGAGCCGGCCGCCGTGGGCCAGAACGTGGAAGTTGAAGGTCGGGTAGGCACCATCGGTTGTGACGACGGTTTCGCCCGGCGACAAAAACATCATGCAGGTGAGACCGAGCAACCCGTCGATGCCTTCGCCGACGGCGACGTTGTCAATCCCTACACCGTGAAAGGCTGCGAGTGCGGCGCGGAGCTCGTGATTTTCCGGGTCCGCGTATTTCCAGTTTTCAGCTGCTGCCTTTTCCATGACGGCAACGGCTGAGGGCGACGGCCCAAAAATGCTCTCGTTTGCCCCGAGCCGGGCGAGAAACGGTTTGCCGCGCACGCGCTCAAGCGCTTCCGGCCCGACAAACGGCACGAGATGCGGGAGAGCTTCTATAACGGGTGTGAAGGGCGGACGGGACATTAACGCCTTGGTGTCAGATCAATCCCAGATCCGCAAGATCTTTGCGCATCTTAGGCGGCATTTCGGCAATCGTATTGGCGTCGCCGCGCTTCAGATCGGCGGGCGCATCTTCGGGCAGAAGATAACGCCAGCCCTGAAATGCGCGGCGCGGCGCGGGGCGTACGGCAACAAGCTTCGGGTCAAGGATCAAAAGGCAGCAGGGCGAGCCATCGTCCTTGTGCCCATCCTCAAAGCCAACGAAGCGCTGGCGCACAGTGATCAAGCTCTTCATGACCCAATAGAGCGAACCGCCATCGAGCAGCTCGGCCTGCTTCTTCGGCGACTGGAACGTTGTATGATAGGGCAACGGCTTGTGACCGGCCTTTTTGCGGGCAGCCATGCGCCCCTTCTGCCAATCGGCCAAATCGTCGATTGAAACCGCACCAACGCAAAGCTTGATCATATGCAAGGTCATGCCTTGAATTTGGCACGCGGGCGCCCGGTCACGCAACCAACTCATCCACAAGGTTGTGTGAAGGCTTATTTGGCTTTGCAGAACCCGGCGTACTGCGCAAAAATGGGCTGACCCATCAATCCGAAATGGCGCGAATGCACGGCTGGATGGCTGCCGGTCGCTGTGTCGAGATCATAGATCGTCGTCAGGTTGAGGAACCCCTCGTTTGCCACTTCGAGGAAATGGTTGGCGTTGAGCGCGCGCACAATGCGCAAGGTTCCGGCAGGCTTCTCGCCGTCGATCAACTTGGCGGCTTGCCCCTCAAGGTTGATGTCCTGGATTTCAAGCGAGAGTGCGGCTGGCGGCGCCGACTGGAATTTTCCAGCCTCATAAGTCCAGGTGTTTCCCATCTCGAACTTGCAAGAAAACTGAGACGGGATTTCATCTCCAGCAGACGCCGCGAACGAGGCGCATCCCACCGCTACAGCGAGCAAGCTGGCGAGAATAACGGCGCGGGCCATGGTCACGGGGCAGGTCATGAGTTGGGTCCTTGAATTGACGTCACTGGCCTTGGAGGGCAGTACGCCCGGGCGTTCAGCTGCATTGAAGACGGCATCCCGGACTAAGGCAATGCTCCCCTTGCCCGCGCCAGATCGATTCTCTGGCGCTATTTCATGCCCCAATCAAGCGCGGCTTAAGGGCAACTGTTCCCGGATTTGGTAAACACCGGCCCCGGAATGTCTCGAACTGGCCCTTAAAGCGCCCGTATACTGGAGCATGCGATCAAGGCGGAGTCCCTTTAGTCAATGTCGAAGTTCGGCGCACTGTTTCCGGTTTATGTCGCGTCGGCCCTCATGGCCGGTTGCGCGAGCGGTGCTCCCGATGCGGGTGGCCTTTCAATCGCGCCCGCTGCGGGGCCAAGTGAGGCTACAGTTATAACCACCACTGCCGCTGTTGTCTCTGGGGACGAACCAGAACTCGACTGCAAGAAACTGACAGGACGCATGCAGATCCGCATTCTCGAGTTGCGGACATTCGCAACCACAAGCCAGACCTCGGGTCTGTCACGTACCATGCACTCAGCCGGCAAGACAATGTTTGGGGGGACTTCTGCCGGGATCGACCCCAAGGGCGAGCATGCGCGCGACTACGCCACGCTGGAAAACTACAATCGCCAACTGATCAGCCAGGATTGCAAGTCTTTCGATATTCAGCAAACGCTTGCCGGGCAAGACTCGCCGCCGCAACCAACGGTCGATGCGCCTTCAAAAAGCAAAGCTGCGCGGAAATAACCGCAAGCGACAAGCTTAACGCCGGCCCCATCCCTTGGCATTCTCCAATCGAGGGCGGTTCGCACGTGTGCCTGCGCAAATTTGGCGGTATAATGCGATTATGAGCGACATCGAAAAGATTGGGAAACCTCAGGCTGAAAGCGCTGACCAACGCGCCAACACGTTTCCGTGGCCGCCGGTGCTGCTCGTTGCGGCGATCATCGCCAGCGTTGGGTTATCCCGGTTACTGCCTCTTTCATGGCCAGGCGTAGACGACGCACCCGCGCGCATCGTTGGGCTCGCGATCGGCGCCCTTGGATTGGTGCTTATCGTTGCCAGCATCCTCACGCTGCGCCGGCATGAAACAACGGTCCTGCCGGACAAAGCGGCGACGGCCCTTGTCACAACAGGTCCTTACCGCTTTTTTCGCAATCCTATCTATCTCGGCGACGTGATGATGCTATTTGGCCTGGCTGAACTCACGAAAAACGTTTGGTTCGTCATCGCAGCCGCGCTGTTTGCCGTGCTCGTGACGCCTCTGCAGATCCTTCCCGAAGAACGCCACCTCGAGGCGCGCTTTGGTGACGCCTATCTCGACTATAAGAAACGCGCGCGGCGCTGGATTTGACACGAGCGAAGTCCGAAAAGGTTGTTATGGGTACCGACTACGCTGAAAAAGAGCGCGAATTCATTGATAGTCTTGCGGACGATACCGGCCGCGACTTGGATCAATGGATGCAGGCCATCTCGGCCGCTGGCCTCGCCCAGCGCAACGACATCATCGATTGGCTGCGTCAGCAGGGTTTTGCCTTTCCGAAGGCCTCGTGGCTTGAACGCATTCATCACAATAGCGGGCGTTTGATTTACGGGGGAACTGCGGCCGTTGCAGCCCATGTACTTCCGGCCCATGCGCGGCGTTTGGGCCCCGCGCCACAAAACGAGACTGTGTCCGCGGCGGCGAGCGCCACTCCCGCTCCAAGCAAGATGGACGCCGATGTTGCAGTGAGCCGTGCTGCAGTACCGCTGGAACGCCAGGGGGCAGACCACAGCCCAGTTGCCGGCTCATCAACTGGCGAGGTTCAGCTGTTTCTTGGCGCGGCAAAAGGTTTGAAGCCGTTGGCCGATTTTGTGCTGCGCGAGATCGAGGCGGCGGTTCCAGGCATTAGTTACATCGTCGGCGCGCCATACCTGACGATTGCCGCGCCCGCCGCATTTGCCGCCCTTCAACCGGCACCCAAAGAATTGCGGCTGTACGCGGATTTTGGCGCAGCGTCGGGCGATCGGGTGCGAAAGGCTGACACTACGGCCGGACGAGGGACCCCGCCCTTCCCTAACGTGCTCGTTCTGAACGATGCACGCCAAATCGACGGGGCGTTCCGGGAGCTTGTTGCTTCGGCCTATACCCGCGCCCTTAAATAAGTTGCATCGGCAGAACGGCGCCGAGACCATGGATTTGCCTGAATTTTCATGGCGTTTAGGGGCGCTGGAGGACGCCATGAACGTCGCGTGTCGCGCACTGTATGCCGGTCTACTGATTGGGCTCGGTACCGTTTGGGGCGGAAACGTTCTCAGCGCGCAAACCGCGCAGCGCGATGGCATCGGCGATATCATCCGCCGCGAAAAAGCGCGCCCTGCTCGGATTGCCGATAACAAAGCCGCCGTTGAGGCAGCTCCTCAAGCACAGCCGCCACAACCCGGCACAACAGCGGGCGCCGTAGCACCGAAAGATCCGCGCGAAGGCGACCCGCAGTATGAGCAAGCCAAACTGCTTATGGCGGCCATCGACGCCGTTTTGAAAGACACGGCCGACAATCGCTCTGACGCCAGCAAGCTGCCGAGCCGCGAAGACTATTTCATTCCGCCCTTCTGGAAAGAGACGCGCGAGGATCGCGAAACAAAGGTTCGCGCGCTTTTGGACAGTGCGCTTGGCATTGTCACGGACGTGCCCGTCGTCGATGTTCAGAAAAAAGTCGAAGGGCTGCGCCACAACATCCGCACGCTTGAAGACCAGAATGCGAAACTGCGTGAAAAACAGCTTTCCGCGCCGAAGGACGCAACGCTGCCCGGCATTTTGAACGACACGGTTGCCTCGCTTGATACGGCCATTGCCGAGAACGGCAAGCGCATCGACGCCAACCGATTAGAAATCAAAAACGCAAAAGGTGAGATCGCAACGGCTCTCGCATCGGCCGGCGTCGAGCTCGCACCTGAACAGGTCGATCTGTTGCTCGACAGCGTTTTGTCGGGCGATCTTGTGCGCTTGGTTGCCGTTTTCAACGCGGCGAAGCTCATCGATGGGCAGCTCGCCAAGCTCATTGGCGTCACCGGCGACAATATGAACGCCTCGCGCAAGTATTTCGCCATGCACGCAGCGCTCTTTGCCATGCTGGTGCAGGCACAGGATTCCACGATTGCCAAAATCGACACGCAGTACATGCCGCGCCTCGACGCCATTCTGAGCGACATCGTGACGGCCAGAAACAAGACCAATGCCTTGCTCAAGGCAGAAAACCGCCCTGACCAGAAGCGCGCGCTCGACGCCAACCGCGAAAGCCAGAAATTGGCCGAAGAAGCCGCCAAAGCCTACCGGCGCTATCTTCAACAGCAGCGCGAACAGATCGCTAAGGCGCGGCTCAAGGCGACGCACGACTTGAAGATTGCCGACAACACCTTTGAAACGGTGGAGGCCAGCGTACAGCTGCGCAACCTGATGCGCGAAAGTTCCGCCTCGTTCGAGGCCATCCAGAGACTGGAAGCGCCGAGTTTCGACCAGATTTTCAAAAATGACGAGTTGCGCCGGGAGTTCGACAACCTCACCCGCAAGCTCGACGCACCCTCAAGCTGAGACTTCAACCTGACTTTGGCGCCGCAATCAACGGCGGTATTGAACGAACTCGGTCAAAAACCCGACACTGTCGTACAGCCGCCGCGCGGTCTTGTTCGTTTCCTGCGTCGCCCAGTAGGTGCGGGTTGCGCCGCGCCGGCTGGCTTCGGCATAAGTCGCATCGATCAGCGCCCGGCCAACGCCCGAACCCCGCACAGCCGGATCCACAAACAGATCTTCCAGATAGCAGTACCACGTTTCCGACCACGTTGAGCGATGGAAGACGAGGTGTGCCAAGCCGATGGGGCGATCGGCTTCATCAACAGCAACAAGCCCGATCATGCCGTCCTCGCCCGATAGCAACCGGCGCCACGTCAGCGCAACGACAATATCCGGTACCGATGTCTCGTAAAACGTGACGTAACCTTGAAAGAGTTCCTGCCAGCGTTCTTCGTCGTGCGCCGCAACGGTTCTCACCTGAAGATCAGACATAAAAACCTCACATCAACCAGATCGATGCCAGACCCAAAAAGGCGAAAAAGCCAACAACGTCGGTGATCATGGTGACAAAAACACCTGACGCGGGCGCTGGATCAAGATCAAGTGAATCCATAGCAAGGGGGACGAGAATACCAGCAAGCCCTGCAGCCACCGAATTGACAATCATGGCAGCTCCGATCACGAGGCCGAGCTTGCCCTGACCGAACCAGATATAAACAACCAGCGCCAACAAGGTCGATAAAACAATGCCATTGCACAGGCCAACGAACCCTTCGCGCGTAATAACGCGGGGCGCGTTGAGGCGCCCGAGCTTGTTCGTGGCGAGCGCACGTACCGTCACAGTCATCGTTTGCGTCCCCGCGTTACCGCCCATGGAGGCGACGATGGGCATCAGAACCGCGAGTGCCACCATCTGCTCGATCGTCGCGTCAAAGGCCTTGATCACGGACGACGCAAGGATTGCCGTCCCAAGATTGACGATGAGCCAGGGCACGCGCGAGCGAACGGTTTCAAGAACCGTGCCCGCGAGACTTTCGTCACCTACGCCCGCGAGCGCCTTCATGTCTTCTTCGGCTTCATCCTGGATGACTTCGACCACGTCATCGACAGTCACGACGCCGACCAGCCGGTTGTTCTTGTCGACAACAGGTGCCGACATCAAATCGTATCGCTTGAACTGACGCGCAACTTCTTCCTGGTCGTCGGTCGCAATGACCAAATGGTGCTCGGTGTCCATGATGGTTTCGACCGGGACGTGCCGCTTGGTTCTTAGTAATCGCGACAAATCCACCGAGCCAAGCACCCGGTAGGCAGGATCGACGACGAAGATCGCCGAGAAATGATCGGGCAGCTCCTCGGATTCGCGCATATGATCGATGACGTGGCCTACGGTCCAGAATGGGGCCACCGCCACGAAATCGGACTGCATCAAGCGTCCGGCAGTCTCTTCCGGGTAGTCGAGGTTGCGCTCAATCGCCTCGCGGTCGCCGGACTCGAGCTGGGCGAGAATTTCCTGCTTGTCGCTCTCTTCCAGATTCTCGATGACGTAAGCCGCGTCGTCGGTATCGAGTTCAGTGACAGCGCGGGCCAAAAGATCGTTTGGGAGTGCTTCTGAGACCTGGTCGCGGACGGTTTCTTCGAGTTCCGAGAGAACTTCGTAATCGAAGGAGTTGCCCAAGGCCTGAATGAGGGCTATGCGCTCCTCGGGCTCCAGAAATTCTATGACATCGGCGAGATCGGGGGCCTTGAGTTCGCGCACCAGATCGCGGGCCAGTTGCATTTCGCCGTTTTGCAACGCGGCCGAAATCGAGCGCACGAGAGCAGTGCTCGACTCTTCCGCCGCCTCAAGAGGCGCCCCGCTTTCCAATTCCTCAACCACGTGGGTTCCTGTCCTGATCCTTACGGTCTGTTGGGTGCGATTCGATGGGGCTGAAGCAAGCGGTTTCTGCCCCTAAATGCCGCCTAGCAGGAATGATGGCCCTTGGCGACCCCTTCGCCACATGTCTGTCGCCCGAGAGGCACAACCATGCCCCTGTTTCGGCCGCATTTTTTGTCCACTTGTTGCGCTGATAACTGCCACAGTTTTGAAATGATTCGGAATACCGGCTGCCAGCCTTGACCTCAATGCCCAAAAGGGTTTTTAGAGACGGGTAGGCGGTGGTTATTAGGGGACGCCTGAGCGGGGACAATGCGAACGGCACTGACATCACTTGTTGCGCTTTCTGCGCTCGCGGCCGTCGTGTCCTCGGACATGCCTATGGCGGCGCCGATTGTTGACGACTGCGCAACGAAACCAGGAATGCTTGGACTTTCGCGCGTCGTCGAGGTCGACACAGCGGGCGGACCGGTATTCGGCGGTAGTCACAAGGGCAACAATTTTCTTCGCGCCGGCGAAATCGTGCTCACCTTCGACGACGGCCCCATGCGTGCTTATACGCGCCCCGTCTTGAAGGCGCTGGCGGCCCACTGCACCAAGGCAACGTTCTTCATGGTTGGCCGCATGGCAGCCGCCGACCCTGCGATGGTCAAGGAAGTGGCCGCGGCCGGGCACACGATTGGCTCTCACACGTGGTCACATCAGAACTTGAAAGCGCTCGGCCTGCTCAAGGGGCGCCAGGAGTTCGAACTAGGCATGTCGGCCGTGAGCAAGGCGGCGGGCGCACCGATCGCACCATTTTTCCGCTTTCCCTTCTTGGGCGATAGCCGGCTGGTGCGCGAGCACGCCAAGACCCGCAATGTTGCGACATTCTTTATCGACGTCGACTCCAAGGATTTTCGCACCCGCGATCCCAAGGAAGTGCACGCCCGCATTTTGAGCGAGCTGGCTCAGCAGGGACGCGGCATTATTTTGATGCACGATATTCAACCCTCAACCGCCAAAGCGATTGGTGGCTTGCTCTCCGCTTTACACGACAAAGGCTATAAGGTCGTGCATATGGTGCCAAAAGGAGTGCTCGATACCGTTGCAAACTTCGATAGCCGCGCTGAAAAAGCCATCGAAACAAAGAGCGACGCCGCAAAAGCCAAGCCGCTTAGCGAGCGTTCAGTTGTTTGGACAATGGCGCCACCAGACGCGAGTGGCGCGAAGAACGCTGTGAAGAACGAAGAGACGCCACAGCCCGACGGCGCCGAGACAGCGGCTGTCAAGCCAAGCGCCGCACAGTCCGATGGCGGCGAGGACCTCCCGTGGTTGAGCGGCAAGCCGCCGCCCGTAGCGCCGGTTGCAAAGAAGAAGAAGCCCGATGTCACGACCTCAAGCACGAACCGCACAGGCACGACCCCGGCCAAGCGCCCGGCGCGCCGCCAGATCGAAGAGCTACCCTGGCAAATGCGCGTATTCTCTCAGTAATATCGAATAGCCGCAGATAATTGCCTGTTACTAAAGGACGTCTAAAGCTGGTCACTTCTTGTTCGCGGGCCCGAATCCATCGACATCCACCTTATGGGGTTGACGTCGGAAAATTGGACACTTGGCAGCGCCAAGAAACTGGCATGCCTTTTGGCATTTCTGGTTCTAACTGGCAGCACACAGCTTTCGGCCGGACCGGCCAGCACATGCAGCCAAACCGGGCGCGGCATCGGCGTATCCCGAACCATTGAGATCGACGCCAGCACCGGCGCGCTCTTCGGGTCGGTCACGAAGCAAGTGCGAGAAGCGTCTTTCCTGAAGCAGAAGGAAGTGGTCCTCACCTTTGATGACGGGCCGATGCCTTGGGTCACGAAATCAATTCTCGATACGCTCGATACGTTCTGCACCAAGGCCACATTCTTTTCCGTCGGACGTATGGCGCTGGCCTACCCCGCAACCGTCCGCGAGATTCTGGCGCGCGGGCACACGCTTGGCTCGCACACTTTTTCCCACCCCTATCATCTGCCAAGCATGAAGCCCGACGCGGCACGCGCAGAAGTCGAACGCGGGCTCGCCGCCGTCGCAACGGCCGCCGGGGCGCCAATCGCACCGTTTTTCCGCTTTCCCGGACTTTCCGATTCCGCTTCCCTACTCGATCGATTGCAGAAGCGCCGCATCGCGACATTCACTGTCGATGTCGTGTCCAACGACAGCTACATCTCCGATCCCCAGCAGCTTGTGTCGCGCACACTTGCCGAAGTCGAAGCAAATGGCGGCGGGATCATTCTCTTCCACGACATCAAGACGGTGACGGCCAAGGCCCTTCCACACATTCTGAGCCGGCTGGCCGACAAGGGATACAAGGTTGTCCATTTGGTGCCGGCGCGACCTGCCGAACCGCTGCCGGAACTCATGGCTGAATATGCGCCGCGCATTGCCAAGACGGCGCCAGCAGACGCCAAGAATAAAGTTCTGCTACCGTTCTACGGGGCGATCGGACCCGAGAAAGAAAATATGCTCGGCCGCTTAGCCGTGACTGCGATTAAGCCGGCAGCTCGGAACCGATTTGCCGCGCGCCCAGCCACGACGGCAACGGTGGCCCCATTGGGTTGGGCCGCAAAGGCGGCCCCATTGGGTTGGGCGCCGGTCGTGCGGATTCGTGCTCGTGACGAACCTTCAAAGCCACCCGCGCCAAGCCCCAAACGCGCGGCAGCAATAACATCCGGCTGGGTCGTGCAACCCGGCGATAGCTCAAGCGGACCGCCGGTCTTTATCGAGACGATAAAATCACCCGCCGGAAACGACCAATGGACACCTGAAGTTGGGACCGGATACAAGCCGTGACCGTGCAAAGCTGTGAGCAAGCGCTGTGCAATGACAATTTTTTCCATACCGCTTGAGTTCATCCTGTTCGCGTTGACGCTGACAGGCATCGCCGTCTTTCATAAACGAACATTGCCCATCGCTCTCGCCGGCCTTGCTGCGATCACGTTGTTCAAGCTGGCGGTAACCGGGTTCCAGTCAGGGCCAGGGCTCCCCGGATTAGCGGCTCACGCGGTTCACGAAGCACCGACGCTGATCAATCTCTTTCTGCTTTTGACTGGATTCGCCGTGCTCGCCCGGCATTTCGAAGAGAGCCGTATTCCCGATGAGATGCCGGCACTTCTTCCCGACAATTGGACAGGCGGGCTTTGGCTGCTCGCCCTGATTTTTGTGCTGTCGGCCTTTCTCGATAACATCGCGGCAGCCCTGATCGGCGGCACCGTGGCGCGCCACGTGTTCAAAGGCAAAGTCCACATCGGCTATCTCGCAGCCATTGTTGCGGCCGCCAATGCAGGAGGAAGCGGCAGTGTCATCGGCGATACGACAACAACGATGATGTGGGTTGCGGGCGTATCACCCCTTGCGGTCTTAAAGGCGTTTGTAGGGGCGGGTGTGGCGTTCGTCTGCTTTGCAATTCCAGCGGCGCGTCAGCAGCATGCCTACGCGCCGATCGTAAAAGACCCGCCTGCAGGGCTTACAATCGATTACGCGCGCGTTGCCATCACCCTATCCGTGCTCCTCGCCGCGATTGCAGTCAACGTGTGGGGCAACGCGACGTTCCCTGACCTCATGGGCAAGATCCCGGCGCTCGGTCTCGCGGTTTGGTCAGCGATCATTGCAGCGGCTGCAATACGCCGGCCCGATTGGGCGGCGGCACGGGACGCGGTGCCCGGCACTATCTTCCTTCTGGCCCTCGTGACGGCTGCATCCATGATGCCGGTTGAAACACTCCCAAGCCCATCGTGGAAAACGGCCTTCGGGCTTGGCACTATCTCGGCCGTGTTCGACAACATTCCGCTGACCGCGCTCGCCCTCAAGCAAGGCGGCTACGACTGGGGCATTCTCGCCTATGCCGTTGGATTCGGCGGTTCGATGATCTGGTTTGGATCGTCCGCCGGTGTGGCGATTTCCAACATGTACCCGGAAGCCAAATCGGCATTCGCCTGGCTAAAGGCGGCTTGGTATGTGCCGCTCGCTTACGTCATAGGATTTGCCGTGATGACCGCTCTTGCCGGCTGGCGGCCTTGAGAGCTCTGCTTTGAACGCCGCGCAGCCGTGCTTTTGGACGCCGCATCCGTTCATCTAACAGCGCCAGCGGGAGCAGCGATGAACGCCGCCCGGCTAGACGTTAATTGATTGAAAATGGTGCGGTTGAGAGGACTCGAACCTCCACGCCGTTTCCAGCGTTACCACCTCAAGGTAGTGCGTCTACCAATTCCGCCACAACCGCATTCCAAGACGCGCTAAGCGCGCCCGATATCTCAGAGGTTGCCCCAGGTAACAGAGCCTTCCAGGGAACGCAAGCGGCAGTTTGCTGCTGGGTCCGCATGCACGATAAGGCGGCGCTTTTGCCTCGACTCTGGCACAATACGCGCGGCCTAATTGCAGCCAGCACCGCGAGTCGCCAATAAAGATGCACACGTCCAGCCACACGACGTCACCGGTCGATTGGGCGATTTCCGCGAACCCAGTCGACTATCCGGTTGCGCTCGCTGCGATGAACGCCCGCGCCGCCGCAATTCGCGATACTGGCGCGCCCGAACTCGTCTGGCTGCTCGAACACCCGCCGCTTTACACCTCCGGCACCAGTGCGAAACCTGCCGACCTCATCGATCCGAATCGACTGCCGGTTTTTGAAACCGGACGCGGGGGGCAGTTTACCTATCATGGTCCAGGCCAGCGGGTGGTCTATCTGATGCTGGACCTGAAGACCCGCGGCGGCGACGTGCGCGCGCTCGTTCGCGACCTTGAGACCTGGGTGATTCAGTCTCTCGCCGCATTCAACATCAAAGGCGAGGCACGCGAAGGCCGGGTCGGCATCTGGGTCAAGCGGCCCGAGAAGGGCGAAGGCCGCGAAGACAAGATCGCGGCCATTGGGCTCAGAGTATCCCGGTGGGTGACGACGCATGGCATCAGCCTCAACGTCGAACCCGATCTCGCGCACTACGATGGGATAGTTCCATGCGGAATTACGGAACATGGCGTGACCAGTCTCACGGACCTTGGTCTGCCGGTGACGATGGCAGACGCAGATATCGAGCTGAGGTCCGCGTTCGAGGATGTCTTCGGACCGGTGAAGCGGGCACCCGCCCCGGCCTGACCGCACACTCCTGCCAACTTCCCTTCCCTGCCCGTCTTGAGCGGCGAACCCGCGCTCCGGACAAAAGAAAAGCGCCTGTTCCTAGGGGAACAGGCGCGTGATGCACCGCCGCGATACGGATTCTACTGCGATTTCTTCTTTACCGGGAAAACAGCGCTGCCGTCTTGCGGCGCGCCCTCTCCTTGCGGACTATCGTAGTAGAGGAAGCCCTCCTCGACCGAAACAATTTCCGAGCCATCTAGCTCGTACTCATCGTTTTCATCGTCGTTGAGGCGGATAATACAGCCCTTCTGACAGACCCCATCAATCACCTTGCCAGGAGACAGGACTTTTTCCTGCCTGACATCTCCCTCGATGAGAACGAGTTTGATCTCTTTCCCATCACGGTTGGTGACCGTGACCGCAGAGGCGGCCGAGGTCATAAGAAGAGCTGCGATCATACCAGCTGCTGGCGCCATTCGGGTCATTACAGCCTTCCAGATCGCGGCAGAAACGAATTACTTCTTCTTCTTCGCAGCCTTTTTGGCCGGGGCCTTCTTTGCCTTCTTTGCAGCTTTAGCCATCTGATGTCGTCCTTCTGTTGTGGCTTTATGCAGCGCGCAGAACACGCTGCGACTCGACTCACGCCGAGACAATTGCACTCTGGTGAATTTCAAGCTTGTTCACAAACGAAATTTGATGGTTGGTGATATCGATTTTTCCGATAGATACTTTTTTGCGACGCCAAGAGCACGAGCTGACCCATGGATGTAATTCTCGCACGAACCTTTCTAATGGTCGCGGAGACCGGTAGTTTCATAGACGCGGCGCGGCGGATGAACGTCACACAATCGACAGTTTCTGCGCGAATCAAAGGCCTCGAAGATATGTTGGGGCGCCCTTTATTCGAGCGTTCGAAGTCTGGTGCGGAACTCACGGGAGCGGGTGAACTGTTCCAGAAGCATGCGCTTGCCATGGTTCGCGTGTGGCAACAGGCACAGCTTCAAGTCAGTCTCGCCGACCAGCACCGCGACCATCTGTCCGTGGGCGCGCCGATGAGCTTGTGGAGTTTCTTTCTCCTGAAGTGGGCGTCTGGGCTGCGTACCGCCATGCCCGATGTCGCCATTACAGCGACGGCCGGCGTATCCGCCATCCTCAATCAGCGCTTGATAGAGGGCACGCTTGATGTCGCCGTCATGTACCGGCCGTCATCGCCCCCGGGATTGACCATCGAGCACCTGTTTGACGAGGAATTTGTGCTTGTTTCCAGTGCAAAACAGGGGGGCCGGCGCGCTTCCGCCGATTACATACTGGTCGACTGGGGTGCTGAATTTATCCAGGATCATGCCGGCGCATTTCCAGAACTCGCCAACCCGGCCGTCACACTCGACCTCGGACCGATGAGCCTCGATTATCTCCTGGCGAACGAGTGCTCGGGGTATTTTCCAGCCCGCATGGTGCGCTCACTCGTTGCCCGTGGGCGGCTGCGCCAGCCCAAACGCGGGCGAAAATTCGTCTACCCTGTATGCATGGTCTACCCGGAGACGCGCAACGAGGAAGCCTACGAGACCATTCTCGACGGTCTGAGGCGCGAAGCTGCCCGCTTCACCTAAGTGGATCCGTTCGTGCTCAACCGCTCAATGCGCGTGCGATGCCATTGCCGTATCGTGTTGGGTCATGGCTGATGGGTTGTGTCTTGAGAATCCCGATGCGTCGGGTGATGGGCCAAATTTGTTGTCCCCCTGCACGCCGGGAGCGGCGTGCATCCAAGCCGTCAGCACCAAAATAGGCGCAAACGAAACGGCAATTGCGATCATCATGCCGGTACTGCCGGGTGCAGCGGCCTCAAACCCAAGGGTCAATACGACCGCGAAGGATGCAATAAAAGTCCATACAAACACGCCAATTGTGGCCCATAGCAACCACCATGCACTGATCCCGAGATCATGCAGGCGTTTCGATACGGCGGCCGTTCCCAGCCAAATAAGCAAACTGTGGATAACCCAGCTCGCCGGGCCCTGCAGCGCCCGTCCTGCGAGATAGCCGCCGCCATAAACGCAGGCCTGCGCCAAGAGCACGATCATGGCCAGAACAACGAGGCCTCGGCGATTGGCTCGTCCGCGCGGGTCAACAATGTCAAAAAGGCCGGGGCCGCGCATGATGGTTCTCTCTCGCAAACCGGGTTTACGGGTTGCAGAGGATACGCCAAATGAGTTCATGAACGGTTAGCGGCGGCCGGTTACGCGAATTCCCCGTTACGCGAATTCCAGGATCACCGCGTCGACGGCAAGGCTGTCGCCGGCCTTGGCATTGATCTTTTTGACCACCCCGTCGCGTTCAGCCTTGAGGATGTTCTCCATCTTCATGGCTTCGACCACGGCGAGGTTATCGCCGGCCTGCACCTTGGCGCCTTCTTCGACGCTGATAGCCTTGATCAAGCCCGGCATTGGGCAAAGCAGGTACTTCGACATGTCGGCACCAACCTTGACGGGCATCAGGGCCGCGAGTTCGGCTTCGCGCGTCGTGTAAACGTAGACCGGCACCTGAATACCGCGATAAGCGAGGTTCAAGCCGTTGGCGATGGGGCGGACTTGAACTGCGACTGTCTGTTTGCCGACCGAGCCGGTCCAAACGGGCTCGCCCGGCCACCAAGCAGATTGAATGGCGAGAGTTTCCGTGGCCCGGCCCGACGCAGGATCGAGGAACGAGACGTGATAAGGCCCCGGCGCGTCGCCCGAGACTTCGAGCGTTACGGTGGTATCACCGACTTTGACCACGCGGCGCTTGGCAAAGCGGACGGCCTGCCCCGTCATCTGATGGGTAATGCCGCGGCGGCGTTCGTTGCCGAGATGATCGGCAATGGCGGCGACGCTGGCCAAGACCTTCTGTTGCTGGCCTTCGGGCGCACGCGGCTTGAATCCGTCTGGAAACTCTTCCTTGATGAAGCCGGTTGAGAGCTGGCCGGAACGCCAGCGCGGGTTCTGCATGACCGACGTCAGGAACGGAATGTTGTGCTGAATACCGTCGATATAGAAGGCATCAAGCGCATCGGCTTGGGCATCGATCGCCGCTTCGCGGGTCGCGGCGTGGGTCACGAGCTTGGCGATCATGGGATCGTAGTACATCGAGATTTCGCCGCCTTCGAAGACGCCGGTGTCGTTGCGCACCGTCACGCCATCGCGCACCGATTCAGTTGGCGGGCGGTATTTGACTAGACGGCCAATGGAGGGGAGGAAGTTGCGATAGGGGTCTTCGGCATAGACCCGGCTTTCGACAGCCCAACCCTTGAGCGTCACGTCGGATTGCTTAAAGGGCAGCTTTTCACCAAAGGCCGAACGGATCATCAGTTCAACGAGATCGACGCCGGTGATGAGCTCGGTCACAGGATGCTCAACCTGCAGGCGGGTATTCATCTCGAGAAAAAAGAACGAGCGGTCTTGGCCTGCCACGAACTCGACTGTACCGGCGCTGTCATAGCCAACGGCTTTGGCGAGCGCCACGGCCTGCTCGCCCATGGCACGGCGGGTCTTTTCATCGAGCAATGGTGATGGGGCTTCTTCGAGAACCTTCTGGTTGCGGCGCTGGATCGAGCATTCGCGCTCGCCGAGGTAGACGACGTTGCCGTGCTTGTCGCCGATCAACTGAATTTCAATGTGGCGCGGGTCGATAATGAACTTTTCAATGAACATCCGGTCGTCGCCGAACGACGCTTTTGCTTCCGAGCGTGCGAGGGGAAAACCTTCCAGAACTTCCCGGCGGTCGTAGGCGATCCGCATCCCCTTGCCGCCACCCCCGGCGGACGCCTTCATCATCACCGGATAGCCGATCTCCTCGGCAATCTTAACGGCATGTTTCTCGTCCTGGATTTCGCCCATGTAACCGGGGACGATCGAGACCTTGGCCGCAGCGGCGGCCTTCTTGCTCTCGATCTTGTCGCCCATGGCGGCAATGGCCCGGGGGTTTGGGCCAATAAATGCAATACCAGCCTTTTGAAGTGCGACCGGGAACGCCTCGCGCTCGGAGAGGAAGCCATAACCTGGGTGGACAGCCTCAGCGCCCGACTTCTTGCAGGCGTCGATGATCTTTTCTATGACGAGGTAGGATTGCGCCGCCTGCGGGGGGCCAATGTGGATGGCTTCATCCGCCATTTCGACGTGGAGAGCGTCCCGGTCTGCGTCTGAATAGACAGCGACAGATTTGATGCCCATCTTGCGCGCGCTCTTGATGATGCGGCAGGCAATTTCACCGCGGTTGGCAATCAGGATCTTCTTAAACATCGTGCGCGCTCGTCCTTTGGGCTTGGAAATGGACTGGCCGTCTGCCGCAGGCTTTTGGCAGACAGCTCAAGGCCGTTCTAGTCGCTAGAAGCGGGATCGTAAACCGTGTTTCAGGGCACCTTGTCAGGCTCTGCCCGCGATGCGCTGCCGCACGAGCTCAATGGCCGATTTCAGCTGGTAGAGCTGGTCGGAATAGTTGAGAGGGACTGGGATAACGCTGACCGCCTGCTCAATCCGCGCGACATCGGCTTTATAAGTCAGCCGGGCCCCAGTGGAACCGTCTTCGACCAGGCGCCGTTCGAGGGGTTTCAACTGGCCGTACCAGTAGAGAATGCGGTTGCGAATGCGCCATTGGTAAATCCAGGGCACGATTTTGACGAGCGGCAACAGAATTGTGGCGACCGGCAAGATCATCACAAGCATACGCTCAATGAATGTCGCCAGCCAGAACGGCAGATGGCGCTGAAGAAACGTGCGACCCGACGAATAGACGCGCTGTGCGTCTTCCGACATTGGAATTTCGGGATCGACGGCTTGAGGAAACTCTCCCGTCCGCTGCAAGAGACCACCCGGGGAATGGGCTTCCTGGGCGGCCCTGACAAGTAGTCCGACGATGGCGGGATGCAGTTCCTGTCGAATGAGGAGCGAGGCTTGAGGCGCGAGCAAGACGGCATCTTTCGGCGGCACATTTTTGTCGAGATCCACGAGCCCTTGTGGAAGCGTTACTTTGCCGAGCTGCGGAAAGATCCGGGTGTATGCCTCGGCCTGCTCAAGACTGAGCAAGCGGATACCTTCAGCCGTGATCAATCTCTTGACGACGGGGCTGTCCGCGCCGGTCGCGAGAAATATTGCGTCCAGCTCTCCGGCCAGCAATTTGCTTGCCGCCTCGTCATTTTCGTACGCGAAGAATGTCGCGTCCTTATCCGTGATTTTCGTGTGCGAGAAGCATAAGCGCCTTGGTACCGCTGCCTTCCGGCCCCAGCGCAAGCCGCTGGCCCCGGAATTCCGTGAAACGGGTTTTTTCCGTCTCTGAACGATAGAAAACCCAAAGCGGCTGCTGATAGACCCGCCCGAGCGATAAGAGGTCGGGTGTCTCCTTGGCCGTCACAGCGCCACCCTGGACGAGTGCGACCTTCACCCCCGATTTGGGGTCCATCAAGCGGGCCGCATTTTCTTTGGAGCCGTTTGAGGTTTTTAGCTCCAGTTTGATTCCGTCGCGGGCCAGGATCTCGGCATACTTCTGGCCGAAGATATGATACGCGCCCTTCGCCGAACCCGTCGACATGATGACAGTGCGCGGAGGAGCCGGCTCGACGAACTGATAGGCAAGCCAAAGCGCGCCGAGTGCCAGCGAAATAGCCGGCGCTGCAATCATAAAGAGTTCGCGCCGCTGCAGCGCGTGCTGCCGCTCGACTAAATTTTTGAGCATATTTCCCCGTCAATTGTTTCCCGACGGAGCATTCTAGTCGGAAAGTATGGCAGCTCAAGGGTTTAAGCGGCCCGCGCGAGCCGGTCGACAACTTCGATCAGGATTGGGTGAATGTTCGGACTTTCCTGCTTAAGATACGCAACCAGTGCGGTCTCTGAAGGGGAAAGGCGGCCGTCCCGGCCCAATCGGCCTGCGAGCCAGGAAGCATCGGCTTGCGTAATCGCTTCGTTGGTAATGATTTCAATGCGCTGGTGTTCGAGCCGGGCCAGCGCACGCTCTTCCGCCGACTGGTCGTGGTAGACGTCTTTGAGCGTTTCCAAGTCTGTGCTCCACACCGACCAAAAGAATGCCTGCATCGATGTCTTCTGTTCCGGGCGATCAAGCGCGGCTTCTTGGCGAAGCGCTTCTTCGCGCGAGGGAACAGCATAGCCGGAAGCCGCCATGATGACATTGGCGATTGCCTTAACGAAGAGGTCGGTCCAAGCTAGGTTCAGCTCGCTGTTCTCGACCGCCTCGTCAATGTCAAAAAGTATGTCGGCTTCGTCGCGCGTTACCGCAACATGACCGTCTCCGCCGAACGCATAGAGAATGCGGCGCAGGAGATCGACTTCGCCGTCGGTGATTTCGCCGCTCGCCAAGTGCTTGCCGTTGCGGAGCGGGCCCGAGCCTGAGATCACAGCGTGCCGCACCTGCTCAAGACCGAATTTGACGAGGCTAACCGGTGCCCAGCGCGCTTTGTCGAGCACGTTGACGACCAGCTCCAGTTCGGTCTTGCTGTCTATATTGCCATTGGAGGAAACGCGGTCGATGAGCCAATGCGCATTGTCGCCCGTGACGTAACCCTGGGGCTGGGCCTGGAAGACGATGAAATCGGTGATCGCCTCAACGAAGAATTCTGCCCACGATGGGTCGGCAACCTTGCAGGCGTTGTTGAGCTTGAACAGAATTTCAGCTTCTTCAGCCGTGGTAATACCGTCTTCGTAGAAAATTTTGCGGAACGCCAGCACTTCGCTGTCTTTGATCGAACCGCGGCTGACAATTTCTTCAATCTGAAGCGACTTGAGACCACTCATGGAAATCCCCGCAACACCGGCTTAACGACCTGCGGGGGATCATTAGGTCCGGGTGCTTAATCGCCACTTAACAGGCCGGTCATGTCCGCATGGATTGCCATGCTGTTGCGCCAAGAGCACAACTCGACACCCAGACGGCCTCGATTGAAATGAGAGAAGGGCCGCGACACGCCGCGACGCCTCCGTGTTCAATCAGCTTTGACGCCGTGGGCTTACCACCACATCGACCACCAATGGCGGCGGCTGTGCGAACTGTAGGACGGAACACCGTAGTCGTGATGATCGCGATCCAACGTGACGCGTTGATCGGATTCGCGGTGCGCGTTGCGGATGCGCGCGGCTTCGGCCGGATCCAAACCGCCGTACCCATGTTGACTGCGGTGAGCGTTGTGGCGCCTGTTGCGATAATCGCTTTGGCCTTCGTCGCCGTCGGTGTTGCGATTAGGACGCGCATAGGTGACGTCTGGCTCACCATCGTCATTGTCGCTTGTTTCGCGCGCAACTGTGTTGGCTCGCGTTGAGCCGCGCTGGTTTGGGGCCGACCCGCGCGCGGCGGTGCCTTTGCTGCCGCTGTTCCAGTCACGCGTGACGCGCGCCGGTTCATCGTCTTCGGAGGCGAAGGCCGATAGAGTTGTGGATGCCGTTAGGGCAGCAAACGCGGCGAGGCCAAAAAGAGCTGCGAATTTCATCGGTCGTCTCCCCTGCTCGGGCCGCCAGCGCCCATGCACCAGCCGGTTGAACATGATGAGACTTTAGACGAGAGCCGCTGAACCCGTTCTGAAGGAACCCTTTAGGTTGCGTTCATGAAGCCGGGGACATGGAACCGGCGAGGCTAGCAACCCTTCTGGGCTTCGAGCTTCTTGATCTGGCTGATGTAGCGGCGGTCGGCGTCGCTTAAGGGTACGGCATCGACGTTGTCGTGCATGCAGCCGCCATTTCCGAAATGCTCGCGCGCCCGCGCCGTCTTGAAACAATAGCCGGCGTCCTTGTAAATTTGATTGCGGGCGGCCCAAAGTTCCGGACAGCTCGAATCCGATCTGACTTCGTCGCCGGCACGCGCCGATGGAACTGGAAGTGCGGCCAAGGCCAAAATAGCCAACCCGGAAAAAACGATCAAAGACCTGACATTCATCTCTGGCACCCCATTGAGACTTGCACGACGAAACTTTGGCACGACGAAACTTGGCGCAACGAAACTTGGCGCAACGAGACTTGGCGCAACGAGACTTGCGCGACAGAATAATCGAAACGGCTCCAAAGTGTACACCCGAAGCCGCTCCATTTGCTTAGCCGTAAACTTAGCATGAAATGCGATGACCGGGGATAGGTGCCAGGTCATTTTTCTGTTTTAGAGACTTAACAGGCTTGGATACTTAACAGGCTTGGAGACTTAACAGGCTTGGCGGCGCTCCGACGCGCGAACGGCTCTGATCATCGAGCGCTCGCCGCCGGATAGCGGCACGGCGCCTTCGTTGTGATACGAGCAGCCCCCGTTGCCGAAATAGTTGATGGCCCGCACAGTCTTGAAGCAATAGCCGTTCGATTGGTAAATCTCGTTACGCATGACCCAGAGTTCCTGACAGTCATAGGCGTCGCCCTGAACATCGCCGGCCTTGGCTGGGAGCATGGAGGTGGCGAGAAGGCCAGCGGCGGCTACGGCTAGAACGAGGGACGGTTTCATGTGTTGGGTCTCCTTGGTTTTTGCGGGTACAAAATGATTGTTTCGAAATATTCGTCGCCGGGCGGCAGCAAAAGGTTCAAGGCCCTCAGACCTTTTTTGCCGCCCGTCACGGCCGCTTAGTATGCAGCTAGGCGCCGCGACTCTTCTGATGGTCGTTGCGCTCTTGGAAAATGCGTGTATTGGCGACGTCCTGTGCGTAACGCAGCGTCTGGCGCTCGTTCCAATCCAAGCGGCCATCGGCGAGAAAGGCGCGCTTGGCGCGGGCAATGCGGAATTGTTCGCGACGCAGCGTTTGGAACTCGCCTGAGGTCAGTGTGCCGTTGGCGCGGCCTTCGTGGATCAATTCCATGTGCCGTGCCTGACGAGCATCCACTTCATAACGCCAGCGATCGGCGGCACTGGCTGTACCGGCGGCGGTGACAACTGTTGAGATCGAGGTGAGAAGCGCGGCGGCAATCAATTTGGTTTACATAATCGTCTCCATGGGTTTGACGTAATCGGTGGCTTCAGTCGCAAAAGTGATGTGTTGGAGACTACGAAATCGCGGCTGAACCAATTCTGAAGCAGCGCTTCATGTTGGCTTCAGCGATGCGCCGCTAAACCGCCCAGCTTCTTCGCAATGCAAAAAAAGAGCCGCTCTTGTGATGAGCGGCTCTCGAGGTGGCGTACTATCCGGGGGGATTGGACGTACGCGGGAGGAAGAACTCGATGAGACGTGTTTTAGCGGGGGCCGATTGAACTCGCCCTGAATGGCGAATTCACTTGCCGTTCACTTTTGCGGCGTCGGCGCCGAGTCTCACGCTGGATCCCCAAATCGGGATGCTCGTCCAAGGACGGCCCCCGATTTGAGGATGACGTTTGTGAGAGTTCACGAACACCCGCTGGTGCTGCCGCACGTATCGCACTTGAGGCACTTGCCGTTTCGCACCGCATTCCCGTCATCCCCGGCCGAACGAGCCCGCGAGTGACGGCCGGGGATCCAGCACAAAACCACTATCGCAAATGAACTAAAGAGCCTTCGGCGCACATTGCGCTGGATCCCCAAATCGGGATGCTCGTCCAAGGACGGC
>JANOKZ010000189.1:0-5320 GCA_031419515.1 Hyphomicrobium sp.
TTCTCGGTCGGACGGCCTTCGCGCTTGAAATATCCGCCGGGAATTTTGCCCGCGGCGTAAGTGCGTTCTTGATAATTCACGGTCAGGGGGAAGAAGTCGATGCCGGGCTTGGCGGAACGGGCGCCGACGACGGTCGCCAGCACAGTCGTTTCTCCGTATTGGGCGATCACGGCAGCGTCGGCCTGGCGCGCGATGCGGCCGGTCTCGAGCTTGAGTTTGCGGCCACCCCAATCAATTTCCACTCGATGGATATCAAACATGTTCGGTCTTTCGTTTTCGATTTTTCTCTTCTCACATCGGTCGGTCAAACGGTGTCTGACCCTCGATACTTGCCCGCCTCCGGCAGGACGGGTCTGACACCGTTTTTGGTGCGCGAACGTGTCGTTGCATTAAACCAAAGGTGTCAGACCCGGAGGGTCAGACACCTTGCGGAATGCTCTAGCGGCGGATGCCGTGCTTTTCGATGATCTTTTGATAACGGCCAACGTCCTTGCCCTTGACGTAATCAAGGAGCTGACGGCGCTGCGACACCATTTTCAGAAGGCCGCGGCGCGAATGGTTGTCTTTCTTGTGCATCTTGAAGTGGTCGGTCAGTTCGTTGATGCGGTGTGTGAGAACCGCGATCTGAACTTCCGGCGAACCGGTATCGTTGGCTTTTATGGCGCTGTCTTTGATGACAGCCGTCTTTGCGAGCCGGCGGTGCGGCGCTACTTCCGACATCGGGATCTCCTTAATGTTTGGAGTTGATCGAGACGGCCACAGCCGGGATGTCGTCCAGCAGGGTCGCCAAATGCCACGAGCGGACTTCTGAGGCCAGCACGGGATGTGGGCGTTATACACGAGGCGAGGCGGTTGCGAAGCGGTTTTCGGGCCAGACGAGTGCGGCCATCCCGCCAACTCACGACTTGTATCGCAAACATGTTCTTGTTTCGTACCTTTCTTGGTATTGGCGCGCGCAAGCGGCGCCCACCGGAGCGCTACACGAGCGAGCCGGGATTAAAGGAAATCAGTGCGAAGGACGGGGCGGCGAGGCCTCGATCTTCTGTTTTATTCGTTCCGCGATGCAGCCATCGCCGTCCCGCACATGCCAACTCCGGGTTTATCAACGCCGCCCTATAGCGTTCGGCGCAACTCCCAGAACTGAAGACGAGTGAAACCCGTCTTCGAGCCGTCGAACCCACATGACGCTCGTGCATCCCGAAAAATCGAGCGAGCGCTGTACCCCGCTATCGCACCTTTCTGTGCGCTTCGCGCGGGCCGGCAGGTAACCCCAGGCACGCTGAACTTGCTGGCGCCCCGGCATGTTCTTATCCACTCACGGACCGCAGCTCGAGCCTGTGCCCTTCGCGCGTGGAAAGATGGGTATGAGTATGAGGCCGCCAGAGTGGGCGGGGATGAAATGGGCCGAGAAATACTTGCCAATGGTTGACGGAGTGAGCGTTAGCCAATTTGGAGAGTGGCGTTAGGCAAACCAAAGCACGCACGTTGCCCTTGGGCTCTGCTACCCGAATCGAAAGCGATCGACTGCAGCATATGCCGATTGAGCATTCGCTTCGGTTGCACCGGGACGCTTGGCACGGAAGTCATCCACGAATGCTCGCGGATGCATAATGTAGGATACGACCATGTAGGCAGTAGCCAAAAACAATCCGCTACCTGTCAAGAAACCAGCCGCAACTAAGGCGAGAGCTTCCCCTTGGGATAGCGACCGCCCGAATATGAGCGGCCCAAAGAGGATAAGACTCGCCACAAATAGACATGCAAGGATAAAGCGAACGCCGGACCGAAAGCTCCTGCGCATGTGCCAGAGCCATTTGGCCGAACGTTCGCCCTGATTGCCAAAGTCGGCCGGCTTTACGGCGCCGGAAACCTCGGAGTAGTTTTCTGCTTTGCTGCGTGCGGGATTGGCAGCCTCCTCCCCGGCGAAGCGATTCATGCTCCAGATTTCACGCTGCGTGCGATTGAGCTTCATCCCATAATGCAAAATGGCGCGCGCCATCAGCAGCGCGGCGGTGAGCATCAAGCCCAGTGTTGCTATCGGCAAGGAGTCTATATGCAGCGACAGCAGAAACAAAAAATTCGCGGCACAAAGCGTGAGACCAACATCCCGCATATGCTGCCGTGCGATTCGGCGCAGCCCATCCGTATCGGGCGCTGTCACGGTTTGAGGTATCGTGTCGGTTCGGGGAGCGCGAAATCGCGGCTGGCGTGGTGACGTTTGCATGAGCTGCGGCAATCCCCTCCGGCGCGCAGAGATCCGATGCAATGCGCCATCCTCCGCCCTGCCCATTTCCTAACGGAAATTCATTGCTTTTTGTTAAATGGGCCTGTC
The DNA here is from genome assembly GCA_031419515.1 of Hyphomicrobium sp. Lineage (GTDB taxonomy): Bacteria > Pseudomonadota > Alphaproteobacteria > Rhizobiales > Hyphomicrobiaceae > Hyphomicrobium_B. The sequence continues at coordinate 2,333 of JANOKZ010000189.1, forward strand.
TTCCGTCATGAGCGGCCATCTTCACGGAGCTGGCCAGCCGAGGCAGCATCCACACAGATGACGCCTGACCCAGACGTTCCGTTAACGCCTTATTGATATAAGCGTTACGTCATTGGCTCACCCAGATATCGGCCACAAGGAAAATCTTCGTGTTGCGTTCCTTTCGTTCAACGTCGCGCTCCGAGTTAGGAACCCCGCTCGCACAACGACTAGCCTTTGCTGCGTTTGCGCTTTTGAATTTCGCCTTTGCGGTAACGATAATGGGCCGACCAAGCCAACAGACTGTTCCGCCAATTGCCAACATTGATCGGACTGGTTTTCAGACAGTCAGTTCGATTGCCGGAGAGTGGAAGTTGAATTGGGCGACGACACCATGTGACGATCCTTCCACGCCAGTCATGACCTTCGGCGACGCAATCGAAATCAAAAATGCAAAAAACAAGAAAATCTTCTCACCGAGCGCAAAGTACGCCCTTAATGATGATCGAGTGATCATGGAGTACGACGCCTGGAACAAGGCGACCGGTTCTTGGGTTCGAATGACGGAGTTGGTGGCAATCACGAAAGACACGATGGAGCCACTTGGCGCTTGGATAGATGGACAGGGTGGCCTTCGCCTTTCAAACCACGAGATGAACCCTTCAGAAAAAAGACTATATACACGCTGCAAATAGGGCCGCATCTGGAGACGCTCGACGCTGATCTGGGGCTGCACACGGCGATACAGCACGCGCCTGCCATCACACGACCGCCGACCACCTCGAAAACGTGGCGGCCTGTCCTGCGGGGAGGCCTTCGGCGTCAACGAGGTTCCAGATCGTTGCATCGTGGATATAAAAGCGCTTGCCCGTGGCGCTGATGCGAATGCCTTCGTAGCCGGTTGAGAAGCCTTGCCGCTTGGTGTCTTCGAGCGCCTTCTCGCGCGCGGCGCGGGCGCCGGGTTCGGCCGTCAGACGCGAGGGCATTTTGATCAGCGCTTCGGGCGTCATTTCCCAAAGATCAAGTGCTGCACGATTAGCATAACTCAGGACTGGATCGGTTTCGGTTCCGTGTGCCAGCACGGCTGCGGGCAACGCGAACAAACGGTGCGCCTCGTCTGCCGGGTTGCCGCGCCGATCTATCAATTCGCGCCCCAACAAATCCCGATGGGAATTGAGGATGGCTTGCGTGCGCGCGATCCAGCGGCTCAAAAGTGGTTCGCCAATATCCATGGCCTCACCCCAAATTAAAAACCCGCGTCGGATGCAGCGCGCCTTTATCGAGTTCGCCGAGAGCGATCAGGCGGCCTTTAGACGTCGCAAAAGCCGGGCCTGACATGACCGGCGCATCGCGGCCCCGGATCAGGATCGCTTGTCCGCGCGTCAGGCTCGCAGCATCTGCGGGCGTGACTAAAAGCTCGGGCAAATCGGAGAGCGCCGATTCAACGGGCGCCAAAAGTTGCGCAAGCGCCTCGCCGCCCCTGGTCCCACCCCCGGCCTCATTGGCTTCGTCCTGCTTGGCAGCTGCTTGAACCGCGTCCATGGTGATGCTGCGCGCTTCATCAAACGGCCCAACACGCGTGCGCCGGAGCGCGATAACGTGGCCATAGCAGCCGAGCAGACGGCCGAGGTCGCGGGCGATGGCGCGCACGTAGGTGCCTTTGCCGCATTCGGCTTCGAAAACACTGGTCGCTTCGTCCGGCTGTGCGACAAGCGCGAGGCGCTTGATGATGACAATGCGAGGCACCAACACGACGTCCTCGCCGCCGCGCGCAAGATCGTAAGCGCGTTCGCCATTGATTTTGATGGCCGAGAAGGCAGGCGGCACTTGGCTGACTTCGCCGTGAAAACCGGGCAGCAGCGCTTCGATCGCCGCGCGCGAGGGGCGCTTGTCGCTCGACTTCGTGACTATGCCTTCGGTGTCGTCGGTGTTGGTTTCAACGCCCCAGGCAACCTTGAAGCGATAGGCCTTTTCGCCATCAACCGCGAAGGGAACGGTTTTCGTCGCTTCGCCAAGCGCGATTGGGAGAATGCCGGTTGCGAGCGGATCGAGCGTGCCTGCGTGACCCGCCTTTTGCGCATTGAACGCGCGGCGCACAGCGCCAACGGCCTGCGTCGAGGTCATGCCCAGCGGCTTATCGAGGATAAGCCAGCCGTGGATCGCGTTGCCTTTTTTGCGTCGTGCCATGGTTCAAGCGTCTCGTTCTAGTTGCTCCCCTCCCCGCAAGGGGGAGGGGCCGGGGGTGGGAGAATTGAGCGAAACCGGTGCCAGTGACCTGCCCTAAACATTTCTTGAATTTTTCTTCGAAACTTCCATCTCGCCTGGATTGTCACCCCACCCCTAACCCCACCCCGTCAAGGGGAGGGGGATTCGAGCGGGGCGCCACGTCCTTATTTCTTCTCGATGTCCTGTCTGACGTGCGGACTATCGAGCAGCCGGTCGATGCGGGTGGCTTCTTCAAACGTCTGGTCTTCGCGGAAACGCAAGTCTGGCGCGTATCTGAGGTTCAGCGTTTGCGCGACCTGGGCGCGGATGTATTTCTTGTTGCGCTCAAGTGCGTCGATCACCGGCTTCATGTCGTCGCCCCCCAAGGGCATGACGTAGATGGTCGCGAGCTTCATATCGTGCGAGATGCGCACTTCTGGAATGGTGATGGAGTGACTGGCGATGATGTCGTCATGAATATCGCCGCGCACCAGCAATTCTGCGATGCGGTGGCGGATCAACTCGCCGATGCGCAACATGCGCTGCGTGGGCGCTTTGGCGGAACTGGTCTTTTTGCGTGTCATTGAATCTCCACCGCGGGATCGGACCGCGTGCGGCCTCTTGCTGTTTTCCCTCTCCCCGTCTTGGCGAAGCCAAGCTTCGCTTGGACGGGAGAGGGGATGGGCTTTATGTAAAACGCGCGCCTGTAACTGCCCCCTCATCCGGTCCTTCGGACCACCTTCTCCCCAAGGGGAGAAGGGTTAGAGCGACCGCGCAATCGTCTCGACCTGGAAGCATTCGATC
>JANOKZ010000190.1:0-4008 GCA_031419515.1 Hyphomicrobium sp.
CCTTCTGGTAACGGGCGCGGTTGTTGATGCCGTGCGAGAAATCGGCGGGTTTGGCAGTATTGCCGGCAGCCTCGGTGCCGACGGTGTCATCTTAGATGCAGCCAATCGCGTCGAATCGCTCGATGGACTGGGCGAATTTGAAAATGGGTCGCTGGTGGTGCAAACCGGCGCCCTCGATAGAGTTCGCCTTCAAGAGATCGGCAATTTATTCGCGCAGTACGGCCGCTCCGTGGGTCTTGACGATTGGGACGTCCAAGGCGCGACCGGCTTCTCGCTTCGGTTCAGCACAGAGACTTGCGATCTTGCGTCGTCGCTCGGTACCCAGCTCGTATTCGAATCGATCGTTCGCGAAAAGACCCTGATCGTTAAGTTCACAGGGTTAGTCAGTGCGGGATCTGCGGAAGTAACAGAGTACCGGGTGATGCAGGCAGATGGTAAGCCGCTGCCGCAATGGCTTAGCCGCCTTGGCAAAGACATGGTTGCCGGCCGGTGGCCTGCGAACACGGATGATATCGATCTTCGCGTAACTGCTATCCTCTCAGATGGTTCGACGGTCACGCGCGAGGTTCGTGTTGATACCAATACGGGCCAGATCAAAGAAATCGAGAAAGGCAATTCGGGCGAACGGCCAAGGTTCTTCTCTGATGAATTGCAGAACCAGACGATCAGGCCGGGACAAAACACCGAGCGCTTGCAACAGATGTTTGGGCGATAGAGTCGTCGAGGTAGCCGCCCTCGATTAAAAACAGGTCTTCTGCAGTTCCTGCAACGCTTGGCCCAAGCCCGCGAGGGAATATGTGTCCGTGATTGCCGTCCCGGTTGCAGTCGAGGCAGAAACGGTCAGTTTCGAGCCTTTCTTCATGGCTTCGACCAGTTTGAGCTCTTGGGTCTGATCCTGAACGTAGGCACGTTCGTCGGCGGCGAACAATTTGAACGAAGCGGGGGCCACACTTACGGAGACTTCGCTGGCCTTCTTGGGGGGAAACCCAAGCCTCACGCTGATTTCGGATTTGATGCCCTCGGCCGGCCAAGCCGAAATATAGAGGCGCGGAGCGTCACGCGCGGTATCTGGCGGTTCGCTTGATTTTGGTTCGCTTGTCACAAAGCAGAATTTGTGCGGGCTTTTGCCATCCGTATAAAGAGCCCAATCAATTAGTGTAGCGAGCTTGGAGACATCTTCAGCGTGCGCATGCGGGACCGCAAAGCAAAACACTCCAGCAGCAGCTAACTTCAGACATCGTCGTGATCGCATTCAAGGTCCTCCTTCGCGTATCGGCCGGTCGGCGAACCGGGCGAGCGATCTCACACGATCATACATGACGATGGCCCCCGCTATGGCCACGTTGACGCAAAAGCTGGTCGGGATCTTGACGACGTAGTCGCAGCGCTCGATCAGCGGCTTTGAAAGTGAGCCCATTTCGGGTCCTAGCACATAGGCGGCGCGCAGAGGATGGCGAAAGCTCGGCAGATCGATGGCGTCTTCAACGAGTTCAATGCCGACCAGCTTGCAGCCTTGCGGCAGGGCCATCGCGTCGAGGCTCGTCCAATTGTAATGCGGCAGGTGCAACTGACCCTTGGACGTGTCGGCGTGCGCTTCTAGCGCCTGATAATTGGCGCCGACTGTAAACGTAAAGCTGGCGCCAAAGCCGTGGGCCGATCGCATCAAGTTGCCGAGGTTCAAGGACTTGGACATCCGTTCGGCACCGATAGCGAAGTAACCTTTGGGACTTGGCGGCCATGTATCGGACGGAGTTCGGGACATGGAGTCTTGCGTCTTGGGATCTGGCGTCTTGGAACTTTGCGTCATGGGACTTAGACTTTTTGCCGATTGTATTGGCGCCGATGGGCGACGCGGTTAAAGGAAGTGACTGGGAACTCAGCCGCATCGGGCTGAATTCCATAACGGGGAGGTCTCACATGAGGGCAGCACTATGCAAGGGCCTCGATGGCATTCAGGGTCTCGGCATCTTTGAAACGCCCGATCCTGTGGCGGGTCCCGGTCAGGTTCTCGTTCGAGTTAAGGCTGTTGGGCTCAATTTCGCAGATATCCTCATGACGCAGGGGAAGTACCAAAGTAAGCCCGAACTCCCATTTTCGCCTGGAGCCGAAATCGCCGGGCTCGTGGAAAGCGTGGGACCGGGGGTATCGGAGTTCCAGTCCGGCCAACGGGTCATGGCTTATGTGGGCTGGGGTGGCGCTGCCGAAAGGCTTGCAGTAGACGCGTCAGCGCTCGTTGCAATCCCAGACGCCGTTTCGGATTCTGTGGCCTCTGGGCTCAGTGTGACATTTGGCACGGCGTTGCATGGCCTTCGTGATAGGGGCGAATTGCTGCGTGGCGAAACGATCGTGGTCACAGGGGCTGCGGGCGGCGCCGGACAAGCGGCCATCGAAATTGCTAAGTCGATGGGTGCGCGCGTCATTGCGGTTGCGTCGTCGCCGGAAAAACTCGCCACCGCCAAATCGTCGGGCGCAGACGAAGGTATTCTCTTTCCGGGTCGGGATCTCAAGGACGCAGTCCGGTCTCTCACGGGCGGCAAGGGTGCAGACATCGTTTACGATTGTGTTGGTGGCGCCGCGGCCGAGCCGCTCATCCGTTCGCTCGCGTGGAAGGGCCGGTTTCTGATCGTTGGCTTCGCTTCGGGCGAGATACCGAAACTCCCGCTTAATCTATTGCTCGTGAAGGGCGCCTCAGCCGTCGGTGTCTACTGGGGTGACTCGGTGCGGCGCGACCCGGCGGCGCATCGCGCGGGCATGCAGCAGCTCTTGGGTTGGGTTGCGCAGGGACTTTTGAAGCCACGTATTCACGCGACGTATCCGCTGGAAAGAATTGCCGACGCAATGTCGGTCATCGAACGTCGCGAGGCGCAGGGCAAAGTTGTGCTTGCATTGTAAAAGAAATCGGCATTTTCCACATTCTGTTCAGTGAATATTTGCGATACCCGCCCCATGGTGCCGCTCGAAGAGCGCAAGGCACTTGTCTCGTGTTCAAGTCCAGTGTGTTGAGTATCCAGTCATGCGTATCCGGCAAGCGCTCACGAGTTGCGCTGTTTCAATTGCGTTATCGATTTCAATGGCGCCGCCGGCTGTCGCGCAGTCGTTCTTCCAGAAGCTCTTTGGTTTCGGTGGCGGCCAATCCGCGCATCCGATGCCTGCACGGCCCCAGACACAGACGATCCCTTCGCACCGTTTCGAGTACCGGCCACGGCCCTATCAGCAGTCTTATCCTGGCAGCGACGACGAGATTGGCCCACCCGACAGCGGCGGGCCATACCGGACCATGTGCGTGCGGTCGTGCGATGGATTCTTTTTTCCGCTCCGGCACAATGCGAAGCGGCGTAATTTTGCAGCAGACGCTAAGTCGTGCCGGGCCGCGTGTGGAACCGAAGCGCGCTTGTTTTATTATTCGCTTAACGGCGGCAGCACGGAAACGATGATCGATCTCGCGGGCCGCAACTACAAAGAACTGCCTCATGCTTTCGGGTATCGTAAGGCCCTCGTACAAGGCTGTGCCTGCAAGCCCGTTCCGTGGTCTTACGAAGAGGCGGCCCGGCATCGCCAATATGAAGCAGTGGATGCGGCAGCTGTTGCGGCAACAAATCCGGGCGAAATGCAAAAGACAAATGCTTCGGGAAAATCGGCGGAAGCAGTGTCGCAGGAGCCGTCTGATGCCGAGCAAGCAACAGCCGATAATGTTGCGCAAAAGGCCATCGAAACCTACCAGCCCATTCGCATCAAGCCAGATAAGGCTGTCGTTCGCCGCCGCAAAACAAGAGACGTGCGCGTGATCACACGTAGAGTAGCTTTTCAGCCGGCTTCTCAGCCCGCATCGGGATGGGAAAATTTTGGACCATCCAAGCCCAAAAACAAATGGGTCGTAGAATGATCACGGTCTAGCCGAGGGCACCGTCGTCATCAGCCGCGAAGACTCCGCCACGCAACGGAAAACACTCGACGGCGCCGTATGGTCCGCCGCCGGTCATTGGCTTTGACGACATCAAGACAAATTCA
>JANOKZ010000191.1:0-6425 GCA_031419515.1 Hyphomicrobium sp.
CAGAGGGTCAAGGCATCGCCCTTCGGCCGTCTCCTGTTGTGAAGGCGAACTTGCCAACGACGCAACGGCCAGCAGCCGCTCCGTCGTTGAAAAAATCGGCTCATCCGGATTTGGTTGCGGGGCAGGCGCATTTTGCCAAAGGCGACCTGCCCGCCGCGCGCGCGGCTTTCGCAAAGGCCTTTGAGACCGGCTTGCCGGAGGCCGCGCTTGCGCTCGGCAATACGTTCGATCCTGTGAGTCTCGCCAAGGTGGGCCTCAAGGACAAAGGCGATCCACAGATTGCGCGCCGCTGGTATAGCCGCGCCTTTGAACTTGCCATGTCTCGTCCAGGAATGCGCCGCCCAACCATGCGCCGCCCTGGCCGGCGCGGACCGTAACCGAAAAGGAGATGTATGTGGACTGGGCGAAACTATCGCGTAGGAGCGGGCCGAGTTGGCGTTGGCAGGAGTCCGCCGCGACGCGCGCGGTATCCGTTTTGTTTTCTGCACTTTTGGTTTCAGGGTGCGCGCACGACGAGCCGGAATGGGCGCCCTTGATGTATCTCCAGGCCGAAATCGCCGACGGCCTGGCCGACACTTATTGCAGCGTGCGGCGCTCGTTCAACCTCAATAGTCCCTCGTCCGATTTCGCCGCGCAGGCCGATCCCGAACTCATGGAACTTGCGCGCCGCGATGCCCAGCGCGCGTGCCTCAAGGGCCTCGAATCTGACGCCGAGGAGCGCGCCCGGCGTATGCCCGGCCGCAATAATATCTAGGATTTGAAAGGTTAACGCAGATGTCCGGCGCAATAATCTGGCCACTGTGTGTCTGCAACTTTCGTCAATGGCTGGTTTAGAAGGGGCGGGGTGAGGTAAGCGGCCTCTTGGGCTAACCTCCCCAAAAGTGCCGCGAAAGCGCCGCAACAGTTGCCGCGACGAATGTGCTACACTCTGGCCAACAAGAAGGTAGGTCAGACATGGCGACATCGACAAAGAAGGCCGCGCCCGCAGCCAAGGCGGCAAAACCAGCGGCCAAACCAGCATCCAAGCCCGCGGCCGCCAAATCCGGCGCGAAGCCCGCCGCAAAGAAAGCCCCGCGCGCCAAGAAAGTGCCCGCGCCGCCGCCGGAGCCCATTCCGTACGTCAGCGCCTATGAAGTTGGCAACAAAGTCTCGCACCCGATGTTCGGAGACGGCAAGGTCACCGCGATTGCCGACGAACAACTCTCGATCGCCTTCACGGGCGGCGACAAGGTCGTGCTCGATAGCTTCGTGAAAAAGAGCGGCAAGGGGTAGCCATTCCGTTGGCTCTGCACCCAGCTCGGAGGCCGGGGTTGACGCCAACCTCCGGTTCGCTGGCTTATACTTCGTTAACTTCAGAACCCCCTGTTCCCCGTCACACCTCCACGCAAAAATCGAACAGTGTTTTACTTGCCCTTAAGTCTCCGGCGTCCATAAAAGCATCGTCCTCCAAAGCCCTCTCTGACGTCCTAGTGGGACGTTTTAGTGGGACGTCCTAGTGAAAGCCGAAAATCCCGTGTTGCGTTCCTCGTCCCATGGTCGCCGATCGAAACCCCGCATTCGAGCGCGGCAGGTGCTGGTGTTGCTTGCCTGCCTGAGTTCGAGTGCCTACTTCGCCTATCATGCGCTTCATGGCCGGCACGGCCTCGCGGCTCGTAATCAGTTGATCGAACGCGCCAGCTTGCTGGAGTTTGAGATCAAGAGCCTCGAGGCCGTCCGAAGCAAGCTTGAGCGCGACGTTGCGCTGCTGGCGCCGGAACTTGCCAATCCCGATCTCGTCGAAGAAATCGCCCGCGATGTGCTCGGCTATGTACATCCCCAAGATCAGCTCGTCGCAGAACGCTAAAGGTTAAGCGGCAATTGCTTCCGTTAAACAACGGACGCGCCGTTTGGCCGCTGACGCCGATAAGCGATAGGTTTTTATTTTAGGCCGCATAAGTCCTATCATGGCGCATTGCAATTCGTCTTATGCCAGCGAGACACCGCACGATGACAGAGCGCAACCAGAAAGCGGCCGTGGGCGAGAAAGTCACCGCCATGATCGTGGCAACGGATGCGACGCCGCGCTCGAAGCCGCCGAGGCGCTCGTGGCGGCGGGTGTTGATTGACATTTCGGCCGGGGTTGAAAGTTCGTGCAGTGGTTTGTTCAGGTTTGAGAGCTCAGGGCTCCGTGGTAGGGTTACGAAGGTGCGCGTAAACTTCTGGCATCCAATGGCTTTACCCTTCTGTTGCATTGTGCTCGCCGCGTCCCCATTTCTGGTCGCATGGGCGGCAATGCGTCCGGTGCTCAAGTGGCACGGCAGCCGGCAATCTTTGCGATACAGCGCTGAGGTACTGAGGAAAAAGTAGTGAGCAAGCAACCACCAAAAGAACCGCCCCTCGAACTTGAGATCCCCGATGATGTTCCCAAAGCCGACCAAGCCGTTGAGCTGATCCGCGCCTGGATCGCCGATGGGTCGCTCATGGTCTCGCTCAACGCGGACGCGTTCGGCGAGCGGGTGGGGGACTGGGGGCGGCTTTTGTCCGAGGTCAGCGCCCACATCGCAAAGGCAGCAGCGCTCCAGGGTCATATGTCTGAGACAGAAGCCGAATCCGTATTGCGCAAAGCCTTCACGACGGCGGGTATCGTGGTCGCCGGTAGCCCATCAAGTAGTGGCCCAGAAGGCAAAATTCGCAGGCGCACGAAGCATTAGGGGCAGCAGGGGCAGCAGGGAGAAGGCAATCGGCAATCGGCAATTTGAGGGAAGTTTGACCTTTCCGGCCGCTACTTCAAGGACCCTCACTGCCTACTGCCTACTGCCTACTGCCTACTGCCTACTGCCTACTGCCTACTGCCTACTGCCTACTGCCTACTGCCTATTGCCTCTTTCCTGCCCCTGTTGCCCCAGCGCATCATAATCCGAATGTCCACAGCAACTCGAATCAGTTCGCACTTTGAACGTGGATGAAGCGGGTCTATGCTCTTGTCGCCCCCAGTGTCGCATCGCTAAGCCTCGTACCCAGGCTGTGTGCGTTCGTTCGAAAATTCGCTTCCTCGGGGGACGTACGATGACATTGCGTTTTAACACATCTTTTGCTGCCGCCATTTTGGCCGGCGCGCTGGGCGCAGGCTGCGCCAATGACGGCAACCTATCGACAGCGGGCATCTCGCCGGAAAAAGCCGCCATGCAACAGGCGGCCAAGGTCGATCCGGCCTGCGTTTCGCTGGCCAGCCAGATTGACACCTTGCGCAAGGAAGGCGCCGTTGACCGGCTTGAAAAAGCAGCTGAAGGCAAAGGTGCGAGCGTCAAGGTGAAACGCACTTCGCTGGCCAAGCAGGCGGAATTGAATAAGGCCAATGCCGACTTCCAGACGAAGTGCGGTCCAAAGATCCCGGCCGCTCAGACAGCACAAACGGCACCGGCCGCGCCCGCTTCCACGACCGCAAATGCGGCAGCGGCTCAAGTTGCGCCTATCGCTGCTGCGAAAGCGCAATCAACCGCAGCGGCCGTCCAGCCCGCTGCTGAGGCCACTGCAAAAACTGCCGTGAAAGCTGCGGTCCAAGGGGCCGCTCAGTAAGAACATTCTTGGCTGTGCCGCCTCAAGCCATGTTCACCCGGCACAGCCATACAATGCGGCCAAATATTGTCGGAACGCGCACACGATACTGCGTTGAAGCCTTTGCTCTGGTGCTTAGCGGCCACACCCGCGCCATCAGGGGTTGCGATTATTTTTGGTCTATGTTCAACAGACAACATTGATTTGGTCTCGTTGAGTTTTTGCAGGCAGGGTCGATGATTTGGAAGTTCAACGCTTCGTAAAGCATCACGGCCAAGACGAGAAAGTGGAATGAAGATGCGGGATCTCATCGGTCTGGGTTTTGCGATAGGTTTGGCCGTGGGTCTTGCTGGTTGCGGCGGTGCAGCGGGCGGAGATCCGGGTGCGAAGTCGTTGCCGATGGGTCAGTCCTGCCAGTCGATCCGGAGCGAGCTCAACAGGCTCGATTCGCGAGGCGTACCCAATCTCGTTGAAAAGGCCAGCAACGGTGGCAAGTTGAGCGATGCCCAGCGCGGCGAAGCCGACAACTACAATCGCTTGCTTGGCCACTATCTTGGCGCCCGCTGCCACGTATAGGCCGTTGCTGCGTTTGGCGGCAGTGTGTTGCCAAGGATTGCGTGTTGCCGAGGATTGCGCTTAGAGGCGATAACCCCTTAGAGTGCCGCGTTCCCAGCCCGCAGGAGTTCAGCCTATGGATGATAATACCCGCGCACTACTCGTATTCGCACTCGTCGGCATCGTGGCCGGCTTCCTTGCCTCGATCGTTGTTGGCGGTGGTGGCATCATACAATACTTGATCTCGGGCATTATCGGTGCCTTTGTGGGCGGATACCTACTGAGAGCACTGGGCATCAATCTTGGGATTGCCAACCCGCTCGCCTCGCAAATTGTGACGTCGACCATTGGCGCGATCATAGTCGTTCTGCTAGCGCGCATGCTGGTTTGATCGGCGCGTTGCCGTATCGTGTAATGCCGCCGAGGAGACGCAGCCATGGCTGATCTACAACCCTATTTGCCCTACATGGGCATAGCCTTGAACGGCCTCATTGCCGGCTGGCTTGCAGGATTGCTGCTCGGCGGCGGCGGCCTCATCCGCAACCTGTTCGTCGGCATCATCGGCGCATTTCTCGCTTACTTCCTGGTCCAAGCCGGAATTCTGCAATTACCAGCGAGTGTCACGGCCTACACCGACATGGTGCCCTACGGGACGCAGATCCTCATTTCCACCATCGGCGCTATACTTGTCATCCTCATCGCCCGTATCGCTGGGCGGTGAGAACGGCGTGCCTCAATTCAAGACCATGCGCCGTGTGCCGTTTACTCCCGGTCAGATGTACGCCATCGCGTCCGACGTGGAAAAGTATCCGGAGTTCTTACCGCTCTGTACCGGGTTGACGGTTCTATCGCGTGCTCCGCGAGACGGCGGAGGCGAAGACCTTACAGCAAGCATGGGCGTCGGCTACAAGGCCATCAAAGAGACCTTCACCACCCGCGTCGTGCTGATGCCAGAAGCCAACGCGATCGACGTTTTCTATCTCGACGGGCCCTTCAAGCGCTTGGAAAACCGCTGGCGGTTTGTTGAAGCGGTAGGCGGCGCCGAGATCGATTTTTTCATCGACTACGAATTTAAGTCGCCGATGCTCGGGGTTCTGGTCGGCGGCATGTTCGACCAGGCCTTTCGCAAATTTGCCGAAGCCTTCGAGAACCGTGCGCGTCAAGTTTATGGAAGGGCCGCTTCGGCCTCGGCGTGACGTAGCCCCGTCGCCAGAAGTCCCGAGAGAAAATTGACGAGACGGGTCCAATACAGCACCCAGCCTCGCCAAGTCGTAACGTCAAGTCTAGGTCGTCGTAGTGTACTGGATGTCACTTGCGGCACCACTTCCCTCCCGGTGCCGCAAGCTTTCGTCGCCGGTACCGTCCCTTTGCAGGAGTGCCCCGGTCCCGGCTGGCAGTCTAATGCCGAAGGGGGAACAGGAGAGCAATGCGCTTAGCCGGAAAGTAGTTTTCCGTCGAGCAATGCTCAAATCGGCCGAACTCTGATTGTGCAATGCTTTTTCAACGAACATGCCGTTGTGAGCGGGATCTTTGGCCGGCTGTGTGCCGTTGTCACGGACCAATGTCCGGAACCGTTCAGCGGATCATCTTGTCAGCGTTGCGCGCTTGGAGGAGGCCTTTCACGCGGTCAAGCCCGTGCGCTTGCGTGAAGTTCGCGCCATCGAGATCAGCCCCGTGAAATCAACGCCGGTGACATCGGCGCCCGTCAAATCCGCGCCCGAAAGATCGGCATCTTTGAGGATCGCCCCTCGAAGGATTGCGCCCTTCAAATTAGCAAAGCGCAACAAGGCTTGTGTGAGGTTGGCGTCTGTTAGTGTGGCACCAGAGAAATTGGCGCCAAGAAGTTCCGTGCGCCAGATCTCTTCAATGAACCCCGTTTTTCCAAACGGCGCGCACGTTGCCCCTGTCAGATCCGCGCCTGAAAAATCGGCCCGGGTGAAGCGCCCAAACATTTTTATGCGCCGCATATTGGCGGACCTGAAGCTTGGCGCTTCGCCGCCATTTGCGGCTAGCGTCGAAAACGCTGACGGCCGCAGCAGGCTGGCGCCTTCGAGATTGGCACCATCAAGGCGCGTGGAGATCAGAACGACGCGATCAAGCAGGGCGCCGCTGAGATTGGCGCCAGAGAGATCCGCGTTCGATAGATCGGCTCCAAACATTTTGGCGCGCGTGAGCGTTGCCTTCTTGAAATCGAGACTAGTGTTCTGACTCATTCATTCGCATCCCCCGCCGAGTGAAGCCAGCGCTTTCCTGGCGCGGCGGTGCTTGCCAATGAGCGTGCTGGATTTGGCGGTCCATTGGAATGGCTTTGGGTTGGCGTTACGATGCTCGACCCA
>JANOKZ010000192.1:0-4358 GCA_031419515.1 Hyphomicrobium sp.
ACTCCCGTAGGGAGCGCCAATTTTTCCTCTTTTGTCAGGACGTTACGCGTCGGCGCAAGAGCGCCTGTCCCATTCACACGCGTGAGCGGAACCGATCCGGGGTGGAGCTGTAGGCCGCTGTGGCGCTCCCGCAATTATTGGCGCCCGGACCGCTGCAACACCACCCCCGCCTAATCCAAATCCGGTATGAACCAGCCGCCTCCTGCCGCCGTAACCGCGACAAGCGCGGTTGCGACTTGAGCGGGAGGAGGGCCAATGAACTCGGACCGTGTGAGCTGGGACCGGGCGAACTGGGATCAGACAAAGCTGCCCCGCGCCGGTCTGGCACCTCTCGCGGCGATCTTGTGCCTTGTTATCCTCCCCAATACACCCTCGCCCCTTCAAGCCGCCGATCTCACAGCCCGCGAAGTCAGTGAAGTCTTCCACAAAGCCAAGATGGGCGAACGGGTCGATCTCTCGGGCAAGGATCTGAGCTTTCTCGATCTCGCCGGCATCGACTTCAAAGGCGCAGTCATGAGTGGCGCCAATCTCTTTGGCGTCGATCTCACAAACGGCAATCTGCGCGGCACCCGCCTTGAAGGCGTCATGTTGGATCGCGCCATCGTGGTGCGTGCCGATTTTTCCGGCGCAAACCTGGAAGGCGCTTCTCTCATGCGCCCGAGTGTCAACACAACACTCGGCTCGAACAGTCAGGACGCGCCAAAATTTGCCGGCGCCAATCTGCGCCACATACGCATTACAGCGATGATGGACGGCGCCGATTTTCGCGGTGCGGATTTGACGGGCGCCAGGATGGGTCCGCACGAGCCGCGTGCCGATATCTCGAGTATGCCGGGATCGCTTTTGCGCGGCTGCGATTTTTCGGGCGCAACGCTCGACGGCGCTGATTTGATGTGGGCCAAGCTGCGCTTCTCGAAGTTCATTGGCGCCGACCTGACAGGGGCCAATTTTGAAGGTGCCGACCTTGATGGTACAATCCTGCGGGGCGTGCGCGGGATCGATACCGTCAAAGGCTTCGAGCGCGCAAAAAACGCTGAAAGAGCCGTTCTCCGTTAGCACCAGCCCATGGTGTAGGGTCAAGAGTCACTGGAACGCACCTGATAAATACTTAGCCACAGGGGGCGGGGCCCGGGTATTCTGTTCGCCAAGTGCCGATGGGCGGTTGAAGCGGAGCCAGCAATGTTGATGACCAAGTTTGCGCTTCTGCGATTTGGGGGTGCGGTTAGCACTCTGGCAGTTTGGGCGCTGGCCCTCGCCCAAGCGCTTTTAATTGCCGGGCCTGCCTCCGCCGCCGATTTATCTGCGCGCGAAGTCACGCAATCGGTTTTCAGGGCCGAAGCCGGCGTGCGCGTTGATTTTACCGGCAAGGACTTGAGCAATCTCGATCTCGCCGGTCTCGACTTCAAATCGGCGATCATGAAGAACGCCAACCTCTATGGTGTCGACTTGTCTTCGGCCAACTTGACGGGCGCCGATCTCGCAGGCGCGAAGCTCGACCGGGCGATCGTGATCAAGACGAATTTTTCCGGTGCCAATCTCGAAGGTGCGTCGATCCGCAAGCCCAGTGTGTTCAGTTCGGGCGGGTTCGATTATGCCGATGTCCCGCTATTTGAGCACACCAACCTGAAGGGCGCCCGGATTTCGGCCCGGATGGATGGGGCAAACTTTAAAGGTGCCGATTTGACCGGAGCACGGATCGGCCCGGAGGACATGAACTCTGAATCTGGGATGGCGCCATCGTCGTTCATGATGGGATCCGACTTTACCGGCGCCATCTTGACCGGGGCCGACATTCGCGAGGTGAACTTCACCTTTGCCCGGTTTACAGGTGCTATCCTAACAGGGGCGCTATTGACCGATCTCGATCTTACCAATGCCGATTTCTCGGAAGCGGACCTCACAGGCGCCGACGTTTCCGGTTCTAATTTCGACGGCGCCAAGATATCCGGCGTCAAAGGTCTTGGCACCCTGAAGGGGCTTGGCACTGCAAAGAATTTCGACAAGGTTCGCAAGTGAAGGACCCTCAGACTTGAAAAACGCACTCTATAAAATCCTGCCCTCGGCGGTGGTGCTGATGGGCATGTTGTCTGTCTATTCCCAGGCCGAGCCTGCCGGCAGCATGCTCGCGGTCGATACCGCACTCGTTGTCTCCGTTGACGTTTCAAATTCCGTCAATGAAGAACGCTACAAGCTGCAGATGGAAGGCATCGCCACGGCACTCGAAGACAAAAGCGTCATCGACGCTATCACCAATGGCCCTAACGGCGGCATTCTATTCTCCATGGTGACTTGGGCCGACCGGCCGAATTTCTCGCTGCCGTGGATGCGCATTGGCAGCAAGGAAGAAGCTTTCGCCGTGGCGAAAAAACTTCGCAATCTGCCTCAGCAGCTTGGCGAATTCACGTGTATGACGCGCATGATGCGCTCGGTGAACGACAAGATCATGTCTCAGGTTCCGGCTCAAGCGACGCGCCTGGTGCTGGACGTGTCGGGCGATGGCACGGACAACTGTAATGCCGAAGAGCCAATCGAGACGGTACGTGACGAACTCGTCGCCAACGGCGTGACGGTGAACGGCCTGCCGATCAATGTGGGTGATCCTTCAGCGCCAGTAGGCGAGGGGGCATACCGCGCGCCTGGAACAAGTTTTGAAGACGCCTCGTTGCCAAATAAGCCGGTTGGCCCAACGACGTTAGAGGAGTGGTTCAAGGCGCATGTCATGGGCGGTACGGGCGCGTTCGTGCTGCCCGCCAACGGTTACGCCGATTTCGGCCGCGCCATCCGGCAGAAGTTCGTGATTGAGATTAGCGGCATTGCGCCGCCGAAGCAGTTCGCGGCAGGCGAGACGGCGACGGTGCGGCGGTAGAGCGCAGAGCAATCTAGTCCTTAAACGCCCGGTCTAGGTTCAACATCTTGTCGAAGCCTTTGGCGCTGTCTTTGCCTTTGAGGCCGAGCAATTTGGCCGAATTGACGTCGGCTCCCGCAAGACTTGCGCCAGCGATGTTCGCACCCGTTAGGTCCGCGCCGCTCAATTCCGCGCCTTCAAGATTGGCGCCTTCGAAGTTGGCGCCCTTGAGAGACGCGTATTCAAACGCCGAGCGCGTGAGGTTCGCGCCCTTGAATGACGCGCCTTCGAGATTGGCGCCTTTCAGCACGCCGCGCATGAGGCCCATGGATTGGTTGGTGAGATCGGGCCCGAGCATGGCTTGGTCAAAAATCGCGTTGGTCAGCGTTGCGCGTGAGAAATCAGCGCCGACCATGGCGTTGGAAAAGTTCGCGCCGTCAACTTTGCAGTCCATCATCTGCGTTTGAAAAAGACTGGCGCCGATAAAGCTCGCGCCCGTGAAATCAGCCTTCAGTGCCCAGGCGGCATCAAGCTGCACGCCGTCGAGCTTGGCGCCCTTCAGGTTGGTGCCGTTGAGACGCGAAGCGCGTAAATTGGTGCGCGTCAGATCCATGCCGGAGAGGTCGAGCTTGTTCAGCCATTTGGCCGAAAGGTCGAGAGTCTCGCCGTCTTTGAGGTTCGCGAGTCCCGCTTCAATTTCGGCGCGCGTCACGTTCGATTTGGTGAACTCGTCGGTCGTCAGATCGAGATACTGAATGAGGTCTTGAGCTGAGGCGCACGTTGCCGTCATTGTTGGCAGTACAAACGGCATGAGGGTGGTGATCGTGGCGACCGCCGTCATCGTGCCAAGCGCCGCCCGAAGCTTGCCAGCATAGGCGTCGGCAAATGAACCGCTAGCTCTAAAAACCATGCTTGCGTACTCCTGTCTCAACCAACAGAGGTACGCCTTTTGGGGCAGAATTGTTTCATTTGTTTGAGTAAATCGCGGGCTTAACCCTGCTTCAGCATTCAGATCTTGTCTTCGCTGACTGAGCCACAGTGCCAGCGCTTAATCGCCCAGCCAGGGTGTTCGTTGGCCCAGGGCACAAAATAGGGGGCCGCATGTATGGCGCACTGGGTCGCGTCCATCGCTTCTTCGAGCTGGATCTTATAATCGCGGCAAACGTTTGGGTCGTTCACCATGCAGGCGGAAATGATGATAGCGAGCATCGTCCATTACTTCCCTGTTTTATGTGCCGGCACCAAAAAATTGGCGGACACGCCTCCCGGTTCCTCTACGTGTACGCAGAGCATAGCCCCTACGTTTCAGCCCCTCATGCGATAAGGCTGCGGGTAAAGATACACTGCCGAAAGATTACGGGGAAAACGCGGGAATGGATTTTTTCGCGTTAACGCTGTCTCGAAGTATTAGAGGGCTGGATTATCAGGCGTTTCTCAACCCCGGCCCAGACTATTCAGCTAGGGAACCTCTGAGCAACGCTGGTTTTTGACGGGCAGTTGGCCGTGGTGACGG
>JANOKZ010000193.1:0-3242 GCA_031419515.1 Hyphomicrobium sp.
GCGGTCCCGGCAAGTTTCTTGCCTTGATAGGCAATGTTGTAGGCACCGTCGCAAAATGCACCGGGCACCGCACATACGTCAGCCGCAAGATCGTACCGGTGACGCAAAAATTCGACGACCGGTTGCACCAGCCGAAGGTAAGCGTCCTTGATATTGGGACTGGCCCCATCCAGACGAAACACCATCGAGAGATTGATCATGCCGGGCGACTGGGGCGTCAGATCGCCGCCCGTGTCGCGCTCGTAGACCGGGAATCCTCGGGCCGTCATCGCGGCAACCGCCTCGGCAAAGCAGATTCTGGACGGCATCCCGCGCGGCACAATCATAGATTTCTCGGTACGCCAGACCAGAACTTGTGCGATCCCCGGCGGAAGGGCGGACGCGCCTGCAAGAAGTTGGCGCTCACGCTGCTGCGCCTCTTCGAAGGGGACGACACTAAGGAGCGATACAGAACTTGAGGTGTCAGATTGCTGCGCAGCACAGTTCGGCATGTGGGCTCAAGCCATGCCTTCAATGGTCTTGCATAGATCGGTCAGGAAATCCCCGGCCGGAGCACCATTCACGGCCCGATGATCAAAGGTCAGCGACAAGCCCATGATGGGGCGGGGCTCGATACGCCCATCGACGACCCACGGACGCAGGGCCGTTTCGCCAACGCCGAGGATCGCGACTTGCGGGATGGCCAGGATCGGCGTGAAGTGGCGAACGCGGGTTAGTCCGATATTGGAAATCGTGAAGGTCCCGCCGGTCATTTCTTTGACCGTTAGCTTGTTGATCTTAGACCGATCGACGAGATCGCGGCGTGCTTTCACGCGCTCCTCGAGCGTCATCGTTCCCGCATTGAAGATCGCGGGCGCCACGAGGAGGTCGCCAGGCAAGGCGACCGCAACGGCGACATTAAGGTCCGCGCGATGCGTGATCTCGTTGTTCTGGAGCGTGGCATTCAGGGCCGGATACCGGCGCAGTGACTGCACCACGGCGTCCACAATCAGATCCTCGACCGAAGTTTTCAATCCTTCGCTAAGCAACCGCGCTTTCATGGCCTGAAGGCCCGTCACATCGCACTCGGCAAAATGCGTGAGCTGCGCCGTCGTCGACAGGCTCTCGAGCATCTTGCTGGCGATCATGCCGCGCATGGCCGTCAGCTTGATCACTTTATCGGCTGAAACCGGGGCTGATCCAGGCGTGGTATCCGTCATGACATGTCACCTTCAAGCAGTATGGAGCGCCCTGCGGTTTCAAAACCGCAAATGCGCTCCAGGATTTGAAATTCTCGGCTCGTAAAGCAAGTCGCAGAACCGCTGGCCCAAAAGTACGTCAAGTAATCGTACCGATTTCACCGCCTTTAGCGACGACAGCTTCGGCCTGTTGAGAGATCTTGATCGTGCCGCTCGCTGGCGCGCGAACTTCATGCTGCACTTTCTCAACCATGATTTCAGCAATGAGCTGACCTTCGTTGACCGTCCCGCCATCGCCGACAAGCCACGTCGTGATGACGGCCTCTGTATCTTCTTCCCAAAGGTCGGCCGGAATTTTAACGGCTACCATGTTGCTAGGCCCTCTTCATTGCGTGGAAAGCGTCAACGATCTTGTCCGGGTTCGGCAACGCAAATTGCTCCATCGGCCGGGCAAACGGGATCGGAATATCAGGATAGGCGACGCGCTGCGGCGAGGCCTTCAACACCCTGACGTCGCGCTCGGCGATCGTGGCGATGATTTCGCCCGTCAAACCGTAGCTTTGGTAGTCTTCATCGACCACGATCAAGCGGCCGGTTTTCTTGACCGAGTTGAAGATCGTGTCACGGTCGAGCGGAACGAGCGTGCGCAGATCGACAACCTCGGCGCTGACACCTTGTGCTGCGAGTTTGTCTGCGGCTTTTAGGCCGTTATGAACACCCATGCCGACGCCGACGATGGTGACGTCGGTACCTTCGCGCACGATGGCCGCCTTGCCAAACGGGATCATGTAGGTTTCTTCGGGAACGTGCACCGTTGCCCCAGGCTCCGTCCCGAGCCAGCCCATGCCCTGCAGTCCTTTGTGATACATATAGATGACCGGGCTATCGTCGCGGATGGCAGAAACCATCAAACCTTTTGCGTCATAGGCGTTGCTTGGGCACACGACCTTCATGCCCGGCAAATGCGCAAACGTGGCGTAAAGGCACTGCGAATGCTGGCCGCCGTCGCTGTATCCGCCGCCCGTTGACGTCATAAGCACAACCGGAACTTTGACGTTACCGCCGGAGAAGTAGATGTTCTTGGCCATCAAATTGTAGATCGCATCGAAGCAAACGCCGAAGAAGTCGACGAACATCAGTTCGACCACGGGCCGCATGCCGTCGGAGGCCGCACCGACTGCGGCGCCCATGAAGGCCGTTTCAGAAATTGGCGTGTCGCGCACGCGTTCTGGGCCAAATTCCTCGATCAGGCCGCGCGTGTTGCCATAAACGCCGCCGAGTTGTCCGATATCCTCGCCCATGACGAAGACGCGCGGATCGATGCGCATTTCCTGAGCAACAGCCTCGGCCATTGCTCGCGCAATGGTGACGCGTCGCTCGTTCTGTTGGGGCTTTACTGCTGTAGCCGTCGCGGTTGACATGGAAGCTCCTCCCAGGGAGTAAATTTTTGTTTTTTCTGAAGTCTTGTTGACATTTGAAACGCCGGGACGGGCGAACCGCCCCAGCTCAATAACTCGATCAGGCGAAGACCTTTTCCATGGCTTCTGCAGGCGCGGCATACGGGCTCTGACGGCCGAATTCTATGGCTTCGTCAACCTTCGCCCGCGCACGCGCGACGATGGCGTCGTTCTCAGCTTGCGTCATGCCGTCCTCGGCCATCATGCGAGCCTTCATCGCCGGAATGCAATCGCGGGCGCGCAGCGCATCGAGTTCACCCTTCGGCCGGTAGCCTTCGGCGTCGCCCATGAAGTGGCCGGCAAGCCGCGAGGTTTCGATTTCAATAAGCGATGGGCCATCACCACGGCGAGCGCGTGCCACGCACTCACCCGCTACGCGGAAGACTTCGTAAGGGTCATTGCCCTTCACCTGATAACCAGGAATGCCATAGGATTGGGCGCGTATGGCGTTATCGGGAACAGCGGTCGACGCTTTCTTGGAAACGGAAATGCCCCAGGCGTTGTCTTCAATGACGCAGATGAATGGGAGTTTCCAGACTGCGGCAAGGTTCATCGCCTCGTGAAAGGCGCCCTGGTTGACCGCGCCCTCACCAATGTAGGCAACGGC
>JANOKZ010000194.1:0-3093 GCA_031419515.1 Hyphomicrobium sp.
GGCTTACCGACCAAGAACTTGATGCGGCGGCCGAGCCTGTTTGAAACCGCGTCAACATGGGCTCGGACAGTGTCGAGTCCGGCGCCGTCACGCTGTACGGCTGCCTGAGACACACCGGTTGGGGCGCGATACTCGCCGAAGATCTTGCGCAATAGTCCGCCCCACTCACCGGTCGTTACGCCCGCTTTGGCGCAGGCGATGGACGGTTCCATAACGTTGCGGCCTTCCTTCGCGGCACGTTCGAGGTCGGCTAATGCCGCCTTCACCTGCTTATCGTCGCGGGCCCCACGCCACGCTTTGAGGCGCTCGATCTGCTGGGCTTCGAGCGCCGGGTCGACAACGAGGATGGAATCCGTTCCAGCCGACAGAGGGGAGGCTTCCGTTTCCGTCCATTTGTTGACGCCGACTACAATCTGTTCGCCGGTTTCGATCCCGCGTAAACGGTTTGTATTGCTCTCAACAAGGCGGCGCTTCATGTAGCCGATAGCGGCAACCGCGCCGCCCATTTTCTCGATCGTCGCGAGTTCGGCCTTGGCTTCTTCTTTCAGCGCCGCAACCTTGCGCGCGATCTCGGCCGATCCGTTGAAGATGTCGCCATATTCGAGCAAGTCCGTTTCGTAAGCCAAAACCTGCTGCATTCTAAGCGACCACTGCTGGTCCCATGGACGGGGCAAGCCAAGTGCTTCGTTCCAGGCGGGCAGCTGCACGGCGCGGGCGCGCGCATCTTTGGACAGTGTCACAGCCAGCATTTCGAGCAGGATGCGGTAGACGTTATTCTCGGCCTGCGGCTCGGTCAGTCCGAGCGAGTTGACCTGCACGCCATAGCGGAACATGCGGTGCTTGGGGTCCGTCACGCCATAGCGATCGCGCGTGATTTCGCTCCATAGTTCCGTAAATGCGCGCATTTTGCACATTTCGGTGACGAAGCGCATTCCGGCGTTGACGAAGAACGACATGCGGCCGACGACGTTGCTGAATTCGGCAGGCGGCACTTCACCGGATGCCTTGACCCCGTCGAGCACGGCAAGAGCGGTTGCAAGCGCGTAAGCCAGCTCTTGGACCGGCGTCGCGCCCGCTTCCTGCAAATGATAGGAGCAGACGTTCGTCGGGTTCCACTTGGGAACGGTCTTGGTCGAAAAGACAATCGTGTCCTTGATCAGCCTCAGGGATGGTTCCGGCGGGAAGACATAAGTGCCACGCGACAGATATTCCTTGATGATATCGTTCTGAATGGTGCCGGTTAACTTGGTGCGGCTAGCGCCCGTTTCATCTGCGGTCGCAACGTAGAGCGCCAGCAGCCAAGCGGCCGTCGCGTTGATGGTCATCGAGGTATTCATCTGGTCGAGAGGAATGCCGTCGAGCAGCGTCCGCATGTCGCCAATATGTGAAACGGGGACGCCGACTTTACCCACTTCGCCGCGTGCGAGTTCGTGGTCGCTGTCGTAACCGGTTTGTGTTGGGAGATCGAAGGCGATTGAAAGGCCGGTCTGCCCTTTCGCCAAGTTCATTTTATAGAGAGCGTTGGATTTATCCGCCGTCGAGTGTCCGGCATACGTCCGGAACATCCAGGGCTTGTCCCGTTCCGCCTGCCCCTTTGGGCCGGCAATTGCGGATACCGGCGCGGACTCTGGGACGCCTGATTTCTTAGTGGACATGGTTCTATCTCGGTCTCAAGCCTATGGGCCCGCGTGGGCCTCCGCTCTGGTCATATGTGCCAAGCCGGTTGTTTAAGCTAACCTGAGCTTCCCGCAACGCAAAATGCTAGGATGCCGCTGGTGGCGCTTGAGATGGTAAGGATTAGAAGTTTGCCCGGTGATTTATTACGTGCCGGACCGATTTTTTTCCAAACCGACCGTGCCGGCCAGTCTGGAGCTCAGCTTCTTGCGGCGGCGATCGCCCAACCCGACGACGCCACGCGTTGCCAGCAGCATGCAAACCATCGCCGCCAGTACGCCCATAGCAGATGCAATCACGACATTAGAATTCTTGTCCGGGGTCGGAGCTATGTAGTATTCGACGAATAAATAATTGGCAGCAAGCGCGCCAATGATCATAGCGGGCGTGAATAGGATCGCAAAACCGGTTGAATCTGTCAGGAGCTTAATGAGCCAGTTCGCGAGTGCGACAAGTCCAATCACGACAACCACCGTGAACGTGTTCACGTCGCCAATTTTCTGCAGGGCTGCTAGAAGCGATTCCCACATTGTGACCTCGCGCCGCGCGCCGTGGCGGCTTTTATTGCGCACCCTCAATGAGCCGGCTGCCCACTGAATAAATAACCGTAGGCAGACTACCGCCAAGACAGTTAAGGATTTATTGACATGCGCCAAAATGTGCAACAAAGCCGCAACCAACCCCCTTCATTGCAGCGCAAAAACGTGCTTGATACAGCGCACTCGAAAGGCTGCGCCGACTGGTGCTGACATCAATAAAGACTGAGGCCTCAGCCCGTGATCGCGGGTTGGGCCGGGAGACGGGAACGAAATGGCCAGCAAGTCTGTCGCTGCTACAACTGCAACTGGAGCCGGAATGACCGCGCAAGATTTCGTTTCGGGAGTGGGTAAGAAGGACCTGTACGAAGTTGGCGAGATCCCGCCACTCGGTTACGTGCCCAAGAATATGTATGCCTGGAGTATACGAAAAGAGCGTGAGGGCCCGCCCGAAACCGCGATGCAGGTCGAGGTTGTTCCAACTTGGCAGCTCGACAGCCACGATGTGCTGGTTCTCGTTATGGCTGCTGGTGTCAATTACAACGGTGTCTGGGCCTCTCTCGGTACGCCGATTTCTATGTTCGACGTTCATAAGCAACCCTACCACATCGCTGGTTCAGATGCCTCCGGCGTTGTTTGGGCCGTTGGCTCGAAGGTCAAGCGCTGGAAGGTTGGCGACGAAGTCGTTGTTCACTGCAACCAGGACGACGGCGACGATGAAGAATGCAATGGCGGGGATCCAATGTTTTCGGAGTCGCAACGCATTTGGGGCTACCAAACTCCAGATGGTTCGTTCGCGCAATTCTGCCGTGTTCAGGATCGCCAGCTTTTGGAACGCCCCAAGCATCTAACTTGGGAAGAGGCGGCGTGCTACACTCTGACG
>JANOKZ010000195.1:0-11045 GCA_031419515.1 Hyphomicrobium sp.
GAGATCAGAACGACGCGATCAAGCAGGGCGCCGCTGAGATTGGCGCCAGAGAGATCCGCGTTCGATAGATCGGCTCCAAACATTTTGGCGCGCGTGAGCGTTGCCTTCTTGAAATCGAGACTAGAGAGATCAAGGCCGGAGAGATCTTTGCCGCTAAAGTCAGGCGGGCTACCTGCTGGTGCTGCGAACATCTGCTCGGTCAGTTGACGCGCTGTGAAGTCGGCGGCCAGTGCAGGATTGTGAAAACTGAGCAAACCGGCAGCGACGAGAAAAATCCGGATCATGAGATCACCTGCCGAATGAGGCTCAACGCCTCGCCAACGGTCGCCATGCGTATGTCGCTACGCGAGGGTACACTAAAGCGGTACTCTTTCGTTGTGGCGTCTCGTCCAGGACTGAGAACTGTAAGATAAACAAGCCCAACAGGCTTTTCCTCCGTGCCGCCGCCGGGCCCTGCAACACCTGTGACTGAGATGGCAATATCCGCTTTGGAATGCGCCAACGCTCCCTTGGCCATGGCCTCAGCGACTTCGGCGCTGACGGCGCCGTAGTGTTCGATGAGATCGCGCGGTACGCCGATTGTCTCAACTTTTGAGTCATTGGAATAGGTAACGAACCCACGCTCAAAGACATCCGATGAGCCTGGAACCTCGGTCAAGAGAGCGGCAATGAGCCCGCCCGTGCAGCTCTCGGCGGTCACGAGTTTCAGGCCGCGACGCCTCAGATCATCAAGTAGATCGCGCGCTGCAGCGATGCGGTCATCGGAAAACATGTGTTTGGCTAACTCTCAAAACACTTCGGGGAGCGCTTGGGCGAAGCGCTCCCCGATAAGGCTAACGAGAGAGAGACTGTGATGCAAACGGCTCAAACAGGCGGCCTGGCTGATCAGGCCGCCGCCAACCTTTCGGCCTGGTTGAGCAGACCATCAAGGATGTCGCGACTGCCGGAGCCCATGACCCCAACGGTCTTCTTCTGTGCATCTTGCCAGATCGGATAGGCGTCCTTGAGCACGGCCTGACCCTTGGGCGTCAGGTGCAAGCCGCGGCCACGCCGTCCAGCGGGCGGATCCATCACGATGTGACCCAGCGCCAACAGGCGCTTGAGATTACGCGACAGCGTCGACTTTTCAATATCGAGGTCGTGTCCGATTTCGACAGCCGTAATGCTATCGCGCGCTGCAAGCTGGGCGAGCAGCGTGTATTGGCTCGCCGTGATGCCAAGTGGGCGCATGGCATCGTCGTAGACGCGCGTTATAATACGCGACAGCTGACGCACGCGGGTGGCGAGACACGTATCCGACGCGGCTTCGGCTATGGCGCTGATGGCAGCATCGGCGGGTCTGCGGTCAAGATTTTGGGGCATAATGTTCATGTCGGCTCCCACGTTGGTCGTGGCAATACAACCACTGCCAACCTTGATGCAGCGATTCTGGGAGAGGGGTCAACGCTCAGTGCGTGTCTAAGGTGCCACGGGTATCGGCAACATAACTGTTGTGCTCGCCATGGCTGCGATTCCTTCGCGCCGGCCGATGAAGCCGAGGCCCTCGGTCGTCGTCGCTTTTATGCCGACGCGGCCGGGTGTTAAGCCCAGCGCAGCCGCGATGACGGCTTGCATCGCCGCGCGATGCGGACCGATTTTAGGTGCTTCGGCCAGAACCGTGACGTCCACGTTGACGATTTTTCCTCCCCGCTCGCGCACCCGGCGCGCGGCATCCTCAAGAAATATGCTCGAGGCGGCACCCCTCCATTTGGCATCGGAGGGGGGGAAATGCTGGCCGATGTCGCCGTCGCCGATGGCGCCGAGAATGGCATCAGTCAGAGCATGTAGAACAACGTCGGCGTCAGAGTGCCCTTCGAGCGAATGCGTGTGCGGGATGTTCACGCCGCCGAGCCAGACGTGATCGCCATCGCAGAACTTGTGCACGTCGAAGCCGGTGCCGGTGCGGGTTTCGTAAGTCTCAGTCATGGCGCTTCGCAATCTCCAATCGGCGGCGGCAATGTCATTGGCCGTGGTCAGTTTGATGTTTGAAGCACTGTCCTCGACCAGCGCCACGTCGAGACCGGCCCATTCGGCAACGGCGGCGTCGTCGGTAAAGTCGCTTT
Source organism: Hyphomicrobium sp. (assembly GCA_031419515.1). Taxonomy (GTDB): domain Bacteria; phylum Pseudomonadota; class Alphaproteobacteria; order Rhizobiales; family Hyphomicrobiaceae; genus Hyphomicrobium_B. The sequence goes on from JANOKZ010000195.1 coordinate 2,103, forward strand.
TCCCAGCTGCTGCGGCGTCGCGATGCGCCTTGAGGATGTCCTTAAATCGAAAGCCTTGTGGCGTCTGCGCGCGCCAAAGTCCGGTGCGATCCACGGTGCCTTTGATGATGCCAGCACCGTCCCCGCGTTTCAGGGTATCAGCGAGCGGCACGGCGGCGATGGCTCCAGAATGTGTCTTCAGAGCAGAAATTACACTTTGGATCGTGGCGGCCCCGACAAACGGCCGGGCTGCATCATGAATGAGAACGACATCGGGAGCTAAGGCTTCAAGGGCCTCAAGTCCAGCGCGGACAGACGCCTGCCGCGAGGCTCCACCAACGACCACAGGCCCCAATTTCATGGACACAGCTGAGACGCTGTTTCGGTAATGAGGCTCGTCGTCTGAGTGAATGACGACCTGTAAATCGGTGATTGCATCCTGTGAGCCGAAGGCATGGAGGCATCGAACCAACACCGGCGCCCCGCCAATCATCGCATACTGCTTCGGCACCTCGCCGCCCGCGCGAGATCCCCGCCCAGCAGCAACGATGAGAGCGGCGATCTTCAATGGCTTCGTCTCCTTAGGTGGGGGGCGCCCGAGCGTTAAAGGCGGCGCGGCCAAACGGCAATCGGCAATCGTCAACTTTAGGCTTGCCCTTACCCGTGTGGTCCAACTAGTCTGCCTAACCGTAAGGCATGATCAGAGTGTGCACAATTAGAAGGCAGACCATTGTTTAATTCCAATGATACATCGCCAGCCGGCACGACTGTGCCAAAGGCTAACCTCGTCGCCCTGGCCCCCATGTCGGGCGTCTCGGACCTGCCCTTCAGACGGGCTGCGCACGCCCTTGGGGCTCCAATCGTGGTCTCAGAGATGATTGCCAGCGAAGAACTGGTCAAGGCCCGGGCGGACGTCCTGCGTCGAGCCGAGGGCAGGGAGTTAGAGCCTTTCATTATCCAACTTGCGGGTCGCGAAGCCAAGTGGATGGCAGAGGGCGCGCGCATCGCCGCTGGCAAAGGCGCAAGCGTCATCGATATCAATATGGGCTGTCCGGCCAAGGAAGTGACGGGGAAACTCTCAGGCTCCGCCCTGATGCGCGATCTCGATCATGCGCAATCGCTCATTCGAGCTGTTATCAGTGCCGTTGATGTGCCGGTAACGCTGAAGATGCGCCTTGGATGGGACGACAAGACCCGCAACGCGCCGGAACTCGCGCGCCGCGCCGAAAGCGAAGGCGTCAAACTGATTACCGTGCATGGGCGCACGCGCTGTCAGTTCTTCAAAGGCAAGGCCGATTGGGCGGCAGTCCGCCCGGTCGTCGACGCCACAAAACTTCCCGTCCTCGTCAATGGCGACATCCTGACGACCCAAGACGCCGCCGAAGCACGCGCTGCTTCAGGCGCCGCTGGCGTCATGATCGGGCGCGCGGCTTATGGTGCGCCGTGGCTTCCTGGCCAGATCGCGCGGTTTTTTGAGACGGGTCACGACGCAGGTCCTCCTTCGATTGACGAACAAGGCCGCATCGCGATTGAACATATCGATGCAATGCTCGTCCACTACGGACGCCGCCTTGGTTTGAAGAACGCGCGCAAGCACATCGGCTGGTACCTCATTTCAAGCGGCCGGCCTGAAGCGCTGATCAAGGCTTGGCGCAAACAGTTGTGCACCGAAGAGGACGCGGACAGGGTACTTGCAGGCCTGCGCGACTTTTACGCCGAACCGGAGCGGATCGCGGCATGAGCGCAAAAATAGCGAAAGCCAGCAAGGCAACAGACGGTGCATCGGCCCGCGACGTTGCGCCCGCCACTCGCGACATCGACACCGACATGCTGCTTGCGGCCCTTCCACACCCGATCCTTGTCATCGCGGCTGACAATAAAATCGATTTCGCCAACGCCGCCGCTGAGGCGTTCTTCTCCACGAGTGCCAGCACTCTGAAGCGCAGCAGCATTAGCGACATCGTTGCCTTTGGGTGCCCCCTTCTATCGCTGGTCGAGCAGGTGCAGACGTCCGGCGCTATGGTCAACGAATACGGCGTTGAAGTTGCGGCACCACGATTTGCATCGCCGAAATTGATTGACGTCTATGGCGGGCCGATGCCGGACGACCCGCATCGTATTTTTCTCATGCTGCAGCAGCGCAATATGGCGCAAATGATCGAACGCCAATTCACGCACCGCGCGGCCGCGCGCTCGGTCTCCGGCATGGCTGGCGTTCTTGCTCACGAGATCAAAAATCCGCTATCCGGCATTCGCGGTGCCGCTCAATTGCTCGAACCGGCACTTTCAGATGAAGACAGGGCACTTGCGCAGCTCATTTGCACCGAAACCGACCGCATTCGCGATCTCGTCGATCGCATGGAAGTTTTTGGTGACGAGAGACCGATCGCGAAAGAGGCCGTGAATATTCACGACGTCCTGCATCACGTGCGCAAGATTTCTGAATCCGGTTTCGGCCGCGGCGTCCGTTTTGTCGAAGACTACGACCCTTCGCTTCCTTTCGTGCACGGCAATAGGGACAAGCTGGTCCAAGCCGTTTTAAACCTCGTAAAAAATGCGTCCGAAGCGATTGGCGACAAGACCGACGCCGGGCGGATCATTTTGCAAACCGCATTCCGGCCAGGCGTGCGCCTCTCGGTTCCGGGCTCCGACACGCGTGTCAGTCTCCCGCTTATGATCCAGGTCGAAGACAACGGCAGCGGCATCGCAGAGCATATGAAAGCGCATCTCTTCGATCCTTTCGTCACAACCAAAATATCGGGCACAGGTCTAGGCCTGGCCCTGGTCGCCAAGATCATCTCGGACCATGGCGGCATCATCGAGTGCGAAAGTGTGCCGAAACGTACGATCTTCCGAATACTATTGCCGATGGAAGATCGCGCGCGATCCAGCACGTCCGCCCCTTCAATCCAAAGAGGCTAAATGAGCACCATGGGCCGCGGTACAGTTTTGATCGCCGATGACGACACCGCCATCCGCACGGTGTTGAACCAAGCGCTCGCGCGAGCCGGATACGCGCCAAGGGCAACCGGCAACGCGGCAACGCTCTGGCGCTGGGTCAGCCAGGGCGAAGGCGACGTCATAATAACCGACGTCGTCATGCCCGACGAAAACGCCTTCGATCTCATTCCGCGCATCAAAAAATTGCGCCCCGATTTGCCGATTATCGTTATGAGCGCGCAGAACACGTTAATGACGGCGCTGACAGCGGCGGAGAAGGGGGCTTTCGAGTATCTTCCCAAACCCTTCGACCTCAACGAAGTCGTGGCGGTAGTCGCGCGCGCGCTTTCAGAGCCCGCACGCAAGCGCGCGCCGCAAACGCAGGCTGCGGACGGAGAAGAGCTGCCGCTCATCGGCCGATCACAGGCGATGCAGGAGATCTATCGCATCCTCGCCCGCCTCACACAGACCGATCTGACTGTGATGATCACGGGTGAAAGCGGCACGGGAAAGGAATTAGTTGCGCGTGTCCTGCACGATTTCGGCAAGCGCCGGCAGGGCCCGTTCGTTGCCATCAATATGGCGGCCATTCCCCGCGAACTCATCGAAAGCGAACTCTTCGGACACGAGAAGGGTGCCTTTACAGGCGCGCAATCTCGCACGGCCGGGCGCTTTGAGCAGGCGGAAGGCGGAACGCTGTTCTTAGACGAAATCGGCGACATGCCGCTCGAAGCGCAAACCCGGCTTTTGCGCGTCCTGCAACAGGGCGAATATACAACTGTTGGCGGACGCACGCCGATCAAGACCAACGTGCGCATCATCGCCGCCACGCATCGCGATCTGAAAACACAAATCCAGCAAGGGCTCTTTCGCGAAGACCTGTTCTATCGCTTGAACGTCGTGCCGATGCGGCTTCCGCCATTGCGTGAGCGCCAGGAAGATGTTGGCGATCTTGTCCGGCACTTCCTGCGCATGGCCGGGCGCGAGGGACTTGGTCAGAAATCCATCGAGACCGCCGCGATAGAACGGCTCAAGGGGTACGCGTGGCCCGGCAACGTGCGCGAACTCGAAAATCTGGTCCGGCGGCTTGTGGCACTCTACCCGCAGGATACTTTGTCGTTGCAGTCCGTTGAACAGGAACTCGCCGGTTCAGAGCCATCACAACCCGCGTCTTCGAACGGAGAAGGGTTTGAGCTCAATGAAGCCGTCGAGCGTTATCTGACACGATACTTCTTGTCGTTTGGCAACGATCTGCCGCCGCCGGGACTATACGACCGCGTCATCCGCGAAGTTGAAAAACCGCTGCTGAGCGCAGCGCTGGGGGCGACACGCGGCAATCAAATCCGGGCCGCTGAGTTGTTGGGTCTGAACCGGAATACGCTTCGAACGCGCATTCGCGACCTCAATATCCGCGTGTTCCGCACGATCGACAGCTGAACCAAGAGTTTGCATCGAGTGCACTGTGAGATTCACTGTGAATTGCTTTCGAGTACCGCATCAACAATGTGTGCCTTGACCACAAGCCGGGTCAGGACTAAGCCACACTTGTCGCGAAAATGTCACAGTTCAAGTGCTTGCTGATTTTTCAACTGTGGCGTCGAAACCCAAGCTTCGGACCAGTCGACTTCAGTGGGGCTGTCCAGGATAGGCACGCTAAGAGGCGTTCTGGGCTAAGGGGCTTCGACAAAGCGATACGTGTCAGGGAGTTACAAGTCTTGGCTGGTAGGCGATGACAGACAGCAACGCGTCTCCGGCACCGACGGTGCATCCGGGCACCGGTCAGACGGCTGCGCTGTCCCAGGCGACCGTCATTGAAGAAGGGGATAGCCCTCTCAATCCTTCCGACCGGGCGTCGCTCATCGGGTTGATCGTGGTCGTCATGTCGATCATATCCGCGCTCGTCAGTTATCTGATCCTCACAGGCCTGACGACGATCACGCCGCGTAACGAGGTCGTCTGGTCAGCGCTCGCTGTCAACGTCGGCCTGATCCTGGCCATGTTGGCGGTCATTGCCTCGCAATCCATGGGGCTGTGGCGAGCCTGGCGTGACAGGGTACCTGGAGCGCGACTGCATTCACGTATTGTGCTGCTGTTTTCCGTTATCGCCGCGCTACCTGCCATCCTCTTGGCGGTCGCAGCGACGACGACCTTTTCGCGCTCGCTCGACGGATGGTTTTCTGCGCGCACGCGCGCCATCGTCGATAACTCTTACGATGTGGCAAAAGCTTACGTTGAAGAGCACGGCAAGATCATGCGCACCGACGTCGTCAACATGGTGCGCGACATCGATGGGGCAGGTGACGATGTCAAAGCCGACCCGGATGCCTTCCAGAAATTCCTAATCGGACAAGCGGGGTTGCGCGACTTGCCGGCTGCCTACGTCATCGACGCTGACGGCGTACCGGTCGTCATGGCGATCGATGATCCGAAGCTGCCCTACATCGTGCCCCCTTTGGACGCGATCAAGCAAGCGGCCGACGGTCAGGTGCCGCTATTGATGCCAGAGAACGATTATCGCGTGGGCGCATTAGCGCGGCTTGAAAAGTTCCCCGGGCGCTATCTTTATGTTGTGCGCGGCGTCAGCCCCAAAGTGATCGGTCACTTGCAGCGCACGGAGCAGAACGTCGACGAATACAACCGCTTGCGCCAAACCAAGAGCGGCTTGAAAATTGCGCACGGCCTCATCTATTTCATGATCTCGACAACGGCACTGCTGGCGGCGATCTGGACCGGCATGTGGTTCGCGGGACGTTTCGTGGCGCCTATCCGGCGCTTGATCGCCGGTGCGCAGGAAGTTTCGCGCGGCAACCTCAATATCGCACTGCCCGAGAAACGCGGCGAAGGCGACCTACGGAGGCTATCGGAAACCTTCAATCACATGACGCGTGAGTTGAAGGGGCAGCAAGACGCTCTTGTTTCCGCCAACGATCTCTTAAGCGAGCGCCGCAACTTTATCGAAGCTGTTCTGTCGGGCGTTTCGGCTGGTGTCATCGGCTTAGACAGTTCAGGCCGCGTAACGCTTCTCAGCCGTTCGGCCGAACAGTTGCTCGGCGTGACCTCGCAACACGTAGTTGGCAAAAGATTGCTGGATTTGGCACCGGAATTTGCAGGCGTGCTGGAGGCGCGCGAAGACGCCGGCATCAAAGCTAAAGGTCAGCACGAAATCAAACGCCAGATCGGCGACGAAGAGCGGACCTTTGCCGTAAAAATCACGCGCGAACGGGCAGGTGAAGGAGATGTCGGCTCTGTTGTGACATTCGACGATATTTCAGAGCTGGTACAAGCCCAGCGCACGAGTGCCTGGGCTGACGTTGCGCGGCGCATCGCCCACGAAATCAAGAACCCCCTCACGCCGATACAACTTTCGGCAGAACGCTTGCGCAACAAGTTCGGCAAGCAAATTACCGATAACCGCGAGCTGTTCGACACGCTTACCCAAACAATTGAGCGGCAAACCGGCCAGATCAAGAGCATGGTCGATGAGTTCGCGTCGTTCGCTCGCATGCCGGCGCCGGATATGACGGAATCCGATCTGCGCATTGCGGTTCAAGAGCCGGTCATTCTGTTCCGCGAAAGCAACAAGGATATCGACTTTAAGCTCAATATGCCAGGCACTGCTGTGCGGGCGCGCTTTGACCAGCGCTTGATTTCTCAAGCGATGACCAATCTCGTGAAGAATGCGACGGAAGCGATCGAAGGTTATGGCGAAGCACAGGGCCGGCCGGCCGGTTACCGGGGTGAAATCGAAGTCGTCCTCAAAGCACTCGATGATCGCGTCGTTATCGAGGTGGCCGACAACGGCATCGGTCTCCCGAAACAAAACCGGTCACGGCTTCTCGAACCCTACGTCACAACGCGCGCCAAAGGCACGGGCCTGGGGCTTGCGATTGTGCAAAAGATCATCGAACAGCACAGCGGCACGATTGCACTTGAAGACGCGCCCCTTACCGCAACGCGATCGCGCGGCGCCTTGATGCGCGTTGTCCTGCCAATGAAATCTACACGACATATTGAAAGCACCGATCCATCGCCCGCAAGCACTGAACGAACGGCATTGCGCGCGTAACCATTAGACAGCGTCACGGGAGCCTTAGAAAATGGCAGCAGATATTCTGGTCGTCGACGACGAAGCCGACATCCGCGATTTGGTTTCGGGCATTCTTGAAGATGAAGGGCACCGGACGCGGCTTGCGCGCGACAGCGATGAGGCGCTGAAAGCGATCGAAGATCGCAGGCCCCATCTCGTGATCCTCGATATCTGGCTGCAGGGAAGCCGCCTAGACGGACTTGAAGTTCTGACGGTCATGAAACGCGCCTATCCCGATCTCCCTATTGTCATCATTTCCGGCCACGGCAATATCGAAACGGCGGTAACGGCCATTAAGCGCGGCGCTTACGATTATATCGAGAAGCCATTCAAATCCGACCGGCTCGTTCTCGTCACGCTGCGGGCGCTAGAAGCCTCCCAGTTGAAGCGCGAGGTGAAGGAACTCAAGGAACGCTCGGTCGTCTCGGCCGAAATGGTCGGCAAATCGACGGCGATCAATCAGCTGAAAAACAACATCGACCGGCTCGCCCCAACCAACAGCCGCATTCTCATTCGCGGCTCGTCCGGCACGGGGAAGGAACTCGCGGCACGCGTCATCCACCAAAAATCGCATCGCGCTGACGGCCCCTTCGTGGTGCTCAATGCAGCCGCCATGGCACCTGATCGCGTGGAAGAGGAGTTGTTTGGCACCGAGGATCGCACAGGCGGCCCGCGCAAGGTCGGCGCGCTTGAAGAAGCGCACACCGGCACGCTTTATATCGACGAAGTCGCGGACATGCCGATGGAGACGCAAGGGAAAGTCTTGCGCGTTCTGGTCGAGCAAAAATTTATCCGTATGGGCGGCTCGCAGAAGGTGTCGGTCGATACGCGTATTATTTCCTCCACAAGCCGCGATATCGAACGCGAGATCGAAGAGGGCCGCTTCCGCCAGGATCTCTTCCATCGTCTGAACGTTGTTCCGCTGCGGGTCCCGAGCCTTGCCGAGCGGCGCGATGATATTCCTGAACTCATTCAATTCTTCGTCGGTCAAGTCGCACAGGCGTCTGGTCTTTCGCCGCGTCAGATCGGCGAAGACGCTGTCGCCGTTCTTCAGGCCCACGATTGGCCGGGCAACGTGCGCGAACTCAGGAACAACATCGAGCGCTTGATGATTTTGGCCGGCGGCGAACCGAACACTGTTATCACGGCGGAAATGCTGCCCGAGGAAATCGGCTCTAACGTGCCTCTTCCGGTCAACGGCGGGGCGGAACACTTGATGAGCCTGCCGTTGCGCGAAGCACGCGAAATCTTCGAGCGCGAATATCTGCTTGCCCAAATCAACCGGTTTGGCGGTAACATCTCCCGCACCGCAGAATTCGTTGGCATGGAACGCTCAGCGCTGCACCGCAAGCTCAGGGCGCTTGGCGTTTCGTCCGATCAGCGGGCAGGAGGGGAAGCGCGCTCTGCGTGATCGCGGCTTGATAATGGACTGGAGCATGATCGGGGCATGAGCCGTATCGTCTACGTCAACGGCCGCTACAGGCCATATGCAGAGGCGGCCGTTCACGTGGAGGATCGCGGCTTCCAATTTGCCGATGCGATCTATGAAGTTGTTGAAGTGCTCGGCGGCCGGCTCGTCGATTCCCGGCGCCATCTGGATCGCCTGGAACGATCGCTCCGCGAAATAAGAATGACGCCGCCGATGTCGCGGCCAGCATTGCTTAATGTCATCCGTCAAACGATAGAGCGCAACCGCGTGCGCGATGGTCTCGTTTATATACAAGTCTCACGCGGCGCGGGCCCACGCGATTTCTCTTTTCCTGCAGATGATATTCAGCCGACCGTTGTCGTCATCGCGCGCATCCAGAACCCGGCAAAAATCGCGGCCACTGCAGAGACAGGCATTGCGGTCAAAACCATGCCCGATATCAGGTGGGGGCGCTCGGACGTCAAGACTGTCATGCTGCTGCCGGCCTGCCTCGCTAAAAACGAAGGCA
>JANOKZ010000196.1:0-6552 GCA_031419515.1 Hyphomicrobium sp.
CCCCTTGCCCCATTAGCGCCGTGCACAACCCTCCCCACCCCGGGGGGGGGGGGGGTGGGGGGGGGGGGGTACGCTGCAGGCGTGATGCTGCGATCCGGCGAAACTGTTGCCCGGACAAGAATGACAAATGCGATGCGAGCCGCAGGCCGTCCGCATGGCTCCCCACCCCACCCCTAACCCCTCCCTTCAGGGGAGGGGAATCGCGGAAAATCCGGTCGCGATCGTGGAGCATTATTCAGATTTCCCCTTCGACGCTTCGAGGGCTGCGATTGCAAATCCGCCAAAGAGCGCGATGAGCCCGAGAATTCCGATCCACTTGGCACCGCCCATGGCCCAGGCGACGAGCGCTGCAGAGGCTAGCGCCGTCAACGCCCAGAACTGCAACAGACCCATGTTGCCTTCGGGCCAAATCGCTTCAACGAGTGCCGTCAGGCCGAGTGTGCCAATCATTCCCGCGAGCCACGCGTCCGTCGGCGCCAACTGACCTGCCATGAACCGCGTCACCGCGTGATACATGAGATACGCCGCCACAGCCGCAATGATCAGCCGCATTGCGCGCACCCACGGCGCACTCGAAATCGTCTGTTTGATCTTCGAAGGCTGTTTGGTTTCTTCCATCGCCATCATCCTTCCAGGCTTTGTATTGACGCGCCTTCAACCACCCGCCCGCTCAAAACATCGATCGTCAAGCGATGCGATTTCACCGCGATGTCCATATCGGTGAACGTGTAGCCGGTGAAACGGACCACTTCATCGGATATGTCTTCTAATTCGAGGCCGTCGAGGACAAGCCGGCCTGTTCTCCAAGCGCAGCCTTGCGGGCCATATGCGACGGCGCAGTTGTGATCGTGAAACACGATCCTATCCTGAGACGGCGTCCAGCGCGCGTCGAGCACAGGCCACACACCGACGTCCTCGCACACATCCGGCTCGTCGTAACTCATCAAGAGGCCATTCGCGTAAAAGCGCACGTTGTCCGGCATCTCGATCGGGCCCGAATAAAGCGTGCCGTCGTTTGCCGCGCTCGCCACCATGCAGAGCCGCGTGGTGCCGTCCGTGTCGAGCACGCTGAGCAGAATTCCATCATGCCCGCCGCGTGTCGTCGCGCCCGGATAGAACCAAACAGGTCCGCCGTCTGGAGGCAGCTCCAACTCAATCGCTAGTCGTGTGAGTTCTCGCTCCATGCCGCGCGCTTATCCTTTCGGCCTCTCACCAACATCACTGCCCGGCCGCCAGCCGCTCTCCAGTTTCGTGCATTGCTCGATCCACTTGTCGCGCGCAACGCGGCCCTTGAAGCCCGGCACTTCATTTTCAAACCAAGCGATGTTCGCGGGCGTCCACCCGGCAATTTGATCGAAATGCCAGATGCCCATCTTGTTCAGCTTCTCCGCGAGTTTTTCGGCGACGCCCCAGATTAATCCGAGATCATCGCCTTTGCCGTCTCTTGGCGCTGACAACAATTCCGGTTTCGGATCTGCTTTTTTCGCAGCCGCACTTTCAACCAAACGTGTTGCGCCCACACTCGGAGTTGGCAGCGGCGTCTCGAGCGGCGCGCGGCTGACCGAACCCACTTTCATTTTTTGGATCTCATCGGTTGACAACGCCTTGCCGCTGCCGCGTTCGTTCAATTCCATGACGAGGCCTGCGTTGGCCATCGCCGTCAACGCGCCGGTATTGACAGGCGGCGCCTTTTGCACAGCCGCCGCTGGCGCTGCAGCTTTCTGATCCGCAGCGGCGCCCGCTGGCTGGAAGTGCGCCGCTTCGGTTTCGTCGAAGCGCTTGCGCCACGCGCCGATTGCTGAGCCATCATAGAGCGCGGGTTCTTTGAGCGATGTTGGGCCGCCGGCCGGACACGATGCACTGCGCCCGATCTGCGAACCGGGCATTGGCGGCTTGCCCTTCGCGAAGCCATCAAGCAGTGCTTCTAGCGCCGCTGGCGTCAGATCTTCGTAAGTGTCCTTATCGATTTGCACGAGCGGAGCGTTGGCGCATGAGCCCAAGCACTCGACTTCTTCCCACGAAAATTTGCCGTCTGCCGTGACGTGATGCTGCTCGCCCGCGATACGCTTCTTGCATACATCTGTGAGCGCGCGCGCGCCGTTCAACATACACGGCGTCGTACCGCACACCTGCACATGCGCGACGGTGCCCACGGGGCTCAATTGGAACATCGTGTAGAATGTCGCCACTTCGAGGCCGCGGATGTAGGCCATGCCGAGCATGTTGCAAACGGCGCGGATCGCCGGTTCCGGTAGCCAGCCGTTCGACTGCTCCTGCGCACGCCAGAGCAACGGTATGATCGCGGAGGCTTGCTTGCCTTCGGGGAATTTCGCGAGCTGCGCCTTGGCCCAAACTATGTTTTCCGCGCTGAACGCGAAGTGCGCAGGCTGCTCAGGGTTCAGACGGCGGACGGCCATTTTCGGCTCCTCAACTAACCGGCAAACGAGTCGGTTTCTGAGAGCATCATAACCCACAGCAGAGGGGCGGGTATGACTCGCTCACAGCGTTAAATCCGCTCTTCCAGTACGTGGATCGGCGCGCGCGCGCAAGTCATTGACTTACCTCCAAAAGTCGAGCACCCCCAAGGTTTGGAACCGAAGGGGTGCGGCAAAAATATTTTCGAAATAGATGTTTTCGCAGGAGGCCGTTAGGGCTGTCCGGGGGTTGTTTGCCCGGGAGCGGGTATTCCCTTGACACGATCGTCGATTATCCCACGCCGGCGCAGGGTCTCGGTCGGCTGTTCGGTCGCCCATTTGCGCTCCGAATACCCGAGCGGCACCGACAGCCAGCCGAGCAGCAGCAGAAATGTGACAACCGGAACGACAAATAACCCAAGCTGCGATCCAACCCTCAAGAATCCGGTCCAGATGACGGCCAGCAGCAGGCCGAAGGCTATGATGTACCATCCGCCGTCATCTACGCCGCGCGCGGTGGCAAACAGCAATCCGGCAGCGAGGCCCGCAATTCCAATTAATACCGGAATGACCGGCAAATCCGCCTGAAGCGCGCCCAACGGCCATCCGTTCGATTTGGCGAACAGGCGGTAGGTCGAAAGGCTCAATCCAAAGCCGAAGGAGGCGACGGCGAGCAGAAAAAGGTTGTCCATCATCGGGTCAGTCTCCGGGCGCGTTTCAACGAACGATTCGGGCCTCCCGGTTCGTTCCGTGCTCCGCCATGAATATCAATGCTTTGTGGCAGAGGCTAGCCAATTGCGCGGGTAGGTTAAAGGGCGTGGACCATGGCAACCGAATTCAGGGGCGAGTCTAGCCCCGCTCACGCCCCGGCGAGCGCATCTGCGACGTTCAGTTCTAGCCCCGGTGGATCGAGCCTTATTAGGCCGGAGGCGTGGATTTGGGTGCGAAGATCGCCACCAGCTTGGCGCATGTGATGGACCAGCGCCGGCCGGAACGGATCAATGATCAGGTAATGCTGGATGGAGGGCACGGAAAAATACTCGGCCAGCTTGCTCGTTGTGTCGTCCCGCTCACTCGAGGGCGAGACAACTTCGACGACAATAATAGGCGCGTCGAGGATCACGGAGTCGAGATCGACCTTTGCCCCGCATTGCACGGCGGCATCCGGCTCGCGCGCTGTGTACTCGTCGATCTTCACGGTCATGCCGTCGGTGAAAACCGTGCACGGCAGCCCTGCCTTCTTCACGGCTTTATCAAGGGCCTTGTACACTGCGGCTTTCGACAGATTATGCCGCGCCCGCTCGGACGCCTGCGCCACGGCTTCGCCCCCAACGAGCTCATAGCGCGCCCGCGACTGGGCCATGGCCCAGGGGATGAATTCGGCTACCGTCATGCGCGGCTTATTTTGAGCGGTCATTTTGGAGTTATAGCATTATCCTGCGGGTGCACAATTGCGGGCCTGGAACACACGGCAATCGCCTCACCAGCACCACGGAACGATAACACTTTCAACCAAAAGCGGCCCCTCGCCTGCCACCTTTAGTAAGCATTTGTTTACCAAGCCTCGTGCTTTGCAAGCGCCAGTCAGTCTGGTTTGGAGTTCCCATGTTGCATATCGCCTCTCACGCGCATTTCAGTGCGCGCCGCGCGCTCGCCCTTGCGGCGCTTCTCGTCCTCCCGATGCTCGCCGCCTGCGCCAAGGAAAACGCCTCTCTACCTGAGAGCCGGCTCGGCGCCATGGACCGCGACGGCGGCGACTACAGTTACAAAGGCGGCCGCAACGGCTCCAGCAAGTGGGCGAACGCGCGTGGCACACCTGGCAGCACGCAGCACTTCGCAACCGCTGCCGGCGACATTGTCTATTTCTCTTCCGACAGCTCGGATTTGACGCCCGAATCGCAACAGACCTTGGCCCAGCAAGCGCAATGGTTGCAGCAGTATCCGCAGAACACGATTACGGTTGAAGGTCACGCGGACGAACGCGGCACGCGCGAATACAACATCGCTCTTGGTGCGCGGCGTGCAACTGCTGTGAAAAATTACCTTAGCCAGAATGGCGTGCAAGCGGCGCGCATGCGCACCCTCTCCTACGGCAAGGAACGCCCGGTCGCGACCTGCGACGACATCTCGTGCTGGTCGAAAAACCGCCGCGCTCAGACAATGTTGAATGGGGTTGCGGTTAGTCAGAGGTAGGGCAGCTCGCCTAAGTTGTCGAGACGCAATGTTCGAGCAGACTCTTCAACTCTTCAATCGATCGGCAAGTACCAACTTTCATACCGTGGTGTGCCAATCGATGGCAATTCGCACAAAGTGGGACGCAATCAACTATTGGATCTGTAGTTCTCTCGCGATCGCTAGATGCCAACGGGTCGAGATGATGAACATCGATCATCCCGAGAAATTCAGTTCCAAACCTTTTTGCCGGATCAAAATCGCAAACTTTGCACACCGACTTGTGGTGGTCGAGACAGTGATCGCGGATGCTAATGTTGCGACCACGAACGGAAGCGGTTCTCGACATAAGTTGGCCTTCGACGAGCAATTTCCTTTCGAGCACGGCGTTTGCCGCTTGCTGTGAGAGTTCACGTCCTCGCGCAACAAGGCGAACTTCTTCAAAAATCACAAGCCCCTGGGCGTCGTCAATCCTCACTCCACCAGATCGAGCGTGCCAAATACGCTCAAAATGGCTCCAACGAAGATCTTCTTGGCCGATGTATGGCTGAGTATCGACCTGCTCCCATTCAACTCGAACATAGTCAGCGAGTTCCCTGGAGCTTTCTGGGTTCCAGTGAGGTGCTTGAAACCACCCGTCGTCAACTCGGCCAATCCCAATGACGCCTCTGGGCTCGACACCTTTTCGAAGCATAACTACGGAATCGCCCGTTTGAATACCTTTCTGGACGCCGCAACTAAACCGGCTTCGGGTCTCGACCCCAATTCTAAAGTTATCGACAAACGTTGGCCACGACTGGTCCAAATCTGGATTCCAAATCAGCAGGAAATAGCTCAACTCAGCACCTACCTATCAATCTCCCCGAACACGATATCGATCGATCCCAAAATCGCCGACACGTCCGCCAGCATGTGGCCCTTGTTCAAGAAATCCATCGCAGCCAAGTGCGGAAACCCTGGCGCGCGGATCTTGCAGCGGTACGGCTTGTTCGATCCATCCGCGACGAGGAACACGCCGAACTCGCCCTTCGGCGCTTCAACGCAGGCGTAGACTTCGCCGGCCGGCACATGGAAGCCTTCGGTATAAAGCTTGAAGTGGTGGATCAGCGCCTCCATCGAGCGCTTCATCTCAGCTCTCGTCGGCGGCACAACTTTCTTCGCGTCCGCCACATGCGGGCCCCGGCCATCCGCTGCCTTCAACTTGGCGCAACAGGCCTTCATGATTTTGACGCTCTCGCGCATTTCCTGCATGCGAATGAGATAGCGGTCATAGCAATCGCCGTTCTTGCCGATCGGAATATCGAAATCGAATTCCGAATAGCACTCGTAGGGCTGCGACTTGCACAAATCCCAGGCGGCACCGCTCCCTCGCACCATCACGCCCGAAAAACCCCAGGCGAACGCGTCGTCCAGCGCCACCACACCGATATCGACGTTGCGCTGCTTGAAAATGCGGTTCCCCGTCAGTAGTTGATCGATATCATCGACCACCTTTAAGAACGGATCGCACCAGGCTTGAATATCGTCGACGAGCTTTTCCGGCAGATCCTGATGCACGCCGCCCATGCGAAAATACTTGGCGTGCATGCGCGAGCCGCTGGCGCGCTCATAGAAGACCATGAGTTTCTCGCGCTCTTCAAAACCCCAGAGCGGCGGCGTCAACGCGCCAACGTCCATCGCTTGCGTCGTGACGTTCAAGAGATGCGAGAGAATGCGTCCGATCTCGGAGTACAAAACGCGGATCAGGCTGGCGCGGCGCGGGATCTCTATCCCTAAAAGCTTTTCCGCCGCCAAGCAAAACGCGTGCTCCTGGTTCATCGGCGCGACGTAATCCAAGCGGTCGAAATATCCAATCGCTTGCAAGTACGTCTTGTGTTCGATCAGCTTTTCCGTGCCGCGATGCAGAAGCCCGATATGCGGATCGACGCGCTCGACGATTTCACCATCAAGCTCCAGCACGAGGCGC
>JANOKZ010000197.1:0-6394 GCA_031419515.1 Hyphomicrobium sp.
TGCATCGCCATAGGAATAGAACCGGTAACCGTCACGGATGGCGTGGCCGTAGGCGGCGCGCATGGTGCCCAATCCGCAAAACGCCGAAACCAGCATGAACAGCGTCGAGCGCGGCAGGTGGAAGTTCGTCATCAGGATATCGACGGCTTTGAAGCGATAACCAGGCGTGATGAAAATCGCCGTGTCGCCGGACCAGGGTTGTATCTGGTTGTCCTCAGACGCGGCGCTTTCGAGGAGCCGCAGAGACGTGGTGCCGACAGCGACGATGCGTCCGCCGCGCGCGCGCACTGCGTTCAAGCTGGCCGCCGTTTCAGCTGAGACGCTGCCCCATTCAGAATGCATTTTGTGTTCGCTCGTATCGGCCGCTTTGACAGGCAGAAATGTGCCAGGTCCCACGTGCAGCGTGACGAAGAGTTTTGAAATACCGCGCGCTTCAATCGCCGCAAAGAGTTCCGGCGTGAAATGCAATCCCGCTGTCGGCGCGGCAACGGCGCCGTCCTTGTCGGCGTAGATCGTTTGATAGGCGGTGCGGTCGCTCTCGTCCGGCGCACGCTTTGAGGCAATATAGGGCGGCAAGGGCATGACGCCGACGGCGTTGATGGCCTCGTCCAACGCCGCGCCCGAGAGATCAAACGCGAGCTCAACTTCGCCTGCATCGCCTTTCTCACAGACCGTCGCATCAAGCGCACCCAGAAGGCAGCTCGTGTTGGCGTGCCCAAGCCGCACGCGATCTCCAACTTCGAGACGTTTGGCTGGGCGTGCGAACGCCCGCCAGCGGCTCTCATCCACCCGCTTAATGAGAATGAAGGCGACGTTCGAACTCAGCTCACCCCGCATACGCACACCCGCGAGTGCCGCCGGAATGACCCGCGTGTTGTTGAACACCAGTGCGTCGCCTGGCTGCAGAAGCCCCGGCAGGTCGCGGACGGTTTTATCCGCCAAATCCGCATCATCCAGCGCGCACCCGCCCTTGACCGGGTACACGACGAGCAGCCGCGCGCTATCGCGCGGGATCGCCGGGTGAAGGGCGATAGCGGCGTCGGGCAGTTCGAAATCAAAAAGTTCGGTGCGCACTGAGTTGAGGTCCGGGTGAAGGCGAAATGGCAACAATCAAGAGAGGCGACTATCACCCCCTCCTCAAACGGGCAATGCCCGGCCGAACGTGTTGACTTCCTGGAAAAGTGAAAGCCCAGGAGCATCAGAAGGCCTTGCGGGAAGCCGCGAACAGTTGCAGCAATAGAGGGCCCTCATAGAGGGGTCCTGGCCGTTATCAGCGACGGCGTCAGGACGACGCGACCTAAGACGACCTAAAGACGCCGCTATCAACCAGCTCGGAGGCCACCATGGCGAAAGAACAGCGTTCGACCAAAGAAAAGCGCAAGCCGAAGAAGCCGGCCGGCGACAAAAAGAAATAGGCCTCACACGTTTCGGCCTCCGCGCCATTCGAGCACGGAAAGCACAGCAACGGCGAGCCAGCTTGCGATGAGCAGGCTGCCGCCGGTTGGTGCGGCCATCGGAAAGATGTGCCGGCCGGCGAGTGTGTTGAGCGCGATATCACCACTGAAGAGCGCGACGGCCGCAAACATTACAGCGCTCACCGCCGTCCAACGGCGGGAGTTTTCGCTGCGCAGTGCAATGGCTGCAAGCGCCAATACTGCGGCTGCATGAACGATCAGCATCGAAGCCGCTGTCGCCAACGCTGGACTATCAATCTTGTGCGCGGCAACGGCCGCCAGCGCAACGCCCGCAGCTCCAGCAAGACCCGCGAGCGCACAAAAAGCAAAGGGCGCAGCCGACGCCGCGCCCACTTTTTTCGTTGGATTGGACTGGCTCACTTCACATCCGCCGCAACGCGCACCGAGACCATCTTGTCCGGGCTCTTGGGTGGTTCACCGCGGGCTAACTTATCGACATTGTCCATGCCTTCGATCACCTTGCCCCAAGCGGTATATTGCTTGTCGAGGAACGTGGCGTCATCCAAGCAGATGAAGAACTGGCTGTTGGCCGAATTCGGCATTGACGATCGCGCCATCGAACACACGCCGCGCACATGCGACTCCGAGTTGAATTCGGCCGGAAGATTTGGATGCTTCGACTGGCCCGTGCCGCGCCCCTGCGGACAACCGGTCTGCGCCATGAATCCTTCAATCACACGATGAAAAACGATGCCGTCATAGAAGTTCTCGCGGGCGAGCTGCTTGATGCGTTCGACGTGCTTGGGCGCGAGATCGGGGCGTAGTTGAATAACAACTTTGCCCTTGCTGGTCTCAACGATCAGCTTGTTCTCGGGGTCTTTGTATTTCGACATTCGAAAAAATTCCTGTTGCCTGGGTTATCCCCTCTCCCCGTTTCTGCACTCAACGGGGAGAGGGGGATGTTTTTACTGCACGGTGACCTTCACCATGATGTCGGGATCGGTGACGGTGCCGGAACCCGGCGCGCCGCGCTTGATCTTGTCGACAAGTTCCATGCCGCCGATGACCTCACCCCAAACTGTGTACTGGCCATCGAGGCCGCTGCAGCCGGTGTTGGTGAAGCAGATGAAGAACTGACTGTTCGCCGTATTGGGATCGCTGGTGCGTGCTGCACCGACCGAACCGCGCGTATAGAGCGTTTTGGAGAATTCCGCCTTGAGGTCTGGTAACTTCGAACCGCCGCCGCCCGTGCCCGTTGGGTCGCCGGTCTGGGCCATGAAGCCTTCCATCACGCGGTGCCACTTGACGCCGTTGTAGAAGCCTTGAGCGGCGAGCGTCTTGTAGCGCTCGACGTGCTTTGGTGCGATATCCGGGCGCAATTTGATGACAACCTTGCCGGTCTTCAATTCGATGACGAGGGTGTCGCCTTTGGCGGCGGCAGCGGGTTCGGCTTTGGGCGCTGCTGCCGAATCGCCGGCATTCTCTATCTGTTGCTTGCTGCCGCCAACAGCAAACGCGGCAGGCGCCAAAGCCAGTGCGAGAAGCGCTACAGCCGGGATCAATGACTTTCTCATGCAAACCTCATTAGAAATTCAGGGGAAGGCGTTGTTTCACCCGACCTTATGGCGATTTGACGGCCCGGGGGCAAGTCGTCTCCCTTCCCCCGATTCTGCACTTAACGTGGAGAGGGGATTCTCACCCCGGCCGGTCTTTCATGCCGCGCGAGCGGCTGAGCGGGGTAAGAGGTGCCGCATTGTGCCGCTGTTCCATTTGGACGCTTTGCTTAGATGAAAGGTCCGTCACAGCGGCGCGTGCCATGTCCTGCACGATACCAGCAGGCGAAACCGCAACGCCTTCCCTGATGAGTCTCTGGAATTTAGCGTCGCGCAACGGGCTCCATCCGATGGCACCGCCTTTCGCGACCACCCTATGCCACGGAACCATCTCACGCTCGTCTTCGCTCAGGTGGCCGAGGAGCGTCTCAACATGACGCGGCAAAATCGAAAGCGCCTGGGCAAGTGCATCGTATGTCACCACGCGGCCTGCTGGCACTTTGCGCAAGTTCGCGAGCAGCTTGCTCTTGGTGTCCCTACTCTTGGTCTCCAAGTGCCCCGGCGCTTCGGCTTTGGTCATTATTTTTTCTTCGGCGCTTTGGCTTTGAGACGCTTCAAGACATCCCTTGAGACAAACGCAGAGGCGTCACCGCCCATCGATGCGATGGCGCGCACGAGGTTGGCTGCGATGTGACGCACGGCGGGAGACGCCGAAACGTAAACAGTTTGGATTTCCGGCGCCATTTCGCCGTTCATGCCGCTCATTTGCATTTCATAGTCGAAGTCCGTGCCGTCTCTGAGACCGCGAACGATGATCGTTGCGCCGTGTACGCGCGCGGCATCGACCGCGAGGCCGGAGAACGTAACAACTGAAATGCGTGCGCCGGTTTCCTTGGCAATCGGCTTCACTTCGGCTTCCAGCATGGCGACACGCTCGTCATCCGAAAACATCGGCGCTTTGCCAGGGTTGACGCCAATGCCGATGACGAGCTTATCGACCACCTGTGCCGCACGGCGGATGACATCGGTATGCCCGAGCGTCACGGGATCGAAAGAACCGGTATAGAAACCTGTGCGGGTCATGAAACGCTGCCCTCGCTCGCTCCGTCGTCGACCTCACCATTCTCGGTATCGTCCGTGATGCGCTCGACCGAGACGACCTTTTCGGTGCCGTCGGTCTTGAAGATGCGCACGCCCTGTGTGTTGCGGCCGGCAATACGGACATCATGAACCGGACAGCGGATCAGCTGGCCGCCGTCGGTCACCAGAATGATCTGGTCCTTCTCTTCAATCGGGAATGACGCCACCAAGCGGCCGTTACGATCGTTGACGACCATAGCGCCGATGCCTTTGCCGCCACGGCCCGAGGTCCGGTACTCATATGATGACGAGCGCTTACCAAAGCCTTTCTCGGAAACCGTCAGAACGAACTGCTCCTTGGCCTGCATCTCGGCGAACTTTTCCGGGCTGAGGATCACGTCAGCAACGGCTACGTCGTCGGCGTCGGCCACCACTTCGCCATCCTCGGCATCATCGAAACGGCGCAGGGCGGTAGCCTGTTTCAGGTAGGCCGCACGTTCATCCGCCGTTGCTTCGACATGATCGAGAATCGCCAGCGAAATCACGGCATCGCCTTCAGCCAAGCGGATGCCTCGCACGCCATCCGAACCGCGGCCCTTGAACATGCGCACTTCATCGCTGATGAGGAAGCGCACGGCCTGCCCTTCCGCCGTGGTCAGTATCACATCCTGATCAGGCCGGGCGATTGCCACCTGCACGATCTGGTCGCCCTCATCGAGCTTCATGGCGATCTTGCCATTGCGCTGAATGTTCTCAAAGTCGGTCAGCGCGTTGCGGCGAATGTTGCCCGATCGCGTCGCGAACATCAATTCCAGATCGCCCCAGGTTGCGGAATCCTCTGGCAGAAGCAGGATCGAGGTGATGATCTCGCCCTCTTCCAGCGGTAACAAATTGACCAGCGCCTTGCCGGGCGATTGCGGCGCGGCAGACGGCAAACGCCAGACCTTCATGCGGTAGCACATGCCGCGCGAGGAGAAGAACAGCACGGGCGTGTGCGTAGACGTGACGAACAGCTGGGTGACGAAATCCTCGTCCCGCGTCGACATGCCGGAACGGCCCTTACCGCCACGCCTCTGCGCACGGTAAGCAGCTAACGGCACGCGTTTGATGTAACCCTTGTGCGAAACGGTGACGACGCAATCTTCGCGCTGGATAAGGTCTTCGTCTTCGACCTCGCCTTCTATGTCGACGATCTCGGTCTTACGCGGCGTCGCGAACTCGGCTTTGATGTCGGCAAGTTCTTTCTTGACGATTTCGACGACCCGCGCGCGCGACGAGAGGATTGCCAGATACTCTTTGATCTCTTCGGCAATCTTGTTCAATTCATCGGCAATTTCTTCGCGCCCCAGCGCGGTCAAGCGGGCAAGGCGCAGTTCGAGAATGGCCTTCGCCTGTTCTTCAGAAAGTTTGTAGGTGTTGTTGGCTGCCAGCTTGTGGCGCGGATCGGCGATGAGCTCGATCAGCGGCGCCATATCTTTGGCTGGCCAGTCACGTGCCATCAGCTGTTCTTTGGCGTCGGCTGGAGAGGCCGAGTTGCGGATGAGCTTGATGACTTCGTCGATATTGGCAACGGCGATGGCCAAGCCGACCAAGACATGAGCACGGTCGCGCGACTTGTTCAGCTGATGCTTGACGCGTTTGGTGACGACGTCCTGGCGGAAGGCGGTGAAGGCCTTCACCATGTCGATCAGCGTCAGGCTTTCCGGACGGCCGCCGTTGATTGCCAGCATGTTGGCGCCGAACGTCGTCTGGAGATCGGAATATTTGTAGAGGTTGTTCAAGACGACGTCGGCGACGGCATCGCGCTTCAATTCGATGACGATGCGGATGCCTTCGCGGTTTGATTCATCCCACAGATCCGAGATGCCTTCGATTTTTTTGTCGCGCACAAGATCGGCGATTTTCTCGATTAGGACGCGCTTGTTCACCTGGTAGGGAATTTCGGAAACAATCAGGGCTTCGCGATCTTTGCGAATATTTTCGACCTGAACCCGCGCGCGCATGATGATGGAGCCGCGCGACTTGTGGTAAGCCGAAAGAATACCGCCGCGCCCGAGGATAATGCCGCCGGTCGGGAAATCCGGGCCAGAGACGATCTGGCAGAGTTCGTCGATCGTGATCTCGGGGTTGTCGAGTTCGGCGGTGCAGGCGTCGATGATTTCGCCAAGATTGTGCGGGGGAATGTTCGTTGCCATGCCAACCGCGATGCCGCCCGCACCGTTGACCAGCAGGTTTGGAAATTTCGCAGGCAGAACGACAGGCTCTTGCAGCTGGCCGACGTAGTTGTCTTTGAAATCAACTGTGTTGTTTCCGAGATCGTCGAGCAGAAAGCCCGCCACCTTGGCG
>JANOKZ010000198.1:0-15611 GCA_031419515.1 Hyphomicrobium sp.
CAGAAGGTCAAAGCCCTTTCGGCCGAAGCTAAGGCCTCGGCCATGGTGTTGGCTTCGCTGCCACCCGCAGTCATGTTCATGGTCTATCTGTCGTCACCCGACTATCTGGTTCCGTTGTTCACAACGACGCCTGGTAAATTCATGTTGTGCTTCGGCGCGTTCTGGATGGCGACCGGCATCATGATCATGCGCAAGATGATCAACTTCAAGTTCTAGGGCGTCGTAGAATTCTAAGCGACCGGCAATCTTGCTGAACATCGCACTTTAACGAAATGATACGCAGATGATGGAATTTGTCGAAACCGTCATGAATCCGCAACTGGCCGCCACGGTCTTGGCCGCGGTTTGTGTGTTCGCGACCGTGCTCACGATTGCCATGCCGATGCTGGCACGTGACCGTATGAACCAGCGCATGAAGGAAATGGCGATCGAGCGCGATCGCATGCGTACGGCCCGTCTCGCCGAAATGAGCGTCAAGGAACGTCAGGGCGCGAAGCTGCGTCAGGCGCCCAAGGGTTTCATGAACCGCATCGTCGATATGCTTGATCTGCGCGGCAAGTTCGACAACGAGGAGCTTCGCGAAAAGCTCAAGATGGCCGGTCTGCGCGGACAAAAGCCGATCGTCGCTTTCATGTTCTTTCGCATGCTGGCACCGATCGTCATGTTCATCGGATCGCTCATCTACGTCTTCTTCATTAGCAAATTGACCTATCCGCCTTTGATCAAGTTCCTGATGGCTGTTGGCGGCGGGTTCCTCGGCTTCTATATTCCGAACGTTGTTATTGGGAACATCGCGCAGAAACGTCAGCAATCGATCAAGCAATCGTTTCCAGATTGTCTCGATATGCTCCTGATTTGCGTCCAATCGGGCATGTCGATCGAAGCGGCATTCGGTAAGGTGTCAAAAGAAGTCGCATCTCAATCTGTCGAATTAGCCGAAGAAATGACGTTGACCACGGCTGAACTCTCTTATCTCTCGGATCGCCGCCAGGCCTACGAGAACCTCGGGAAGCGCACCGGCCTGCCGGGCGTCAAAGCCGTCACGACCGCGCTGATCCAAGCCGAACGCTACGGCACGCCCGTTGGGCAGGCGTTGAGAACCATGGCGAAGGAAAACCGTGAAGCACGTCAGTCGGAAGCCGAGCGCAAGGCCGCAGCACTGCCGCCGAAGCTGACCGTTCCCATGATCGTATTCTTCTTGCCGGTGCTCTTTATCGTCATTCTTGGACCCGCAGGTATCGGCGTCATGGGACTGAAGCCCTAAAGTTTCGGCGAGAAAAGTTTAGTGTCGCGTTGTGGCTCCGGCTTCTTTAGAGGCCGGGGCCATTTTTTATCCGCTTCTACTGGGGCATTGGATCTTCCCTAAAGGGCGCAGGCTATCGCCGCATAAAAAAACGCACCGGTGGAAACCAGTGCGTTTGTTGTTGTGTAGAAATTGAAAACTGAAACGGCCTAGCGTGCCGAGCCTTTGAAGACTGGAGCATTTTCCGGGGCGCTCGCAACATCCGTTTTCCAAGCCGCCGTCGAGCCTTGCTCGTTGAGCGCCGGTCTGAATGCCGCCGTTGCAGCGCCGGCAGTGGGCACCACTTGCGTCGCGAATGCAGGGACACCGGCGCTGCTTACGCCCGCCGGAGATGTTTGCGGCGTGAGGCGCACCATCTTGCGCACGTATTCGCTATTTTCCGAAGCGGCATCGGCTGTCAGCGATGTGCCGCCTAAAGTCTTGGCCTCGTCGTACTTTCCCTGCAATCCAAGTACGAGGGCAAGGTTTTGTTTCACCTTGGGCGAGTTGCCACCCTTGTCGGCGACTTGCCGAAGGATTTCTTCCGCCTTTTTGGCATCGCCACTCATGGCGTTGGCAAGTGCCAGATTGTTGAGAATGGAAGACTGATTGGGCGCGAGCGCCAGAGCGCGCTCATAGAAGGGAATAGCGTCCTTGTACTGGCCCTGCTTGGCGAGAACGGTTCCGCGTGCCGAGATGACCTTCCAATCGGGATTGGTCGGACTGTCGGCGATTTCAAGGAGGCGGGAAGCAACGTTCAGCTGGTCGAAGTCCAAAGCCATGCGACCGTATTCGCTGGCTAATTCGGTATTGGAACCGTGCAGGACGCTGGCCTGCTGCAGAATAGAAAAAGCCTTTTGCTTTTCGCCAAGCGCTTTGAGATTGCGCGAGTAATTGAGCGCAGTCTGGAGATCGGCTGGTTTCTTCTCGTACTCTTGACCCCAGTATTCCGTCGCCTTCTGAAGTTCGGTCTGGGTGTTTGATCCCTTGGCCGAGCTATCGGCTGATGCAAGAGGAATGGCCGCGTCGGAGAGCATGTCGCTGGACTGGGAACAGCCGCCAAGCATAAGGCTCGCAGCAAGTGTCGCGACTTTAATGACGTTGAAAGGGCCAATATTTGAGGGGTGCGCCATGATGTGCGCCATGAGATCGTCTCCAGTAAACCGGCAAATCAGCCCGAATCGCTGCAATCGTCAGTTTCCGGGACGCCGGTCAATAAACGCTTAATCCTGCTAAGCGCTGCGTGCTCATGCAACTTATGGAGAGCTTGTGGCGACTCTGGCATGTGGAATGCTGGCCTGTGGAATGCGGCCTGTGGAATGCGGGCTCGGGCCTGGCAGTAAGAGCCCGCATTGTCGTACTATTCATGATGTAGGAATGCTCGTGCCGGATCGTAGACGAAATAGAACAGCCGAATGGTTCGAAGAGGTAATGTATTGATGACCGAAACGACGGCTTGGAATGCGTCGAGCGTATTCGTGCCCGCCGATGAGGCAGCGGCCACTGTGCCGGTCTACTTGGCAGCGCAGAGTCAGGATCTGCAAAAGCTGGGTCTCGACGCGCACGACTGCACTTGGCTCAATGCGCAAAAGTTCACAGGTAGCGCCAAGAAATCAATTTTACTCCCCAAGACTGACGGCACGCTGGGCGGTGTCGTTCTTGGCGCGGGCAATAACAAAGCCGGAGAGCCGAGCGGGCCATCGGAATTATTGTTGGGGCAGCTGGCCTCAAGCGTCCCGGCCGGCGTCTACCGGCTAGCACATACATCGGCGGAACCCGAACTCGCCGCCATCGCCTGGGGACTTGGTGCCTATCGCTTTCATCGCTATCGCAGCAAGGAGCATAAGGACAAAGATCCGGCCCGCGCCAAACTCTGCATTCCGCCTGGAGCTGACGCCGCCCGCGTAACCAACATTGTTGAAGCCATTTGGTTCGGCCGCGACTTGATCAACACGCCGGCGTCCGACATGGGGCCAGACGAGCTGGAGCAGGCGGCGCGGGATCTTGCGAGCCGGCACGGCGCAAACATGTCCGTCATCAAGGGCGACGATCTTCTCACGCACAATTTTCCCATGATCCATGCCGTCGGCCGCGCCCACCCGCGCGCGCCCCGCCTCATCGACATCACTTGGGGACCAGCGGACGGCGAAAAAATCACCCTCGTTGGAAAGGGCATTACGTTCGATACCGGCGGGCTCGATATTAAACCCTCGAGCGCCATGCTTATCATGAAAAAAGACATGGGCGGCGCGGCAACGGCTCTTGCGCTTGGTCATATGATCATGGGGCAAAAACTCAATTGCCGCTTGCGTATACTGCTGCCGGTTGCCGAAAATTCAATCGCCGGGGACGCATTCCGGCCGGGCGACATCTTGAAGAGCCGGGCAGGACTATCGATCGAGATCGGAAACACAGATGCCGAAGGGCGCCTCGTTCTCGCCGACGCGCTTGCCCTTGCGGACGAAGAGTCGCCCAAAAGTATCTTCGTGTTTGCCACTCTGACCGGCGCAGCACGCACGGCACTCGGTCCCGATCTTCCGGCGTTTTTTACCGATGACAATAATCTCGCTGTGGCGTTGACCGCCTTGTCGGAGCGCATCGGTGATCCCGTTTGGCGTCTCCCCCTTTGGGAGGGATACCGCCGTCATCTCGATAGCGATGTCGCGGACATGAACAATGTGTGGGATACTCCCTTCGCGGGTGCCATTACGGCGGCACTCTTTTTGCGCCGGTTCGTGAAGAATGCAGGCCGGTTCGCGCACTTCGATCTCTATGGCTGGCGCACGGCACCGCGGCCGCTGGGACCAAAGGGCGGGGAACCTCAGACGGCACGGGCGGTCATGGAATTATTGCGGGCGGAGCTCCAAGCGTGAGCAAGTCGGATACAAGCAAAAAGGTGGACGAAGCAAAAGCGCCGATCCGGCCGGAAATGCCGCTCGACCCGCGGCGCAACGCATTTCGCCCCGATCTCGCTGCCAAATACCTCGAAGGCAAAGTATTATCCAGCCGTTTTGTGGAAGGTACGCCCGGGCAAATCGTGTGGCCGGCTGTGCCTTTGCGCAAGGGTGCCGATCCTTCGCTCGGTCTTGAAACGGAAGCGCTGTTTGGCGAAAGCTTGACGATCTATGAAGAGTCGAATGGCTGGGCCTGGGTGCAGCTGATCCGCGACCGCTATGTCGGCTATATTCCAGCGGATGCAATTTCGCGCTCCGTCGCCATGCCGACACATCGCGTTCAGGCGCTGGGTACGTTTCTCTACCCCGTACCCGACATTAAAGCGCCGCCCATCATGCACTTGACACTCAACTGCGTGGTGCAGGCGCGATCAAGCGGCGACAAATTCGTGGAACTCGTGCAGGGCGGCTTCGTGTCGGTCCGTCATGTGACGCCGCTGAGCCGTACCGCGCGCGACTTCGTCGAGATTGCCGAGCGCTTTATCGGCGTCCCCTATCTTTGGGGCGGGCGCACGCGCATCGGTATAGATTGCTCGGGTCTCGTGCAGATGTCGCTTCACGCGGCTGGCATTGCCGCGCCGCGAGACAGCGATATGCAACAAGCGGAACTCGGCGTTTCAGTTCCGATTTCCGAAGTCGATGACGGCTTGTTGCGCGGCGATCTTGTGTTCTGGAAGGGGCACGTCGGCATCATGACGGACGGCATCATGTTCGTGCACGCCAACGCGCATCATATGGTGGTCGTCAACGAGCCGCTGTCGGAAGCCATTCAGCGCAATGCCAAGACTGGCGCCCACATAACGGCGATCAAACGGCTGGTGAAGCCGCAATCCTGAGAAATTGAACAAGACTAACTCGCCAGCGCACCCTTATACGCGACGCGGTGATCGAGCGCGGCGGCGAGGAGCGCTTTTGTGTAGTCGTCCTTCGGGTGTTCGAAGATCTCGCGCGCGGGGCCTTCTTCGACAACTTTACCATTGCGCAGTACGATCACATAATTGCACAGCGCGCGCACGACTTTGAGATCGTGACTGATGAAGAGATATGCGAGGTCGCGCTTCTTCTGCAGATCGCGCAGCAGATCGACAATTTGTGCCTGCACGCTCATATCGAGTGCGCTGGTTGGTTCATCCAGCATGACGAACTTAGGTTCAAGCACCATGGCGCGGGCAATAGCGATGCGCTGGCGTTGACCGCCGGAGAACTCGTGCGGATAACGGTCTTGCGCATTGGGGTCGAGCCCAACTTCCTTCAGTGCCTTGCCGACACGTTCGCGCCGCGCGTCTTCGTCTAACTCAGGCTGCTGAATGAGCAAGCCTTCTTCGATGATCTGTCCGACGGTCAATCTGGGCGAAAGCGAGCCATAAGGGTCCTGGAACACGACCTGCATCTCTTTGCGCAACGGCCGCATGGCTTTGGAGTTGTACCCATCAATGCGATTTCCAACGTAGGCAATCGGCCCTTCCGAGGAAATGAGGCGGAGAATGGCGAGACCCAGTGTTGTCTTGCCGGAGCCAGATTCGCCGACGACGCCAAGCGTTTCACCAGCGCGCAGTTTCATCGACAGCCCATCAACGGCTTTGACATGATCGACCGTGCGCTGAAGCAGGCCGCGCTTGATGGGAAACCACACTTTGAGATTGTCAGTCTCGACCACGACCGGGCCGGACATGTTGGTTTCTGGCGGCGTGCCTTTTGGCTCGGCGGCGAGCAGGTGGCGCGTATAGGCGTGCTTGGGTTTCTCAAACACATCTTTGGCACTGCCGGTCTCGACGATGTCGCCATTCTGCATGACATAGACGCGGTCGGCCATGCGCCGCACGATGCCGAGATCGTGGGTGATGAGCAGCATGGCCATGCCCATTTCTTTTTGCAGCTTCTTCAAAAGCTCCAGGATCTGCGCTTGGATTGTGACGTCGAGCGCGGTCGTCGGTTCGTCTGCAATCAGCAAATCGGGTTCGTTGGCGAGCGCAATGGCGATCATCACGCGCTGGCGTTGCCCGCCCGACAACTGATGCGGATAGCCCGCCAAGCGCTTTTCGGGATCGCGGATGCCGACCTTGGTCAAAAGTTCGATCACGCGGACACGCGTTGTTGCGTCATCGAGGTTCTGATGCAGCTTTATGATTTCGCCCACCTGCTTTTCAATGGTGTGCAGCGGGTTGAGCGTTGTCATCGGCTCTTGGAAGATGATCGAGATCTTCTGTCCGCGAATGCCGCGCATGTCGTTTTCAGACGCTTTGACGATATCCATGCCTTCGAACAGAATTTCGCCTGTCGGGTGAGACGCGGAATTGGGCAAGAGCTTGAGGATGGAGAGCGCCGACACGGTCTTGCCTGAGCCCGACTCGCCGACGAGTGCCACTGTCTCGCCCTTGGCAATTTCAAACGACACGCCTTTGACCACGCGCGACGCGCTTTCGCCTTCGCCGAATTCGACGGAGAGGTTTTTGACGGAGACGAGGGGTGCGGCAAGCATCACTTACGGTCCTGCTTTCTAAGCCTTCAATAGTTCGTCGAGAGTGACGAGCTTGATAGTGTCAGGCGTCTTCAGTGCGGCGTCAGCTGTAAAAATGAATTGCGATCCGTAGACCTGGGCTGTCGCCACGTGAATTGCGTCAGGAAGCTTCAGTCCAACTGACGCCCGAAGAGCCGCTGATTTGCGCAGCACATCCCTGGTGATAGGCACAACTTCGAGATCATACCTGCTTTTGACGAGGGCTTCGTAACTGGCGATTGCACGCTGGTCGCCATTCTTAATTGGATGGACAAGTACTTCTGAAAGGGTCAATTCGCTCGTGACTGCGTGGATCTTCATGTCTTCTATCGACCGAAAGATATGGTCGCAAAGGGAGGCGTACTTCTTGAAACCCTCGACTGCGTAAATGAAGAGATTGGCATCTATGTAGACGTGATTGCCGGTGAATGACTCAATATCTATCATTCCCATTCATCGCGAAGCTGCCGGATGGCCGCCACAGCCTCCTCTGGTGATGCGTACACCCCTGGTGCTGCGCCGATGAAAGATCGAAGCGAGCGTTGAGAGTCTTCCCCCATAGGCTCAATCGTTATGCGCGCCACGGATTCATGATCCAGGCCGCGCTGAAGTTCCACCGGGAGGCGCCGTACGGGGAATTGTTCAATAACAATTTTAGTTCTTTCGGACATAGGCAAACCTAACAAGAAAAATCTGTTCCGTCGAGAGTTTGTCAAGCAATCAAAGTCTAACCCTTCCCCTGCCGAAACGTCTTCCGCGGATCGAGCGCATCGC
Organism: Hyphomicrobium sp.; assembly: GCA_031419515.1. Lineage (GTDB taxonomy): Bacteria > Pseudomonadota > Alphaproteobacteria > Rhizobiales > Hyphomicrobiaceae > Hyphomicrobium_B. The sequence goes on from JANOKZ010000198.1 coordinate 7,508, forward strand.
GCACCGCTTCACCCATGAAGATGGCAAGCGACAGAATGATGGAAATGGCAACGAAGCCCGAGATGCCGAGCCATGGGGCTTCGATGTGCTTTTTGCCCTGCAACAGCAATTCCCCGAGCGACGGCGAGCCGATTGGCATGCCGAGGCCGAGGAAGTCCAGCGCGGTTAATGCCGAAATGGCGCCGGACAGCTTGAACGGCAGGAAGGTCAGCGTCGCCACCATGGCATTGGGAAGGAGATGCTTGAACATGATCTGCCAATCGGTGAGGCCGAGCGCACGCGCGGCGCGCACGTATTCAAGATTGCGCCCGCGCAAGAATTCGGCGCGCACGACGCCAACGAGCGAAGTCCAGCTGAACAGTAGCAGAATGCCAAGCAGCGTCCAGAATCCTGGAACGAACATCGACGAGACGATCAGCAACACGAAGAGTTCGGGAATCGAATTCCAGATTTCCAGGATGCGCTGAAAGAAGAGATCGATCTTGCCGCCGAAGAAACCCTGTACGGCGCCTGCGAACACGCCGATGATAGACGAGAAAATAGTCAATAGCAGACCAAACAAGACAGATACGCGGAAGCCATAGATGACGCGCGCCAGCACATCGCGGCCCTGATCGTCGAGGCCGAGCCAGTTGGTGTTGCCGAGCGTCTGATAGCGTTCAAGTTGTTCGGCAGGCGCGTCGCAGAGCTTCATCGACGACGACCAGGGCGGCGGCGCCGGATAACCAAGGCATGTTCCGGCCGCATTCATGCGCCCCGGATAATCGCGATTAATGGTGTCATAGGAATAACGATTGAGCGGCCACAGCATCCAGCCGTTGGCGTTGATTTCATCCTGCGTGTGCGCCGCCTTGTAGTCTGTCACGGCGAGGAACCCGCCAAATTTTTCTTCCGGGTAATCGACCAGCGCGGGAAAGAGGATTTCGCCCTTGTAGCTCACCATCAGCGGGCGATCATTGGAGATAAATTCGGCAAACAACGTGATCAGAAACAGCGCCATGAATATCTGAAAGCTGCGATAGCCGGTCTTGTGGGATTTGAAGCGTTCGAGACGGCGCTTGTTGACGGGGCTCATGCGCCAGCCGAGGCGCGAGGCTAAGCGCTGCCGCCAGCTATTCGCCGCCGGTTGTGCGGTAACTTTCGCAGTCGCCGCGTTTCCCGCTATACGATCGCTCGTTTTCTGATCCATGGCGCTCAAACCTCCCGCGTCTCAAAGTCAATACGCGGATCGACGAGCGTGTAGACGAAGTCCGAGAGGATGCCGATGAGGAGCCCGACCAGGGAGAAAATATAGAGCGAAGCGAAGACAACCGGATAATCGCGCTTTTCGATGCTTTCCATGGACAATAGCCCAAGTCCATCGAGCGAGAAGATCGTCTCGATCAACAATGCGCCTGAAAAGAACGCGCCGATGAAAGCGGATGGGAACCCGGCGATGATGAGCAGCATTGCGTTGCGGAATACGTGCCCATAGAGCACTTGGTTCTCGTTCAACCCCTTGGCGCGGGCGGCCACCACATATTGCTTGCGGATCTCATCGATGAAGGAGTTCTTGGTGAGAAACGTCATGGCCGTAAACGAGCCGACCGCCATGGCGATCATCGGCAAGGCGAGATGCCAGAAATAATCCACCACCTTGCCGAAGAACGAGAGGTCGTTCCAATGGTCCGACCACAGCCCGCGCGAGGGGAACCACTGCAGGAAGGATGAGCCCGCAAACAAGATGAGCAGGAGCACGGCAAAGAGAAAGCCAGGAATGGCGTAACCGACGACGAGCACGGCGCTGGTCCAGCTGTCCCACTTGCTACCTTCATTTACCGCCTTGCGGATGCCAAGCGGAATCGAGATGAGATAGGTTAGCAGCGTCATCCAAATTCCGAGCGAAATCGAAACGGGCAGCTTCTCCTTGATCAACTGCAACACAGAGATGTCGCGGAAATAGCTCTTGCCGAAATCGAAGGTCAGATAATTTTTCATCATCAGGAAAAAGCGTTCGTGCGCCGGCTTATCAAATCCGAATTGCTTTTCGAGGCTCTTGATGAAGGCAGGGTCCAATCCCTGCGCGCCGCGATATTTGGATGCAGCGTCGGCCCCGCCTTGCCCGAGTTGGCCGGCTCCTGCCGCGCCGCCGAGGCCATCTCCGCCGCCACCGCTCATGCGGGAAGTGATGGACGAGTCGTGCCCCATCAATTGCGCAATTATACGCTCCACCGGCCCGCCCGGCGCGAACTGGATGATGACAAACGAAAACAGCATGATCCCAAACAGCGTCGGGATGATGAGGAGCACACGCTTCAAAAGATAGCTGGCCATCAGGGCGACTTTTGTCCTTCGGCTGGTAGTGTGGCGGCTGGTATTGTGGCGGCTGGTGGTCGGGCGGTTGATTTGCCCGAGGTCTTGGCGGCAAGCGCCTCGGCCTTTTTCGAATCAAACCACCACGTATCCAAGATGCCAGGATCATACTTGGCTTTGGTGGCGGGCCGGGAATATTTGTCCCAGAAGGCGACATTATGTGAAGCCTTATACCAGTGCGGCACCCAATAATGCGAGGCCCTGAGCACACGGTCTATGGCGCGGGTAGCGGCAACAAGCTCAGTCCGCGACTTGGCACCGACCACCTTGTCGATGAGCGTGTCCAGCACAGGGTCTTTGATGCCCGCTAGATTGAACGATCCGTCCATCCCCGCCGCTTCCGAACCCCAGTACGTGCGCAGTTCCACGCCTGGCGTCAGCCGTAGCGAATATCGCTGCGTCGTCAAATCAAAGTCGAAAGACTTCATGCGCCGTTCGTACTGCGCCGGATCGACAAGCCGTGCGGACGCGTTGACGCCAATTTTCTTCAGGTTCTCGATGTAGGGGCCAATGATGCGTTCGAACATCGAGTCGTCCATGAGGATCTCGACATCGAGCGTTTCGCCCTTGGCATTGCGTGCCACATTGCGTGCCGGTTTGCTGCTCAATCCGATTGCTTGCATGAGACGGCAGAATAGGCCGCAGTTTGGATCCTCGACTTGCTCTGAGCGCACGGGCCATCCGGCGGCGTTCAAGAGGTCGTGCGCTTTCTTGAGATTGTCGCGGTTGTTGCCGCTGCCATCGGTTGCAGGCGGCATGTAGGGCTCGTCGAACACGGACGGTGAAAGCTTGTCGCGGAATGGTTCAAGCAATTTCAATTCTTCGGCGCCCGGTTTGCCGGCCGCTTTCATATCCGAGTTCTCGAAGAAGCTGTGCGTGCGCGTATAGAGCTTGTAGAAGAGCTTGATGTTCGACCACTCGAAGTCGAAGGCGAGACCGAGCGCTTCGCGCACGCGCAAGTCCTGAAACTTTTCGCGCCGGGTGTTCATGAAAAAGCCTTGCGCGCCGGACGGGTTTTCGTCGGCAATCGTATCCCTGATGAGCCGGCCTTCGGTCACGGCCGGGATGTTGTACCCAGTCGCCCAGTTGACGCTGGTGAACTCTTCGCGCAAATCCATGCCGCCGGATTTTATGGCTTCTAGCTGTGCGGTGCGGTCGCGGTAGTAGTCGAACTTGATCTCATCCAAGTTGTGCCGGCCGCGGTTGACGGGCAAATCCTTCGCCCAATAGTCCGCACGCCGTTTGTAGGTGACGTGTGTTCCGGGACTGAAATCTTTGATCAGGTAGGGACCCGAACCGAGCGGCGGTTTCAAGCTTGTTTCTTCGAAAGGCTGCGATGCGTAGAAAGCTTTGGAGAGGACCGGGAGCCCCGCGAGGATGATGGGCAGGTCGCGTGTCAGTTCGCCCTTGAACGTGAACTTGACAGTTTCCGCATCGACCATCTCTGCCACTGAAACATCTCTGATCGGCATCGACAGCGCCGGATGGCCCTTTTCCTTGATCAGGGTGAAGGAGTTGATGACGTCGTCAGCCGTCACAGACGCGCCATCGGAAAATTTGGCTTCGGGCCGCAGCTTGAACGTGACCGACATGCCGTCGGCAGCGACGTCGGCGGATTTCGCAACGAGACCGTACATCGCGTCTGGCTCGTCTTCTGCGCGCACCATCAGCGTGTCGAACAGAAACCCAAGTCCCTGCGCTGCGTCGCCTTTCAAAATGAAGCCGTTGAACGTGTCGTAACTGTTTGCGCCGCCGGTGCCCATGGTGACGATGCGCCCGCCCTTTGGCGCGTCCGGGTTGACGTAGGCGAATTGTTTGAAGTCTGGCGCATACTTGAGGTCGCCGAAAACAGAGAGCCCGTGCTTGGGCTCGGCCAGCGCCCCCACCGTCATCGCGCCGATCGCCGTTGCCAACGCGGCGAGCGCGAGCAGCGTGACACGAGGCGGGTTCCGGCATCTCTCGGCAGCGCGTATCCGTTTCACCATGCGCTAGTTGCCTCGCGCGGCTTGAACCGCCTTCGCTTTGTCGGCGTCGTGCCACCACACTTGCATCGGTGCCGAAGTCTGCGACGGCAACTTGGCAGGGCGGCCAAACATATCCCACCAAGAGAGACGCTCGAAGGGGTAGTGCCAGTGCGGGACAACGTAGTGGTTCCATAGCAGCACGCGATCGAGTGCCTTGGTTGCGGCCACGAGCTCTGCGCGGTCGGTGGCGAAGACGACTTTGTCGATCAACTTGTCAATTGCTGGATTTTTGACGCCGATGGTGTTGCGGCTTGCGTCCTTATCGGCTGATTCCGAGCCCCAGAACTGGCGCTGTTCATTGCCTGGCGAAACGGACTGGGCGAAATTGTCGACAATGATGTCAAAGTCGCGTTTGTCCTCGCGCTGTTTGTATTGCGCGCTATCGACGACGCGGGCGGACGCCTTGATGCCAAAGATCTCAAGTTCCTTCACATAAGGAAGAATGATGCGCTGAAACGTTTCCCCCTCAATGAGGAATTCTACGACGAGGGGTTCACCGGCGGCATTCTTCATCACGCGATCGGCGCCGCTTTTCCAGCCAGCAGCCTCGAACAGCTTCATTGCCGCTTGCTGGTTCTTGCGGAAGTCCGTCGGCTCTTTGTTTGCCGGGTTCTTCCATTCCGCCGTGAAGACTTCCGCCGGAATGTCTGCTTTGACCTCATTCAGGATTTCAAGCTCGCGCCCTTCGGGCAGGCCCTTAGATCGAAGCTCTGAATTCTCGAAGTAGCTGCCAACGCGCACATAGAGATTGTAGAATAGCTTCTTGTTTGCCTCCTCGAAATTGAAGAGCAGGCTGAAAGCTTGGCGCACGCGCGGATCGGCAAATTGTTTGCGCCGCGTGTTGAAGATGAAGGCCTGCATGGGTGCCACGCGCTCCACAGGGATCGCTTCTTTCTTCACGAGACCTTTTTTGAGAGAGTCGAATTCATACTGCGTTGCCCAGGCGCCAGCCTGGTTCTCGACCCAAAAGTCCAGCCTGCCGGTTTTGAAATCTTCAAATGCCGGCGTGCGGTCGCGATAGTAGATGAATTCGAGCGTGTCGAAATTGTACTGCCCGCGCAAGACGGGCAGGTCTTTCGCCCAATAGTCGGCAACGCGTTCGTAGACGATCTTGCGCCCCGTATCCATCGACTTTACTTTGTAAGCACCATTGCCAAGCGGCGGCTCGACGGTCGTCTTGTCAAGATCGCGCACCTCGCCATTCGCGCCCTTCGCTTCCCAGTACTTTTTCTGGACGATCGAGAACTGGCCCATAATCATGGGCAATTCGCGGTTGCCCTTGCTGTCGAACGCAAACGTTACGGCGTTGTCGCCCGTCTTCTCCGCTTTGACGACGTTCTTGTAGTAGAACGCATAGAAAGGGTTGACCTTCTTCAACTGCTCGTACGAAAAGATCACGTCTTCAGCTGTGATGGGTGAGCCGTCGTGAAACTTCGCTTGCGGGCGCAGCTTGAACGTCACGGATGAAAAATCGGCCGGATACGATACGCATTCTGCGATCAAGCCGTATTCGGTTGACGGTTCGTCTGGGCTTGACACAAACAAGGCATCGAACATCAAGCCAAGTCCCGCAGCCTTCACGCCCTTTTCGGAAAAGGGATTGAGAGTATCGAACGTGCCGTCCGCATACTGCTTGATCATCCCCCCCTTCGGCGCATCAGGGTTCACCCAATCGAAATGCTCGAAGTCGGCTGCAAACTTCGGTTCGCCAACAAGCGACACGGCGTGGCGGCAAAGCGGTTCTTCGGCTGCGGCGGAATATGGTAAAGTCATCAGGGTCAGGATCGGCAGCGCGGAGAGGACGGCGAGAACCCGGAACATTCGGCATTGGCGCATAGTCGGTCTTAACCCTCTTGTTTCTGCCCTTTTGCATCATCCAAGCAGGATAACATGGGCCTCACCCCCCGGGGATAAGTCGGCCCAAAATAAAATAGCGACCCTGCCATTGCTGGTCAGGGTCGCAGGTTTTCAGGGCCTTAGCGAGTTAACTTGCTGTCATTTTGGCAGAGCAACGGGGGTATCCGCCTGGGCCGCCAGATAGGCAATAACATCAGCCACATCGCCGGGATTAGAGATGCCCGTGAATACCATTTTGGTGCCGGCCACATAGGCGCTCGGCTTGGTGATGAATGTGGCGAGATCGGCGAATGTCCAGTTGCCGCCCTTGGCCTTCATTCCGGCTGAATATTCGAAGCCATCGGCCGCGCCCTTGGGACGATCGACAATGCCCCAGAGATTAGGGCCAATCAATTTGGGCTTGCCGTTCTCGACGTTGTGGCAGGCCTTGCATTTGCTAAATATGGCCTTGCCGTTGTCGGCGCTGGCCTTGGCAAGCAGCGCCACCACTTCGCCGCCGCCAGCCGCTGCGGGTGCCGCCGCCGGGGTTGCAGCGTCTGCTGGCTTTGCTTCGGCAGGCTTTGCGTCAGCTGACTTGGGCTCAGCAGATTTGACATTAGCCGTCTTGGCTTCTCCTGGTGATTTTGCTTCAGCGGCTGGCGCTGAACCGGGCAAGGTGTAACCCGGCTTCGCGTCGCTATGGCCCTGGCGCGATTCGATCAACGTCTTGGTTCCGAAGATCACCAGCAGTGCCGTCAGGACGGCGCCGGCGATTTTCGTGAATTCGAAGGAATCCATGGCGGCAAATCCTCTTTGGCTGGTGGCGGTTTGGACCCTATCGGGTTGGCCACTTGTATTGGTTTGTCACTTAATGCCGAACTAACGATGTCGCCCTTGCTCTTGCAATAGCCGAAAGGTGTGGTCTAGAGCCTTCCCTAGAGACCATTTGTCACGAAGCAGAAAGCGAAGCGCCCCTATGGGCCAAACCGTCATCGTTATCCCTGCCCGGATGCAGGCCGCTAGGCTACCTGGCAAACCGCTCGCGGACATCCATGGCAAGCCCATGATCGTGCACGTCTGGGAACGTGCCATGGCAGCCGAGACCGGCCGGGTCGTTGTTGCAACCGACAGCGACGAGATCATTGCGGCTGTGCGGAGCGCTGGGGGCGAAGCGGTCATGACCCGTGCTGATCATGTCTCAGGCTCGGACAGGGTTTTTGAAGCGCTCTCCAAAGTCGATCCCGATGGAGATGCGGAGTTCGTCGTCAATCTGCAAGGCGATCTTCCAACCCTTGATCCCAATCTCGTCAGCGCGTGTCTCGCTGCCCTGCACACCAAGGGCGTCGATATCTCGACCCTCGCCGCAGAGATTTCCGAAAACGCTGAGAAGTCCAATCCCAATGTCGTCAAGGTGGTCGGCACGCCCGAGGGGACGCACCGCCGTTTGCGCGCCCTCTACTTCACGCGCGCCACCGCCCCCCACGGCGATGGGCCGCTCTATCACCACATCGGCATCTATGCCTACCGGCGCATGAGCCTTGAGCGCTTTGTGTCGCTCCGTCCCTCGCCACTCGAACTGCGCGAAAAGCTGGAACAGCTCCGCGCCCTTGAAGCCGGCATGCGCATCGACGTCGCCATCGTTGACACAGTTCCGCTCGGTGTCGATACTCCGGCCGATCTTGAACGCGCCCGCCGGCTTCTTAGCCCCCAACGCAACCGCTAGTTAGCTGAACAGCAAAAAGAGAAGCCGGACGAGCCATGCCCAACACCACGCAAAAACCAGATGCCAAGGCGCGCATCGCCTTCCAAGGCGAAGCCGGCGCCAATTCGCATCTCGCCTGCAGCCAAGCTTTTCCAGATTATGCCCCCGTGGGCTACGCTACATTCGAAGA
>JANOKZ010000199.1:0-3045 GCA_031419515.1 Hyphomicrobium sp.
CTTTTTGCCGCACTAAAACGGGTTCCACGTCGGCTGCTGCGTAAAGCGAACGTAGCCGATGCTGGCACCAACGCGCAGGCCAAGCCCGGTGCGGATAGGAGCCATGATGACGTCTCCGCCTTTCAAAACCGTCATACCGACACCACCGACGAGAAACGCCGACCCATCGATGCCGGTGTAGGTCCGAAACAGCGCCTCCTGATCCGTCAGCTTGTAAATGAGAAACATGGTCCGCGTGCCGGAGGCGCCGAAATCGGTACCAAGCGACGGTCCGTGCCACCAGACTTTGCGCGTGTCCGCGCTATTGCGCATAAAGAGCGTGCCGTCGCCAAACCTCAATCCTGCGAGAAACGCGCCGCCGCCTTCTGTGCCGAGAACATAAGCTGTTGGCCGTCCCGACGTTTTGAAGGCGTGCTCGATGACGCTTGCAAGATTGGTCGAGATCGTCCCGAAGAAGCCTTGCGTGGCGTCGCGTATTTCGTCGACTGAGTAACCATCGCCTTCTATATCGGCCACTGCGTTTGGTGCGGGAGCTTGTCCCTGCGCTTTGGCAGCGGGTGGCGGAACATAGGCGTCATTCGACTTTGTGCTTGTGTCCCAGGGTACTTCAACCGCTTTCTCAGTTTTGTCAGGCTTAGCCTCTGCTGGCTTTGCGGCCTGTTTCTCGGGCTGCTTTTCAGCAGGCTTTTCCTCGGGCTTGCGCGGTACCGCTGCTGCTTGTTTCTCGCCGGCCTCGGCCAATTTCTCGTCGAGCCGCGCCAGCATGTAGTCAGACTTGGTGCGCACCACGACCAGCAGTTCGCTGCTCAGCGCTTTGATCTCATCGAGTTCGGCGCAGTTTGGCTCCTTGCCGCCGGGCACGCGGCCCAGCCCATCGATCTTGAGCAACAGCTCACTGCTTTTCGTGTCGAGATCTAGGAGCTTCTTGTCGACGATTGCCTCAAGCGCCGCCGCTTCATAGTCGCTGTCGCTCAGTCCTTTTGCAGCCTGGTAACGGCGCATACGGTCTTGCAGCTTGGGTTGGGTCTCAAGGGCCGCCGCGCGCAACGATGCGCCGGACTGATCGACAACCGCCGCGAAATCAGCCGCTGCGCAAGCCGCGGCCGCCGGTTGGTAAACGGCAGACCACGCGAGCACGGCCAGGATAGCGGCGATTGCGGCTGGTCTCATTGACCCTGTCTCCATTCCAAAAAACATCGTCTAAAGTTCAGAATACCACGGTGCGGAAGGGCGGGGAAAACGCCGCCGAAAATAATTCATGCCGTTAAACATGAATCATTTTTTTGTCGAAGACTTTGCGCCTGAAGACTTTGCGCGCTCAGACTGGGCGCGTTCAGACTGGGGACCTGAAGCTTTGGCATCCAAGCGCGCCATGAATCGCGGGCTATCGACGATGACGCGTGTGTGCCGGCCCTTGCCAATGGTCTCAACGCCGTCGTGCGCTTCGACGGAAAACGTGAGTTTGCGGCCATCTATGGCGGTCAGCGTTGCGTGCGCCGTAACCGTCAACCCCTTGGGCGTCGCGGCAATATGTTGAATATCTAGATGCGTGCCAAGGCTGATGTGATCGGGCGGCAAAAGCGTCTCAACGCAATCCACCGCCGCGCCCTCCATCAACGCGATCATCGATGGGCTGGCGTACACTGGCGCACTCCCGCTTCCTGCTTGCGGCGCCATCAACGTGTCTGTCACCACAGCCGTCGCGGTGCCCGTCCGCCCCGTTGTCAGCTTTGAAAGATCGGCCATTGGATACTCCTCAGCCGCTTGGGGATAGCCTTTGGCGCCTCTCGCAGCAAGTCTGCAAGCCAGGGGCGTTGCAAAATGCGCTGTCCGCCACCTGACATTCCCGGTGTAATCCGCTAGATAAGATCCTGAACTGGTGGGGAGCCAACGTAATTCAAATGTATTTCAGCCGCCGCACCTTTGTTTTTTTGGCTGGGCTCTGCTTGTTGCCACTCGCGGCTGTCATTGTCAGCGCGGCACTGGCGGGGTTGTTTGGCTGTGAACTCAACGAGGGCATCACAAACGTCTGCAGCGTCGCTGGTATAGACGTCGGCGGATTTCTCTCCGGATTGTTCGTGACGGGCTGGCTTGCCCTCATCACGCTGCCGCTGCTGATGTGCATCCTCGCGCTGTGGGCGCTGGTTGAATGGGGGTCGTGGTGGCGCAAGAAACGGCGTGATCGCAAGGCAGACAGCGCGAGCCAACTGGATGCGTGACGCTTGCCGTCAGTGTTTGGCAAAATCGACTAATCCTGCGAGTGCTTTGCCAGTCGCGCCAATTTCGGCTTCGGCCGCAAGGCAGCTCTTGTCCATGATGATCTTGCACTGATTGGGATCGGCCGCATTCACGCAGTTCTTGACGCCGTTCCAAGCTTCGAACACGCCTGCGGCCGCAGCCTTGAAAGTTTCGAGTTCGGAGCCTGAATAAGATTGTGACAACCCATCCGCTTTCGCGGTCAGCTTCGAACCGTGACAGACTTCCAGCGCTCCCAAGGCTTGGCCATAGCGTTGGCCCGCATCCTTGGCTGTGAGCGGCGCGGCCGTGTCTCCTGCAACGGCCACAGGCGATACGACACACGCCATGATCATGGCGGCTGCAGTCCGGCTCATGCGTATCATGTAAAGTCCTTTTCCCGTGCCCTAGTCCCGATCAAGTTTTGCCCCTGATCAAGTCTACTCTCGATTGGCGCTACGTAGGGATTGCCAAATTGGATTGGCAGGCGCATCGAGACGCGCCTTCAGCTCACGAAAATAGCCGCATCAGCAGCGACAGCACAATCGACAGGACAATCGACGTCGTGATGGGGAAGTAAAACTTGAAATTCCCATTCTCACTCTCGTACTTGATGTCGCCCGGCAGCAGCATGAGGTTCGCATTCCGCGCCTCGCCATCATTGCCCGGCCGCTGCTCGGCAATATAGGCGATCGCCCAAAGGGTCAGCAGAATAATGCAACGGTCGGGAGTAAGGTGCTCATTGAGCAAAACTAGCCGTCATGCGGGCCGTGTGCAACCCGCATGACTTGGCCTGACGATATAATTTTC
>JANOKZ010000200.1:0-27207 GCA_031419515.1 Hyphomicrobium sp.
CCATTTCATGTCGGCGCGACCGCGATAATGGCGGGCAAGAAGTGTAACCGCTACGCGTTCGCGCTTGGGGTCGTTGGCGCTGATTGCGTCTTTCACGAGTTTGCGCAAACGCGAGAGCCGCGCGAGGCGTCGAAAGCCCCAGAGTTCGCGCACCAAAAGTACAACGCCGCAGAGCGCGATAAAACTCATCAGTGCAAAACCGGTCCACCCGACCCAGCCGTTGCGCTCCAAGGCGACCGAAACGAAGCGTGTGAACCATAGCCCCGCGGCGAGGGACGCCAGGAGGGCCATGGCCGAGAGCATCAGACTGCCCCAGCGAATACCGCGTTGAAGATCACTGGCCGAGAACGTGCGGGCGACGGGTGCTTCGCTGCGCGGCGGAGGGCTTCCCGCAGGCGTTTCGAACAGGTCGTCATCGCCTTTGCTCTTGAAGCCCGGATCGTCGATCTTGAAAGCGCGCGGTGCGCGTGGCGGAGTATTCGGATTGGTCATGATAGATCCTCCGCGATCAGAAAATCGAGCGCGCGGTCGAGACGGATGTGCGGCAACGCGGGCGCTGCGGTATCCGTACCCTTTGGTTTCAATCGCGGCGGGGCAAAACGCACGAGCTGCAACGAACCTTCCTTGGCCTGGCGTGCCGCGTCGAGGGCGGCCGCTGGACTTGCTGGCAAATCTCCCGGAAAAATGGCGGCTTCCGTCTTGCCGTCGAAGACCGTGTCTCCAATTCGCTCGCCCGCGAGTGGTGTGCCCTTGAGGCAGGGCAGCATGTCTTTGCCGTTCTTGATTTCGCTTTCTCGCGTCGCGCGCAACGCCGCAAGCGCCAATGCCGAAACGCCGGCACCCTCCGTCTCCGCCCGGTCGGATGCGGTATCGACGATGCGCTTGAGTATAGCGGCCAGGCGGTCGTGGCTGGAGGCAGGTAAGTGATCGGCCTTGGTCGCAGCAAACAAAACCTTCTCGATGCGCCGTCCCATGATGAGCGACAGCCAGCTGTTGACGCCGGGCCGGAAGGCTTTCAACACGCCGTCCATCGCCCGGTCGAGATCGGCGAGTGCGTCTCCACCTTTGTGCAGCGCTCCGAGAACATCGACAAGCACGATCTGGCGGTCGAGACGTCTGAAGTGATCGTGAAAGAACGGGCGCACGACCTGCGCTTTGTAGCTCTCAAAGCGGCGGATCATCATGGCAGCTAACGACCCCTTTGGCGGCGCTGCCGCTGACGTTAACGGCATCGGGAAAAACGTCAGTAGCGGCGAGCCGTCGAGATCGCCGGGCAATAGGAAACGCCCGGGCGCGAGTGTCGATTGGCCTTCGTTCTCGCGTGCCGCGCGCAGATAATCGGTGAAGAGTTTAGCCCCGTGCAGCGCGGTTCTCTCGTCCTCGCCGGCGCCCGGATCGGTGCCCGCCAGAAAATCCAGCCATGGCCGTGCCAGTGCAGCACGCCTGGGATCGCGTGCTAGCGTCAGTGCTTCAGCCGAAAACGCGTCATAACTTTGTGTGAGAAGCGGCAGATCGATCAGCCATTCGCCTGGATAATCGACAATATCGAGGTGCAGCTTCGAGAGACCAAGCAAGCGCTTTAACCGGTCGCCGGACGTATATTCAATCGTGACGCGTAATTCGGAAACGCGCCGCGTGCTCTCGGGCCATATTGGCGGATCGGCTCCCAGGCACGCCATGTGCACCTCGTAATCGAAGCGCGGCACTGCATCGTCGGGTTGCGGCTCGAGATAAGCGCGCACAATCCGCCCCTCGGCATCAGGCGTGAAAAACGGCAGCCGCCCGCCACTCACGAGATTGCGCACGAGCGCGGAGATGAACACGGTTTTGCCGGCGCGCGCCAATCCGGTGACGCCGAGGCGTACCGAAGGCGTCAAATAATCTGCGAGACGGCCGCGTGCATCACTGAAGAGATCTGGGATGAGATCAGACAGGTGGCCGGGAGGGATCGGGTTCTTCAATTGCGCGCCACAAAAACGAAAGGGGACCGATGAGGTCCCCTCTAACTGACGCAACTTGAAGCTGAGAGCAAGGCAGGGCTGGCTTGTTGCGGCCGAATGGAAGGCCTGCGCGGTCTAATTTTCTGTTAGCCGAGTACGACCACGGCGATACCGGCCGCAACAACGGTCAAACCCATGAGCATGATTGCGCCGCTTCTGAAGAACTCTGTCATGACCCGCTCCTTAAGCGGCCGGAACCGGCCACTTGAAACATCACCATTACGTTCCACTCTAACCTCCAAGCGTTGAACGAAGGCTGAAGCCTCAATTCATCTCCTGTTCACCATACGGGCAGACCTGCGCCATAGTTTCAGGTGTCAGGTTCGAAAGGGGCCTGAAAAAATGGGCTGACGGCCGTTGCCCGCTATTGGACTTTAAATGGCCGTCAGCGCCAGTAGTGCCCGATTAGTGCCCAAAGGAGGAGTGCAAGAACTTCGTTCTCAATGACTGGCACCCTACCCTTGGCCGTTCGCAAAAATGCGGCACCGGCCACCGCTACAAGGGATTTGAGTTTCGAGCCGGGGAGGGGAGTGGGGTGGAGCGGGGCTGCAAATCCAGCGAGGGTGAGGTACTTTGCTCAGGTCCATGCTGCCGCACCCACAGCTCCGAATGTACGCAGGAGCGTAAGCTAGAAACGTAATGCATTGCTTGACTTAAGTAATGCGTTTCTTTACTAATTAAGGTGCAAGTTCGGATGCCCAACGCCGATGATCAAGAACTTTCGAAGTAAGGCGCTGGAACGGTTTTGGTGGAAAGGTGAAATCCGTCGCATCGATCCGCGCCACGTCGCTAAGCTGCGGCGTCAACTTGGTGCGCTTGACGCTGCAAAAAGCCCCGAGGCGATGAACGTGTCTGGATGGAGATTTCACCGGCTGTCGGGCATGCAATCTGGACGCTTTGCCGTTTGGGTTGATCAGAACTGGCGTTTAACGTTTGGCTGGTCTGATGAAGGTCCAGACGCAGTTGATGGAGACTACGAAGATTACCATTAGAGGAATGCGACTATGGCGAAGCGCCACTTATCAATTGATCCCGTCCATCCCGGCGAGATTCTGCGCGAGGATGTTTTTCCCGCGCTTGGTTTGACGAAGCCGGCGCTTGCAACTGCACTTGGTATCAGCCGCCAAACCTTGCATGAACTCTTTACGCTGAAGCGCAGCGTCACGCCCGAAATGGCGTTGAGGCTTGAGGCCGTCGTCGGCTCGAACGCCGAGATGTGGCTCGCTTTGCAATCCGAGCGCGATCTTTGGAATGCGCGCAGATGTGGCAAGGTCAAGGGATTGAAGAGGCTGAAGGCGGCTTGATGAGCGGCTCCGGCCTAAGAACGCGCCCCGTAATACTGTGTCGCCACCATCTTACCTCTGATAATAGTGTGGCGGCTGTGAACGCTCTCTCCAGTGGGGGTTATCGTCGTTGATTGGACTGCGCCAGTTGGCAGAAACTCTAAGAACGTCGTGCCGTCCGAGCAGCGCTTCCGACCTGTTGTCCCTGAAGAGGCGCAGCTGCATAGCCCGCAAGAAAAACGAATACTGGTTAGGTTATCCGGCCGCACGCACCAGCGCCCGCCCGCGCGGGACAGCTCACAGGCCCCTCTCAATTCCCAGTCTTTGCGAGCCAGTCTTCCGCTTCCTGCAGCGAGAACGAAAACTCGGCGCCCGGAACCTCTGAGCGCACGCGCGAGCCCTGGGCTTTATGGATGATGGAAAACCGGCCGTGGTGGGCGCCTTTGCCCACTTTTTCCAAAATATAGCCCTTGCTCGCAGCGATGCGAGTTGCGTGCTTTTCCTGAGTATTTGACATGCCCTGTCTCCACTTCAGCAGTTTCAATTCACTCTGGAGACCTCAACCAAGTTATCCGAGAACGACGGTGAGCGTCCAAGACCGCCCCACTCGTGCGACGAGATCGAATTGACCGACCCGTCCGAGCGGTTGAGCGAGCGCCAGTACCCGAGTGTCGCGACAACGATGCCGGGATTGACGTCGTCCGTCACCCGCGCGACGCCCTCGAAATCGCCGCGTCCGTTGTAAACGCGAACCGGATCGCCATCGCGCACGTTGCGCTTGGCGGCATCTGCTGGCGAAATCATCACGAACTGTTCGCCTTGGCCTTTGATCTTGTGCGGCTCGTTCGCATAGCATGAGTTCAAGAAGCCATGGCTCTTCGGGCTAATGATGTTGAGCGAGTAGAGCTTCGCCTGTTCCGGATTGGTCTCGGGCGTCTCGCGCGGCGGCACGTACCCCGGCAACGGATCGACAGGGGAACCGTCCTGATTGCCGTCGTTCATCATGCGGAAGGGACCGGCGACGAAGTTCTTCGCGTCATGCAGCAGGAACTCGACTTTGCCGGATGGCGTTGGGAACTTGCCATCTTTGTGCGGCGTGCGCGTATCCGCCGAGCCGACGTCGATTTTGTAGTACCCGTGCTTCTTGAAGTACGCCATGTCGACGCCGCCCATCTTGGGGTCGGCCCAATTGATGTAGTGGGCGCATAGCTCGCTGTCGGTCATTTTGAAAAGCGGATCGTCGAAGCCCATTTCTGCGGCCAGCAGACGCCACATGTCGCTCGTCGGTTTGCATTCGCCCGGCGGCTCAACCGCCTTCTCGTTATAGGTGAAGTAGAAATGACCCCACGACCACATCATGTCTTCGGCTTCGCCCGCCATGGCGGCCGGCAACACGATGTCGGCATACTTCGCCGTGTCGGTCATGAAGTGCTCGGCAACGACGGTAAAGAGATCTTCCCGCTGCAGGCCCTTGACGATCTTGTTGGTCTCAGGCGCCTGGCTGACCGGGTTGGTGCAATAAACAAAAAGAGATTTGATCGGCGGATCGAGCTTCATTTCGCCGGTCAACGCCGCGCCAAGACGCAAATTGTTGACGACGCGCACGCCCGGCTTGTTCCAATCGGCGCGCGAAACCTTGGCCCAATCGACGGGGAAATCCCAGAGCGGCATTTGCAAGAGCCCGCCGCCAACGTGCTTCCATGAGCCAACGAGCGCTGGGAGTGCACACGCAGCGCGAATGGCTTGGCCGCCGCCAGCACTGCGTTCAAGGGCAACGCCAATGCGAATGACGCTCGGCTGTGCGGTCGCAAATTCCTTCGCGAATTTCTTGATGTCGGCAGCTTTGACGCCGGTCACCTTCTCCACGTACTCGGGCTTGAAGTCGGCAGCGCGCGCTTTCAGTTCCGGATAGCCGTAGGTGTGGTTATCGACATAGTCCTGATCGACCAGCCCTTGCTCGATAATGGAATTGATAAAGCCCATGGCGAGTGCGCCGTCAGTGCCGGGCTTAGGACAAATATGCCAATCGCCCGCTTTCGCGGTGCGCGATTTATAGCTGTCGATGACGACGACCTTGGCGCCCGTCTTTTGCGCTTCGAGCACGAATGGCCAATGATGCAAGTTGGTCGAGATCGAGTTGCAGGCCCAAATAACGATGAATTTCGAATGCACGAAGCTTTCGGGATCAACAGCGCCGGTCGGCCCGACCGTCATCAGCCACGCGGTCGACGAGCCTGACGCGCAGAACGTTTTTTCGTTCACCGTGCAGCCGAGCTTGTTGAATAATGGATCGCCCGAGTTGATGCCTTGCACGAGGCCCATGTTACCAAGATAACTTTGCGGCATGATGGCTTCAGAACCGTACTTGGAAATTGTTTCGCGCCAGTTCTTGCCGATCGTCGAAATCGCTTCGTCCCAGCTGATACGCTTGTATTGGCCTGAACCCTTCGGCCCCGTCCGCAGCATCGGATACATCAGGCGATCGGGATTGGCGTGGTGATCGTGAAAATCTTTCAGTTTCACGCACAAGCCCCCGCGCGTCATGGGGTGGTCTTTGTTGCCGCGCACATCGACGAGGCGGCCAGCCTTGACCTCGTAGACCATCGAACACGTATCGGGGCAATCGTGCGGGCAAGCGCCGTGAAAGAGTTCCGATTTAATCTGTTCGTTCATGGCCGTTTCCTCGTGTTGGGCGCATCCGGCGGGAGCGCCGGTTTGTTCTTGATTATTGAACCATCAAGCTTGCACCGATCCGCCGCTCAATCAATGCCAAAGCAACCCTTTTTGTCTTTGCGGCCGCAGCGCAACATTGAAAAAACCAAACGGGCGGATTACTCCGCCCGTTCGTGGTGTGCTCCATCTATAACTTCGGCTCGGCCAGCCGCGCAGTTAGTTCGATTTCTTGAACAGGTTCGGATTGAGCTGCAGCTTTTGCTTGTTCAGCTGCGGTGACGGCGATTTCTGCTCAATGCGCGGCGTTTTCGATGGCCGGTTCGGGGTTTGGTTGTCCGGTATGTCCTCATACTTCGGCTTCTTCGGTTTGATCGGGAAATTTGGAACATCGATCACGACCGGCTTGCAGTTCGGTGGTGTGCCAACCTTGCCAAGCGGGCACTTTTTCGGAGGCGGCGGCACGCAGCGCGAACCCGACCAGATCCAGCCCTTCTGCTTGCAATCGTCAGCCGGGCTCGACGGCGGCTCACAACGT
Source organism: Hyphomicrobium sp. (assembly GCA_031419515.1). Taxonomy (GTDB): domain Bacteria; phylum Pseudomonadota; class Alphaproteobacteria; order Rhizobiales; family Hyphomicrobiaceae; genus Hyphomicrobium_B. The sequence continues at coordinate 6,492 of JANOKZ010000200.1, forward strand.
GAGCCTGTCCAGCGCCAGCCTTTTTGCTTGCAGTCGCTGGCGGGGTTGGAGGGTGGCACACAGCTCGTGCCTGTCCAGCGCCAGCCTTTTCCCTTGCAGTCATCAGCCGGGTTTGACGGCGGCACGCAACGCTTGCCTGTCCACTCCCAACCCTTGTCCGTGCAGTCGTCGGCGGGGGTGGATGGCGGCACGCAGCGCGAACCAGTCCAGCGCCAGCCCTTTTCTTTGCAATCATCGGCTGGGCTTTCTTCGCGCACGCAAACGCCACTGCCATTCCGCTCGTAGCCGCCTTCGCACACGCAATTGCCGCGGCGGTTGCGGTGTTCGTTCGGGCCCGGCTGGCAGAGTTCGACAACCGGACGGCACACGCCGTTGTCATTGCGTTCGTAACCCGAGGCACAGACGCAGCGGCCTTTGGCGTTGCGCACTTCGCCTGGGCCGGGATCGCACTGCGGATCGGGGCGTATGCATTCTCCGTCTTCAAGCGTGGTGCCTCTTGGGCAGTCTTCGACAACGTCTATGCACTTCGGCCAAATGCCTGTTGTCCCACGCGGGCACTGCTTTACGGGCGGCACGGGATCCGGCTCGCTTTCCGGACGGTCGCCCGGATTATCACATTGGCGCGTATCCACATTATAGATGCGGTTGGCTGGGCATGGGCAGCGGCCGGACTTTGGAACAGGCCGGCCATCGGCGCACGTTTCCGGACGTTCGTCCTTCTTGCAGCGCGGCGAGGTGATGTCAGCGGCCGCACTCGCTTCATCGTCGGTGCCGATTCGGTTCGCGGCCGTGCCCGCGTCCGGGAACGTCAGCTTGGCCGTATTGGGCGCTTCGCAACGGCCGTCGTCCGCGAAAGTCGCCTTGACTTCAAGCGTCAAGACCTGGTCCTTCACGGTTTCTACGTGCGCGTTTTCGCAACTGTAATTAGCGCCCGCGCCGTTGCAGGTAAAGGGACCGGCGAACGAGACGCTCTTTGGCGCAACGCCAAACGTTTCAGCGAGTTTCAGCGGGCCCTTGTACGGGTCGGGTCCGGTGTTGGTCACAGTCACCGCATACGTGCACTGCCAATCGCTGCCAACCGCAACGCACGGGCCCTTGACGGTTTTCTGCACCTTCTGATTGGTCGGATCGCAGAGAACGTGCATGACGCCAGCGCCATCCACCCACCACAAACCAAAGGTCCAGGCGTTCGCAAAAGCCGCGTCGTCTGCGGGATTGAGGTTTGGCGCGGCACCCGCCACCGGCGACGTCAATTTGACTTCGTTTGGCACGTTGCAGCCCAAGGCTTCGACGTCTGCCGCCTTGATTTTGATCGCAGCCGGTATTGTCAGCGTGCCGCCTGCTGGAATATTTACCGCCACGCCGCTGTCGCACGCATAGTTCGGCGGTCCGCCCGCGCACACCCAGCCGGGCTCAAGCGTTAGAGATTGCGCCGTTGCTGGCACCTTCTCATCGAACTTGATGATGCTATTGACGGCAGCAACGTTCTGATTGGTGATGCCAATCTCATAGTCGCACGTCAGGATGTCGCCTGATTTGGCGCACAGGCCTGGGCCAATCGTCTTTTTGGTGACGATCAGGTTGGGTGAAGGCACCAGAACCGGAACTGTCACGCACGCCGGGTTGCCGCTTGGGCCCGCTCCGCCCATCAACAGGGGCGGCGGCAGCGGCCCTGGTGGCAGCATGGCGGGATCAAGCACGCCGAAGCAGTTCTCGGCAACATACCCGCCGGGCGCCGGCATCGTCACATCGACCCAGTGGATATGTTCTTCGCCGGGAGCCAGAACGAGCGGCGTGACGCACGTGAAGGGCAGCTGGTTGATGTTGCCAATCGAGCAGGCAATCGGCGGATTGACGGCGGTGATGGGCGCGTTGACGACGGCGCCGCCAACGAACATGGCGTCCGCCAGCAACACGTCGCCAGCGTACGGCATCAATCCGGCATTCTTGATGCTGAGACCGAATTTGCAAGCGAGACCCGGCAAGCAGATCGGTGGGCCGATTTTCTCGACCACGATATCCGTGCCGCCTTCGGCGCAAGCTTTCGCCCAGTCGGCCGCGTGCTGCACGGCGGCGCAGTTGCGGAAGCCCATGTTGCCGGCGAGGGCCAAATCAAACGTATTGATCCAAACATCAACCCACACCGCGTCGCCCGGCAGCAGCAAGGCCGCGGGAACGTTGCAGACGAAGTTCGGCGTTGGCGTTGGCGTGCAAACGATGCCGGGTGAGGAGACGCTAGAGACAGCGATGGGCACGATGCCGCCCCAGCCCGGACCGGCGATGATCTTGGTCACGTCCTTGATCGTGACGGCGTCCGTCAAGACGGCTGCCGAGACGTTGCGCAGCGTAATCGTGCAACGGATCTTGCCACCAATGGCACCTGCGTAACAGCGCTTGTCGAGCAGCAATCCTGCCTCATCTGCCGGATACGGCAACTCGGGATTGATGTAGTGCGGTTTGTCTTCAAGCAGTTCGACCGGGGCGCCTTCGCACGGCGCGTAAATTGCCACGTCGCCAACATGGCCGAACGCGTCCGCGTCGTCGTGGCGGCCGTCGTAATCGACAAACCAGGATTCATTCGGCGGCTCGTTGGCCGGGCGCACGCGCGATTTGTAGTGGCCCTGAAGCCCGTGCACGATTTTTGCGCCGCCGAGTGCGGCCTGCTGCACATCTTCGCCTTCGCGCAAATGTTCGCCCGTGCTCCAAAGCGTCTGGCGGCACGATCCATAATTGATGTTGCCGTTTTTGTCGTAACCGTAGTTGAGCGCGATGCCGCCGAGCGTGGCGTTGTGCTCTTTGGCAAGACCGATGGCGTACTCTTGCGGCTTCGCGGCCCAGCGGCCGTCCTTCTCGTCCCAGTGATAACGGACAACGAACGCCTGCTGGGGCGAGGCAAACTTGGCGTAATCGTAGCTGCCGGACGCAACGCCGCGGCTCGACAGGTACATCATGCCGTTGCCGTCGAAGACGATGTCGGTGATGTTGGTGCCGGGATAGGCCTTGCCGATTTCTAGCTCGATACGCGCGTCGCTGCCAAAATCTCCTTCGTCGTCGATTGAAACCGACCAAACCGAGGCCCCTTCAGCGACCGAATAATAGAGGCGGCCAGCGCTGACAGCGAGGCCGAACACTCGGCGGCGTTCATCCGCAAAGCCCCACGTCGCGATGTCTTCCGAATTGAAAGCTGGACTCGCAATGTCCATGCGGCGCGAAGAATCATACGCCACAGGTTCAAGCTTTTGCGCCTTGCGGCCCAACATTCCGTGATCGTAGACGTCGCGTTCCTTGCCATCGAGCGTGAAGCGATGAATGAGGCCGGTTTCGAGATCGGAAACGAAGAGCTGTTGCGTCTTGCGGTCAAACGAGATGTTGCCAAGCCCGGGCCCGGCATTGTCGCGGTCATCGAACTTCACGTTGGCGAACAGAGAGACAGCGCCTGTCTTGCCGTCGATTTTGTAGATCGCGCCGGGCGTACCGTCTTTCTCCAAACCAAATTGGCCCGGCATCCATTTGGCACCTACCGCGCCATTGACGAGCCGGTCGAGTTTGCCGTTTGCGCCGTCCTTGACGATCTGCAATCCGAACATGGACGTCGATGTCACATAGACATTCGGCACTTTGGCCGCGCCGCCATCGTCGAGCGTCACGCCGAAAAGTTGACCCGTTTCGCGCGCCTTGATCTGCAACTTGGCAAGCGCGTCGGACACCTGCCCGCGCGGTCCGGTGCCCAAAACCGAGAGATCGAAAATCTGCACCGAATGTCCGTCGAGTTTTATAAATGTGCGGTCGAGCGGGTGCACGTCGGCCGGAATGTCCCTATCGGCCTTTGTTCCCGAAAATCCTGTAACAGCCGCATCGCCTCGCTTGACGATTCCGGGTTCGGCGGCAATTGCGTTGGAATTCCCGATAGCACCCGGAAACACAGTTAATACCGAAAGTGCCATAGCGGCAGCTGCTATGCGCAGCCCCGCGCCGAATATTGCGCGTGCAACCCAATTCATTGTGCAGCCCTCTGTGCCATATGCGGGCTGGCCGAAATTGCCGCCTCGCGAGGCACACTGGTCAAAACTAGCACCAAACATTGTTCTTCTCCAAGGTCTCGACGGTTCCTATCGACGGCACGGCCGCCGCTCGAGACTTGGGTCGCAGTTGGCCTCTCTAAGGTTCAAGTGTAACCCCGCCCAGACCCCCCGGGGAAAAATGAGCCAAAAAAAAATCTCCCTGGCAGCCGTTAGGGTTATCTGGCAACTTTCTTCTGTGGCCAGGTTGTGCGGCGAGGGGTTAACCTTGGCTATGAACCTTTTACTCGGCTCCCGCGACCAACCCCCCAAGAGTGGCAGAGACGCCATGGAACAACCCCACGACGATCGCGCGCTCATCAAGGCAATTGCCGCTGGTGACGCCAAAGCCTTGGAACGTCTCTTCACGCGAAACCAGACCCGTGTTTTCCGGTATCTCGTCCGGGTCGTGCGCAATGAAGCAATGGCGGAGGAACTCTTGAACGAGGTCTTTCTAGGAGTTTGGCAAGGCGCGGGCCGGTACGAAGGCCGCTCGGAGCCAACGACGTGGCTCTTGTCGATCGCCCATAACAAAGCGGTCAGTTCGCTTCGCAAAAAGCGCGAAGTCTCCGGCTACGACGAAGAGACGGCCGGACAAATTGAAGACGAGGACGATACGCCCGAAGTCACGCTGCAGAAAGTCGACAAGGCCGCGCAGATCCGCGCCGCTATGAAAGGACTTTCACCCGAGCACCGGGAAATTCTCGATCTCGTCTACTACCAGGAACAATCCGTGTCAGAGGTGGCAGAAGTTCTCTCCATCCCCGAAGCAACCGTCAAAACCCGCATGTTCTACGCGCGCAAGAAGTTGGGCGAAATCCTGAAAGAGCGCGGCGTTGATAGAGGCTGGCCATGAGCAAAGCTATGACAAACGAAACCGAAATCCTATCCGAGGCTGATGAATTCGAGGCACTGCTGCCTTGGTATGTTTCAGGAAAAATCAGTGCTGCCGACAAAGCCAAGGTCGATGCCTATGTTGCCAAAGTCCCGGCCGCCCGCGCCCATATCGCGCTCGCCCGCGATGAAGCCGACGATATCTTTGCGGCCAACGCTAAGATCGAAGCCCCGCGCGACGCTCTCGACAAACTTAAGGCCATTATCGCCGCAAGCCCAAGCGCACGCCTGCATTCCGTCAAAGCGTCGTTGATCGACAAGCTCGGACTGTTTCTCAGCGGACTTGCACCAAGGCAGCTTGCCTATGCGGGTATCAGCGCGGCACTCGCCATCGCCGTCCTCGGCGGATCGCTTGGCTCACTCTTGTCTGGCGGGCAGGGAGCGGGCTATCAAACGGCGGCCGGTCCTGGCGCTTCAGCCGCCAAGGGCACGTTCGCGCTCGTTGCCTTCCAGCCGGCGGCCCTTGCGGGCACGCTCTCGGCGTTCCTCGCCGAGAACAAGATCACAATCGTTGAAGGCCCAAAAGCTGGCGGCGTGTTCCGCGTCCGTTTGAGTGATGAAGCGCTATCGAAAGACGCCACCGATGCCGCACTCGCCAAACTCAAATCCCGCGCCGATCTCGTCTCCTTCGCGTCCGCTGCTCCAGAAACTCCGTGAGGCGTGCCATGAAACGTATCCACAAAGCCGTTAGTCTCACTTTGCTGGCCATGTTGGCACTTCCCGCGACAGCCTATGCGCAAGCCCTGCCGGATGCGCCTTCCGTGCTCGATCTTCTGCGCCGCTTGCCGAAGTATCGCCCTGGTCCAGCGGCCGGCTCCGTCTTCACGCGAGTACCGGGCACGAGTGCCTTGATCGGCCCCGTCGTGCCAGAAATCCTGGATCGTGAAATCATCGTCACGTTTCCGGCGTCGCTCGGCAACGCTGACGTGTTCGCCATTCTGCGCGCGCAAAACCTGACCGGCGAAACGCTTTACGTTTCGACGCTGCTCAATCAGCGGGTCGTGCGCATCCGCATTCCTGATGCCCGCCCCGTTGATGCCGTATTGCAAGCCATTTCGGTGGACGTGCGCATCATCATCGCTCAACCGCATTACGTCTACATTGCCAACGGCGCCGCCAAAGCGTTGCCCGTGCCACAGTACGCGCCTGACAAACTGAAACTCGCGGAAGCCCACAAAATCGCATCAGGCAAGCGCGTGAAAATCGCGGTCATCGACACGCAAGTCGATACAACGCATCCAGCGTTCGGCGGTTCCATCACCGAAACCTTCGATGCGCTTGGCGAAACGAAGCCCGTGCCTGAAAACCACGGCACGGCGATTGCCGGCATCCTCGGCGCGCGCGCGGAACTCATGGGCGTTGCGCCCGGCGCCAGCATTCTCGCCATTCGTGCGTTCGCGGGAAACGCCCAAGGCCAGCCGCAGTCATATACGCTCGCTATTTTGAAAGCGCTCGATTTTGCGGTGCTGAGCGGCGCGCGCGTCATCAACATGAGTTTTGCGGGGCCCAACGATCCGATCCTCGGGCAAGCCATCGCGGCGGCGCAAGCCAAGGGCGTGACAATCATAGCTGCAGCCGGAAACGGCGGACCGGACGCGAAACCGGCGTATCCGGCGGCGTATCCGAACGTCATCGCCGTCACCGCAACCGACAACGCCGATCAACTTTATAAAAATGCCAACCGCGGAGATTACATCGCGGTCGCTGCTCCGGGCGTCGATATCATCGCAGCCGCGACCAAGGGTGCCTACGACATCTCGTCCGGCACCTCGATGGCGGCCGCGCACGTGTCCGGCATTGCCGCGCTCATGCTTGAAAAAAATCCGAGACTCACACCCAAAGACATTCGCGCGCTGCTGCTTTCGAGTGCGCACAAGCCTTCCGGCCAATCCGCCGATCTTGGTGCTGGCATCGCGGACGCTGCGGGCGCCTTGGCGGCGGTGAAGTAATCGCAGATGGGAAAGGCAGGGCGCGCAGTTCTTGGTCTAATTGCGGGTTACGTCATCGGCGCCACATTGGGCGCAGCAGGCATCGAGCTTCTCTCGTCAAATTCTCACGACAGAAGCATGGAAGCCGCAATGACCGGCGCCTTCGTCACTGGGCCGATTGGCGCGATATTCGGGGTGATCGCCGCGTTGTTCCGGCGGCCGCGACCGTAAATTTGGAACTTCCCTCCAGCTCCGTGCGTTATGTAGGCGTTGCGCACGATATTCCGGCACTTCACGCAGTGCGTGACCGGTCAGCCACGCGGTGCCGCAAAGGCGCTCCTGGCGATCCGAAAGTTGCGCTTGACGGGCGAGAATCGAATTAGCCTCAGAAACAATGTGCCGCGCGGGCTGCGCAATGCGCGAGTCCGGAGACGAGCCAGTCGGGGTTGGAAATTCGCTCATAAGCAACCAGGCCGGAGGCCAGTTCGCGATGACGCGTTTCAAAATTCATCGAGGCCGTCTAGCCGCCGCGTTCCTATGTTATGCGGTGAGCACAGGAATTTCTGCGGCCGGCGATATCGCGCCGTGCCCTGGCGCGGATGTCGTCGAAGCCGAACTGACCCATGGCACGACATCGGGCTATTATGTGCACGGGCTCAGGCTCGTCGTCTTGAACAAAACGATCCTCAACACGCAAGCGAAAGCTGTTCAGCAGTTTATCTTAGCGCACGAATGCGCCCATTCCGACCCGACTGTTGGGGACGATGAGTTGGCTGCCGATTGCGCGGCGGCAAGGCGCGGCGTTGATGAGGGGTGGCTCGGGAAGAGCGAGATTATTCAAGTTTGTGCGCATATCGCCAAACTTGGCGTCGATGCCACGCACCCGCCTGTCAACGTTCGCTGCGCCAATATCCGCTACTGCACACGGCCTCCGCAAGTGGACGCGCAATACATCACGCCGCTCAATCCGGGTTGGCGAATGGCGCAGCGTCAATGACGATCACTTGCGTGTCAACACCCGCATCAACACATCGACGTCCCCGCCGATCCATCGATGTCCGATTGGTTGCTCGATTCTGTCGGGCATGCGGCCGAAGTGGCGCTCTCGATAAAGCCAAGCCCAGCCATAACCGGGCTTGAAGGGGCGCTGCTGCGTAACGCCCGCGAGTTTGTCGAACACAGACGGATTGCGAAGGCCCTCCGCCGTCCTCGCAACAAGGCGGTGCAGGGCGCCATCGCCCACCGCATACCAATCCTCGCCCCGCGCTGCTGCGAGTTCCGCGAGCACGACGAGCGGCTCTAGCGCAAACACATGATAGTGCAGCGCGCGTGCTTCACGTGCCATCTCCAAAGGAAGCGTGCCATCAGGCGTAACGGCCATCATCGCGTCCTCGAAGATACTTTTCGCCATCTGCCCATGCTTATCGCTGTCCGCTGCAATTCCAACAGCCGCCGCTGCCAGCCCCATCCAATACCAATGATTGTTGCGCTTGATCCCCGCATCGTCAAAGTGCGCGCGCGCCGCGTCCGCACATTTGATCAGCCAAGGCTCGATTGCGACGCGATCCTCCGCGGTCGCAAAGCGCTTCAGCTTCACATATGCGAGCGCCGTCCCAGCCAGGTCCCACCTGCGCTGCGCTTCAGATTGCTTCGAGTCCATCGAGCCAAGATATGCGCCTCCGTCCGCCCAACCTTTGATCCATGAGAGAGCGCACCTTGCCGTATCGAGCGGGCCGCTGCGCTGGCTATTCGCGCGGTCGGCCTGTTTGGTGATGTAGCTAACGAACGCCGTCAGCGGCGCGGTCTCGGCCTTGTGCTCTTCCATCTTCGCCGGATCGACAATCGATCCCGCGCGATCATTGTAGAAGCGTTCGAGCTTTAGATCCTTCACCGATGGCGGCACAGCCGGGCAATCGGCATGAGCGAGGGCCGCCGCCGATGTTGTCACGAAGATGATGGCCGAGAGGTATGCGCGCAGGATCATCACTCGATAGTGTCCGTATATCTATGCTCCCCCCCATTGGGATCGCGAACCGTGTAGGTTCCGTTACCGAGCGCGGTGACATTGGCGTCGATTTCGACTTTTCCATGCCCGCCGGGAATGTCGAGGACGTAGGCAGGAAGGGCAAGGCCGGAAAGGCGGCGGCGAAGCTCGTGCATAATAGCCTGACCCTCGGCTATAGTTGTTCGAAAGTGCGCTGTACCCGGCGCTAGATCGCCATGATGCAAATAGTACGGCTTCACACGGTTCTCGACGAGTGCGCGCATCAATTCTTCGAGCATATCGGCATTGTCGTTCACACCTTTCAACAACACTGTCTGGCTGACGACGGGAATGCCAGCATCCACAAGCCGCGCAATCGCTACCCGCGCCGGGGCCGTCAGTTCTCGCGCGTGATTGGTATGCAATCCTACGACAACGATTTTGGCCGAAGATTTGAGCGCGTGTACCAGTTCGGCTGTCACGCGGTTTGGCTCGACAACCGGAATGCGCGTGTGCCAGCGCAGAATTTTGACGTGCGGGATTTGGCCAAGTGCCTCGGTGACATCCTGAACGCGACGCGGCGACAACACGAACGGATCGCCGCCGGTTAGGATCACTTCCCAGATTTGCGGGTTCGCGCGGATGTAGGCGAGGGCTGTTGCAACGTCCTCCGGCGACATCGCTTCGCCTAAATCGGGTCCAACCATCTCGCGGCGAAAACAAAAGCGGCAATAAACCGGACACACGCTCGCGATCTTTAGCAGCACGCGGTCCGGGTAGCGATGCACGATGCCGGGCACGGGGCTGTGCGCGCGATCGCCAATTGGGTCGCTTAACTCTGCCCTGTGGGTGTTGAGTTCCTGGATATTCGGCACAAACTGCCGCGCGATTGGATCGGCGGGGTCGTCGCGATTGATTAGTGCCGCTACCGCCGGCGTCAAAGCAATCGCATAGCGTTGGCCGACACGCGCAACATCGGCCCGCGCCGCCTCGGGCACAAGTCCAGCGAGAACGAGATCATCGGCTGAGCGCAGCGGGCGCAACATTTCATTCATTTGGGTGGCCATACATCGGTGTCGTGATCGGGATGCTGATACGAGTCGATCTTGTCGAGAAAAGGGGCAGCGGCAATGTCGTCCATGGTGTGGTGTCCGGAGAGCGTTGGGATAGCGTCCGCATAAGGCAGTTTACCTTCGGTTCCGAATTGAACGATAGGTACAATTCGCTCAGGATGATCGAAGGCGCCAATGGCCAGTGCGACGCCATCTGGTGCTTCGTAACTCAACGGCGTGCCGCACTGCGAACAGAACCCGCGCTTCACGAAGTTGGATGAGGCAAAATAACTTGGAGTGCCGCGCGTCCATATGACGGTTGCGCCGCGTGTAGAGACGAGTGGCGCGTAAAACCCGCCGAACGCCTTCTGGCACATGCGGCAATGGCAGACGGACGCGTCGCCAAGTTCGCCCTCGACGCGAAACCTGATCGCGCCGCATTGGCATCCGCCGGAGTGAGTTTGTGTTGGCATAGCGTGATCTCTAAAGGTGTCTGACCCTCCGGGTCTGACACCATGGCAAAATTCTGGAGCCGAGCAACGGTGTCAGACCCCCCAATTCTTCCCGCCTCCGGCGGGCGAGGGTCAGACACCTAGTCAACTACTTGCCCGGCCCGGGCAGCGGTGTCCAGATGACTTGATCGATATGCGCCGCGCCGGTGGCCAGCATGACGAGCCGGTCGAAGCCTAGCGCGCAGCCCGATGCAGGCGGCATATGTTCAAGAGCCGCCAAGAAATCCTCGTCAATCGGATAGCGTTCGCCGTAAATGCGTGCCTTATCGTCCATCCATTTTTCAAAGCGGCGGCGCTGTTCGGCCGCGTCAATCAACTCGCCAAAGCCGTTCGCCAGTTCCACTCCGCAGACGTAAAGCTCGAAGCGCTCGGCGACGCGCGGGTAATCCAATTTGGGCCGGGCAAGCGCCGCTTCATGCACGGGGTACTCGCAAAGAACTTCGGGTCGATATACACCGAGATAGGGCTCGATTTTCTCCACGAGCACCCGGCTGAAAATATCGGACCAAGTGTCATCGTGGCCGAAGGTGACGCCTTTGGCGCGAGCCCGGTCAGCAAGTGCGGTGCGGTCGACCGATTTCTCGTCGTAAGTCTCAAGGAGCGCGATTTCGGCGAACTGCGTGAAGGCCTGGTCGAGCGTCGTCCAATCATAATTCTTGGTCATGTCGCAGGAGCGGCCGCGCCACGACCATTCCATCCGCCCGGTGACGTCTGCCGCAATTTTCAATATCGCCGCACAATCGTCCCACAACATCTCGTAACTGGCCCCCGCCCGATACCACTCGAGCATTGTGAACTCGGGCGAATGCAGCGGCCCACGCTCGCGGTTGCGAAAACATGGCGCAAACGTGAAGATCTTTTCCTCGCCCGCCGTAAGCAACTTCTTCATCGCGAACTCGGGCGAGGTGTGGAGGTAGAAATCGCGGCGGTCTAAGTCCGTTGCCACAGCCTCGGTCTTGAACGCATGCAGATGCGTCTCGTTTCCGGGCGACACCTGCAGGCACGCCGTCTCAACTTCGATAAAACCTTGCCCCTCAAACCAGGTCCGGATGGCAGTTTTGATGCGCGCGCGGGCCATGAGGATCGGCCGCCTGTCGGCGTGGCGATCGGCGCTCCACCAGGGAGAGGGGCCATTATCAAGGGTTTTCATCTGAAATTGCGCTGGGTTCGCTCTGGTTATAGGCCGCACTTGGCCTTCTGGCCCGAAGCAGGTATGAAGCGGCTCAGAAATCCCCGCCCTCAAGTGCCGGGTGTGTGGCAACTCTCGTTGCGCCGGCCCAGAACAGACGAACGGAGACCACGCCGTGGTGAAGGTTATTGCAAGCTCGGTCCGCAAAGGCAACGTCCTCGACGTCAACGGCAAGCTGGCCGTGGTCATGACGGCCGAGAATATCCATCCCGGCAAAGGCACGCCCGTCACGCATCTCGAACTGCGGCGCATTCAGGATGGCGTCAAGCTGACCGAACGCTATCGCACCACCGATCAGGTCGAGAAGGCCTACCTCGACGAGAGGGACTACAATTACCTCTATGAAGACGACATGGGCTTCAACTTCATGGAGCCCGAAACCTTCGATCAGATCCTGATTCCGAAGGATGTCGTTGGCGATCAAGGCCAATGGCTGGTCGACGGCATGACGTGCTCGGTCTCGCTCTTCGAAGGCAATCCCATTGCCATCGTGCTGCCACAGCGCGTGACGTTTGAAATCGTCGAAGCCGACCCTGTCGTCAAAGGCCAAACGGCATCGTCATCCTTCAAGCCTGCCAAATTGTCGAACGGCGCACGCGTCATGGTGCCCCCGCACATTGGCGCTGGCACCCGCGTCGTCGTCATGACGGCCGACGGCTCCTACGTCGAACGCGCGAAGGATTAACGCGCAATAGATTGCGAACGCGATTTTCGGGGAAATGCGCGATACAACCCGCGCATTCGGCTTTATGCTAACCAAACGTTCGCGCTCCCTTTAATTTAAGCGTGGAAGAACCGGTATTAAGGTTTGTACCGTGGCACAACCGGGCGAGCGCTTTACGCTCGTGGCCCGAATGGGCCCTTATTGAAAAGTGTTGAAGGACGAATTGCGTGAATATTCTCGGGCTCGTTTATACCTCCCATGACGCCGGCCTTGCGCTGCTGACGGACGGCAAGCCGAACATCATTCTGGAAGAAGAGCGCTTCAACCGCATCAAGCACACGTTGAAGTATCCGCGCCACGCCATGGACACTGTGTTCGGGCAAGGCGGCCGGCTCGATCTCTCGGATATTGATGTCATCACGACGCCCTGGAACATGGAGCGCATCCGCCGCTCTCTTCTCGGCGCCGTATTCGGCGATATGCCGGCCAGCCTCAATCTCTTGCGCCCCGAAGCGCACCGCACGCACACAACAGGTTTGCTCAACGTGCCGCTGCGCCTGAAGCTCGGTATGCTCAGTCAGTTCGGGTTGAAGAAGCAGCCGCCAATCGTCCAAGTCGGCCACCACGAATCCCACGCGTCGGTATTTTTCGTATCGCCCTTCGAAGAGGCAACCGTTCTCGTGGCCGACGGTTATGGCGACGATGGCGCAACGAGCGCGTGGAAGGGGCGCGGCAACAAAATCGAGCGTCAGTGGTCAGACCCGATGTTTGACTCGCTCGGCATGCTCTACACCTGCGTCTCCGAGCATTTGGGCTTCCCGTTTTTTCAAGAGGGAACCGTCATGGCGTTGGCCGCGATGGGCGGGCCGGCCTATAAGGACAAGTTCAAGGATCTCATCCATCTGCTGCCTGGCGGGCGCATCCAGATCAACAAGAGTTACATCAATTATCCGACACACGGATTGATCGAGCCCTTTAAGCCGAAGTTCTATTCAGCCTTCGGTCCGCGCCGGAAATCAAGCGAGCCTTTGACCGAGCACCACCACAACATCGCCTGGGCTTTGCAACATTGGACCGAAGAAGCGCTGATCCACATCACGCGGGAACTGTATCGCGTCCATAAGAACAAGAACCTTGTTATCTCCGGCGGAGTGGCGCTCAACTGCGTCGCCAACGGGCGCATCCTGCGCGACACGGATTTTGATCGCGTCTGGGTGCCGCCGGTCGCGTCGGACACGGGTGTGTGCTTCGGCAGCGCGCTCTATCACTGGCACAACACGCTTGGGAATAAGCGCGACTTCGAATTGACGCACGCGTTCTACGGCAAAGAATACAGCGACGCCGAGATCGTTTCCGCTCTCGGCGCCGCAGGACTTAAATACGAACATATGGAAGAAGATGCGTTATTGAAACGCGTTGCCAAAGATCTAAGCGAACAAAGAATCGTCGGGTGGTTTCAGGGGCGGGCCGAGATCGGGCCCCGCGCGCTTGGCAACCGTTCCATCCTCTCGTCCGCTACGTCGAACGCGATGAAGGACTTGATCAATGCCCGCATCAAGCATCGCGAACCGTTCCGTCCGTTTGCGCCAGTAGTCCTCATCGAGCGCCTGAACGAATTCTTCGAATACGAGCACCCCGATCCCTTCATGACAGTGGCGCCAAAGATCAGGCCCGACAAGATCGCGCTTATCCCAGCGGCCGCGCACGTCGATGGCACGGGGCGCATCCAAACCATCGAGCGCAAGGCCAACCCGCGGTACTACGGAGTCATCGAGGAGTACGCCAAGCTGACCGGTATCCCTGTGCTGCTGAACACGAGCTTCAACAGGCAGGAGCCGGTCGTCAACGCCCCGGCCGAAGCCATATCCTGCTATTTGCGCACGGATATGGATCGCGTGGTGCTGGGCAACTATTACGTCTCGGACCGCAACCCGGACGCGATTAAGAGAGCTTTTGAGACGTTCAAGAAGGTGGCGTAGCGGAGCCTCGCCGTTTAACGAAGCCCGGATATGGATTGCGGGCGGCTTGGGAATGACTACATCACCGATCGCAACCCGAACGCTATTGGGCGCGCCGTCGAAGAGCCAGGGGAGGTTGCGCAAAAACGCCTGCGCGCGGGTCGCTGGCGGCTGACGCACCGAAAATGCGTCATTCGGATTTATCGCATGGCGGACGGACACTGAGACCGCATATCCTGTCCGGAATTTTGTTCGGACGCCCGCCGGAACTTGACCCTCATCGATGCTGAAGTAGACGGTTTGTTGTTCGTGGCCCGCCTCTAAGCCGGCCCCATCGTTGCTCATCAGGCCGTCGAGCGTTGCCGGAATCAAGGGGGCGTTCATGCTGGCGCGCGGACCGGGCCGGATGCCTGCGCTTTCAATCTTTTCCATAGCCGCATGGTCTTCGGCTGGAACCGTCGCTTCGACGAGAAAAGACTGGTAAGGCAACGTGACTTCAACCAACGGCTCTCCGGCGACAACGGTCAGGCCGGACGTTTTGATCCTAAAATTGCGCAGGTATCCGTCGTGAGGCGCACGAATGTCGGCCCTTTCGAGCATGTTGTGCGCCTCGACCAGCCGCCCCTTTGCATCGCCAATTTTGCCTATTACCTCCTCGATCCCCGCGACGGCTTCGTCTCGCCGCGACTTCATGTGCTCGTACGCCGCGAGGCGCACCGTTTCTTTGTCTATTTCGATATCGGCAAGCGCGGCGTCTGCTTCGGCAATGCGCGCCTGCAGGGCCATCTCCTGGCGTGCGAGATCGGAATCGCGGTTGACCGGGAACGTGCCGCGCGCCACCATGTCTGAAATGCGCCGGCGCTCGGCGGCGAGATTTGCCAATTGCTCGGTTGTCTTGCTGCGAATAAATTTCTGGAAGTCCAGTTTGCGCGTTATGGCTTCGACATGCTTTTCGCCTGCTTCGAGCTTTTGCTTTTGATATTTCTGCTGCTCGCTCAGGCTTTCCTGCTGTGCGAGGATTAGTTGTTCGAGCGCTGCGAGGGCGGTTGGTGATGTTTCGACATCGGCCAATTCCAGTGCAGCAATTTCAATTTTGCCACTATCGTGAAGCGCGGCGCTCAAGGCCGCTTTGCGGACATAATGCGCCGCAAGTGCCAAGCGCAGCCGTTCAATCGTCGAGACCGTGGCATCCTGTTGCACATGCGCGATGACCGTGCCTGCTTTGACGGGTTTGTCATCGCCTTCGGTCAGAAACTCGATGCGTCCAGACACGGGGCTCTCGATCAGAGTCGACGAGGGTTCAGAGCGCACCACGCCTGGAAATTCCAAGTCGCGGAGAACGTCGCTGAACCGCTGCGGTTTTTGCGCCGCGCTCCGCATCTGGGTCGAGATCATCAGTGCGGTGACCCCCGCGATAATGAGCAGAGAAACCACGTGCTTATTGGCATTCAGTTCCGAGTCTTTACGCATCACGGCCTCCAACGGCTTGAAACGCCCCGGGCGTGAAAATGTTCCGATGCTGAGCGTGTCGGTTGAATGTGAATTGCCGGACGTTGGCCCGAAATGCCGCGTCTTAAGACCCTGCCCCTCGGCCCACAGAGCAGTTCCAGGAATGAAGCCAATCTGCCACCCGTTAACCAACAGTCAAGCCGGTTAGTGCGGGGCGAGACTTAGGTCTTACGACTAAGGTCGCTAGCAGTTACGATGTATGTTGAAGTCAGACTGCTGGTGATCCGCGTTCACAAATAGTGCAAGCTTCGCCCAGCCAGGAGTTGGCCAAGCTGCACCCGATAAAGGCTGCTCGATCGCCGGTTGCGCTCAAAGATATAGCAGGTGCATTACCGCGCCAGTTCGCAGTGCAAACGGCATCGAAGGCTAGCGCAACTAAGTTCTAGCCCTCGCGCAGAAGATACGAGAATCTGATCATTCTGTGCAGCCACCCGTTTCATACTTCTCGCAGGCGTAATCGTTTCCGTTCACGCAGCGATTATAAAGGCGGTTGCAATGCCGTTCCCAGCGGCTCTGCCGCGTGGAGACAGAGGCGTTCGCGCGGTTCGAATTGGCGATGATGGCCAACGCCGCAGCACCGAGAACAACGCCAGCCGCAATTTTTGCGCCGCGGCGGCGCGCGTCTGCCGGTGTTGATGACGCGGGCAAAATGGTCCCAAAGGCAATGAGGGCCGCGAGCGCCGTCGCCGCAAACTTTTTCATATCAATATGTCCTTGCCAGAAGCGAAGTCAGAAGCGAAGTCAGATTTCAAACACGAGCAAGGTATCATGAGCACCTATGCGCGGCCAGCCGGACTGAAGTCACCACGCTGATGAAACTTGTACTCATAGTAAACTGTTTGGTCACCAAATAGCGGCGCTTGCACGGCCCGTGCCCCAAAACCGGGTGCACTGTTCCGGCATCTGCCAATCAGTCCGGATCGGCTTGCGCGGGCTTTGCAAAAATAATCTTCTGATAGACGAGCCCGATGCCAATCAACACCGCACCTAAGCAGATGAACGATGCGGCGCGCCAAAATCCGCCAATGCCGGCGAGATCGAAGAGCGTGACTTTCAATGCCGCAAGAACGATGAGCGCGGCGGACGCGATACGCGCTTCGAGAGAACCACGCAGCAAGCCATAGCCTAAGAAAACAATACCCAGCAGAAGCCAGGCCACGGAATAGGCCCAGCTCTCTGCATCGGACGTGTCGAGCCAATGAACCATCCGTTCGCCTTGAAAGGCGTGCCGGACCTCAAGCGTCACGTAGGAGAAGATCAGCGTCACTGCCAGAATTCCGGCCGCCCGTGTGAACCACGCGGGCCGTATGTTGCGCGCGTGCCGGGCGACGAACAAGGCTGCTAGTCCTGGAAGCAGATACGCAGTCATGAGCGAAGAAAACACGGTGCGCCCGCCGACAGGGTCATTGGTAAAGTATGGATTGGCGCCGAACAGCAATCCAAACGCGGCGAAGGCGATCGAGGCTGCGCCAAAGATCGACGACGCCGCATCGAACACTGGATTGGCCTTGCCGAGATGCAACTTCGCGAGAGCATATGAAAAGAAAATGCTGACCAGCGTCAGCAACCCCGCCTCGACATGATCCGTGCCCGCGTGAAAGACATCGCCGCCGTTGGTCAGGTGGCGAATCTCGAAGAAGGCGAGGAGACCCGCGAACACAACCGCCAGTGCGTCGCTGAGCCGGACGGGCAAATCGTTTTTCTCGCGCGTCTCAAGCAGGCGCGCCGATAAGGCGAAGGCCGCTGCTGGTACGCCATAACCAACAAGCAGCCAGTTGAAGACCGGTGTTGTTCCGACGCCCGCGCCCATGATGCGCGGGTCCCATACAACGCGAGCGAGCACGAGGAGCCCGAGTGCCGTCACCGCATAGCGCAGCAAGCGGATATCGCGCAGCGACGCAACGTACGCCGTGCCAAGCGCCGCAAGAGCCAGTGCCACTGTCAGGTATCCGCGTTCCGTGCTGACGATGAGCGCGAAGGCGAGCGCTGCAATGGCCGCCGCTGCGAAGGCGCCAGCTGCAAGATTGTAAGCTGGCACCGAATAGGATTGGTCCGCCTTGTCGAAACGGTCAGCGGCCAAGCCGAACGCGCCGGCGAGTGCCGTGCCGCCAAGCGCAAAGGGTATCGAGATATCAAACTGCGAGATGCGCAGATAGCTCAGGATCAACGCCAAGAGAGGCGGCACGGTTGCGGCCAGCGCATACCATCCTGTAGTTGTTTCCGGCAGCAACGGCCCGCGCCACATGCGATGCGCGGCAACGCCCGCAGGCGCCAGCGTCAGCAGCATTGCTGAAGTGATATAGCTCGAAACATTATCGGGTAAACGCAACACGCCTGCCGCGTAGGGCGCGAGCAGCGTGCGATCGGGCGGCATGTGTAATCCAGGCCACATGGCAAGCGCGACGAGGGCTACAAGCCCGCCGAGGCACAGCGCAACAGCGGCAGGAGTGGTGAGCCAGCCCGTCGCTGTGAGGCCCGCGATGGCGAGGACTGCAACTGGCATCCAGCCCCAATACTGGAACGACACGGCCGCCAAGAAGAAGCAGACGAGCAATGTCAGCGCCGAGAGCGCGCCGCTCGCAATCCTATCTGGCGCCGCATTTTCGTCGCGCGTTCCAAGATGCGGCTCATAGGCCATGAATCCGGCAGCAAGCGCCAGTTGCAAAATCGCGTGCGCGGCGGCCGCGTTGACGAGCGATATGTTTTCAACTGTCACAGCGCCCGAGACCTCGGACGTCATGAGCAAGCCCCAAAGCACAGCACCGGCAACGGCGGACGATGCGAGCCACAGCCATCCGCGTGTTCGCGCCAGCAGATAGGCTGACGCCGCGACTACGCCGAGGTAGATCGTGAGCGACCAGAAATTAGGCGCGTTTGACGAAACAAGCATTGGCGTTAGGAACGCGCCCGCAAGTCCAAGACCAGCAAGTGCCGGCCCGTGGATCGCGGCCGCCAGCATCGTCACAATACCAACAGCGCCAAGCGCTAGAAACGCGAACGTTGGTCCGATGAACCCATAGAGCGCATGGGCAGCGTAGATTGTGCCGAAGGCAACGATGGTGCCGGCAGCAGTCAGCACGCTCGGAATATGAGCCTGCGGCAGCGCATCGATGGGAATCGTGATTTCCCCGCGTCGCATCCACTCGCCAGCAGCAACGAGCGCAGCAGCAAGCAGCGCGCCAAGGATCACGCGGACACCCGGCCCCAGCAGTCCTGCTTCAATCGTGTAACGAACGAGGAACAATCCGCCAAGCGCCAGCGCCGCGCCGCCAGCCCATACGGCCCACTGCGTGCCAAGCCGTTCTTCGAAACTCTCTCTTTCCGGCGGGCGCGGTACGTCGGCTGGTGGTGGCGGAGGTGCGATAGGCGGCACGCTTGACTTCGGCGTATCCATTTGAGGCTCGCCAGTCTGAGCGTCGTTGACCAGACGCTCCCGCTTCGGTGGCGGCGCCATCTCGGCTTTGACAACGGCGGGACGAGCCAGCCCGCCCTGATCAGAAACGAAAATGCCGTCGTCTTCCGGCGCATCGCCGCGGCGCTCTTCTCGCATCCAGCGTATTTCGCCGCCGAGCTCATCGAGTTTGTCTTCGGCGCGTCTCAAGCGGTCCTGGAGGCTGGTCGTGCGCTTGCGCGCGCTCATGGCCACGAAAAAAGCGACGAGCGTCAGTATGGACCCGATCAGGCCGCTGAAATACATCTCTGTGGCACTCCGTTTGCGAGGCGTCTGCCATCTCGGCGCACGGGACAGCCAGTGGCAAGCAGCACATCAGAATAGCGGCGGGAAACTTACGCGTCGATGGCCTTTTTGACTTCGAAGATTTCCATGATGCGGCAGCCTTTGTGCGGGCCATCGACCACGAAGGTCCATTTACCCTCCGTGAAGGTGTCACACATTTTGACACCTTTGACCAAAATCCAGTGGCCTTCTTTGCCCTTGTGAATGGCGAGGATGTAGTAGGCCCAAACGTTGCGCGGCTTCTGCATCCAGGTCCAAACGCTGGGACGTTCCTTGCGGGCGTTGTGCATGAAGCTCTCCTTCAACTCCATGCGATAGCCGAAGTGCGCGAGTGCGCTTTCTACCTCGTCGGCATAGGTGCCGCGCACGACAGGCTTGCGCCCCGGCGGCAGATCGCGGCCCTGACGGATCACGTCTTCGATCTTGGAAATCCCGTAGCCGGTAATGGCCGACAGCACATACGGCCCGCAAAATGCCACGCGGCCCGTATCATTGGTGGCCTGTACAAGGCTGGACATTGTCCGGCCTGAGCTGAGGGTGTCGGTCATAACGGCTTTGCTCTTGCTGACTATCGTCTTGCCATGCTGGTCCGGTATGATTGATGAATCGTTAAGATGTCCCTTCTGGCGTATGGCCGGGTGGGGACCGCTCAAAGGATGGTAGCCTCGTGAACGTCTCATTCCTGCAAGAACTCCTCAATACGGTTGCCGAGCAGAGCCGGGCGCTGTTGCCGAAGTCTCTCTTTGGCGCGGGCGACGAGGAAAATGTCGAAGCGCTAGCGCGGGCGTTGATGTCGGGTCGCGGGGAGGCTTCAGGTGTTGCCATTGCGCGCCAGCTGCTGACGTGCCTCAAGACTGCTTCGGCAGACGATCGCCGTAAGTTCTTTGCCTTTCTCGCCGACGAACTTCAGCCCGATGCGGCGAACGTCACGCGCGCCGCAGAAGCCTATCTCGCGCATCCGAACGACGCCTCGCTCTCAGGCCTGCAAAAGGCAGCCGAAAGCCCGCGCCGCGAATTTTTCCGCCGCCTCAATCTCGCGCCCGGCGCCACGGCGGAGATCGTATCGTTGCGCCACGAGCTCTTGCGCACGCCGAAGACCGAATTGAATCGATCCGTGTCGCTCGCCAGCGTCCCGCGATTCGTCCAGATGACATCCGCCGCCGGTCCGACATGCGGCTCGGCGAAAACGCCGCTCCCGCTTTGCGGAACCAAGTCCGGTCGCAACTCGATTG
>JANOKZ010000201.1:0-5534 GCA_031419515.1 Hyphomicrobium sp.
GGGTGTTCGATAAAGGCTGGCATACGTGTGCGCCATCAGCTCGTTGGATTTTTTAGTTGCGGCGTAGAGGCTCAAGGGGTGATCGACTGTGTGGCCGACGCTAAATGGCATGGTTGTGTTTGCGCCATAGACCGAGCTCGATGAGGCGAAGACGCAATGTTCTACGGCGTTGTGGCGGCAGCCTTCGAGGATGTTCAAGAAGCCTTGGATATTGGCGTCGATGTAGGCGTGCGGATTTTCAATCGAGTAGCGCACGCCGGCTTGCGCGGCGAGATTGATGACGCGGTCGAAGCGTTCTTCAGTAAAGAGTGTCTGCATGGCTTCGCGGTTCGAGATATCGGCTTTGACAAAACGAAAACCATTGCGGCCTTCGAGGCGGGCCAAGCGGGCGTCCTTGAGGCGCACGTCGTAATAGGAGTTCATGTTGTCGAGGCCGATAACTTCGTCGCCGCGATCGAGCAAGACTTTGCTGGTGTGAGAGCCGATGAACCCGGCCGCGCCGGTCACAAGAATTTTCATGTAATGTCCTGGTGCGTTTCGGTGTCGCGGCCACTGTAGCGAACGTCCGCGGCGATCTAGCTGCCGCATAACAGACATTTAACCGGCTTGCCAGGGCCTCGCATGAGGCAACCTATTGGCTATGGGGTTATCCGCCCTTGCGGTTGGGACTGTGCCTGGACTATCAGCGGCGTGAAGGAACACGCAATGAAGTTTTCCACGCCATTGCCGATTGATGCCGTGCTCGGCGCTGTGATGGCGGCGCTGGACGAGGCTGGCCGTGCCGTGCTCGTTGCGCCGCCGGGTGCCGGTAAGACAACGCGGGTGCCGCTCGCTTTGCTTGAAGCGCCGTGGCTCGCAGCGCAAAAGATCATCGTGCTGGAGCCGCGCCGTATTGCAGCGCGCGGGGCGGCCGAGTTTATGGCGGGCTTGATGGGCGACAAACTCGGCGGATTTGTCGGGTTGCGCGCCCGGCTATCGTCGAAGGTATCGGCCGCGACGCGCATTGAAGTGATCACCGAAGGCGTGTTCACGCGCATGATTTTGGATGATCCGGAATTAACGGGCGTTGGTGCGGTGTTATTCGATGAATTTCACGAGCGGTCGTTGGATGCCGATTTGGGACTAGCGCTTGCGCTTGAGGCGCGGGCTGGGTTGCGGCCAGACTTGAGGTTGCTTGTGATGTCGGCGACGCTTGATGGGGCACGCGTGGCGCGGTTGTTGGGTGATGCTCCTGTCATCGAGAGCGAAGGCCGGGCCTTTCCGGTTGATACGCGATACCTGGGCCGCGCGTCGCAACGCATTGACGACGATATGACTGCCGCCGTACAAAAAGCCTTGCGCGAAGAGAACGGATCTATTTTGGCGTTTTTGCCGGGACAAGGGGAAATCCTGCGCGTTGCGGAACGGCTGCGCGAACGCGTTACCGATCCAGCGGTCGACATTGCGCCGCTCTATGGCGCGCTCGATATGGCAGCACAAGATCTGGCCGTGTCGCCGGCAAAGCCTGGGCGGCGCAAGATCGTTCTGGCAACGTCGATTGCCGAAACGTCAATCACGATTGAAGGCGTGCGCGTGGTGATTGACAGCGGCTTAGCGCGCGTGCCTCGATATGAACCGGAAGCCGGCGTGACGCGGCTAGAGACCGTGCGGGTGTCGCGCGCGTCTGCCGAACAGAGGCGTGGCCGCGCGGGGCGAACGCAGGCCGGAATCTGTTACCGGTTGTGGGACGAACCTGAAACGCAAGGTCTTGTGCCGTTTTCCGAGCCGGAAATCAAATCGGCGGATCTGTCGAGCCTGCTACTCGATTGCGCCGAATGGGGTGCGCCCGATCCGCGAACGTTACTCTGGCTTGATCCGCCGTCCGAAGGTGTGATTAAAGCGACGCGAGCTGAATTGCAGGAGATAGGCGCGCTAGACGAGGCTGGGCGCATAACAGCCGAGGGGCGCCGGTTGCGCGCGTTGCCGTTGCCGCCACGATTGGCGCGCATGCTCGTGGCGTCTGTTGCGCACGGGGCTGAGGTGCGCGCGGCGATGATTACAGCGGTGCTTGTTGAACGCGGCATGGGTGGCGTTGATGTGGACTTGGCGCTGCGGCTTGAGAGTTTTGCGCGTGACTGGTCGCGGCGCGCGGACGATATGCGCAGGCTGGCGTTGGGATGGGCGAAGTCGGCGGCGAATGGCGCGGCGCGGAAACGTGACGATGGGATTTCAACAGCGGCGTTGTTGGCACTCGCCTATCCGGACCGCATTGCAAAGTCGCGGGGTGGGCCGGGGCAGTATCTTCTGGCCAATGGACGCGCTGGAAACGTTGACGTGAGGGAACCGTTAGCGCGCGCGCCGTATCTCGTTGTTGCGGAGTTGCAGGGCAAGGCGGCGGCGACGCGCATTGTGCTGGCCGTTGCAGCGAATGAAACGGACGTGATGAACTTTGCGGCGGACAGTCTCGAGGAAAACGACGAGTTGAGTTTTGACGCAAGCGCTGAAGCCGTGCGCGCGAAACGAACGCGGCGGCTCGGGGCGATAACGCTCACGAGCGCGCCGAGGCCGCTGCAACGGGACGATGATGTGTCTGCCGTGTTGGCAATTGGCATTGCGCGGCTCGGCGCGGGGAAGCTGGCGTGGAGCAAGGCGCAGGTGCAATTGCGCGAGCGCGTGGCGTTTTTGCGCAAGGCGGGCGGCGATTGGCCGGATCTCACGGATGAAGGCTTGAGCACGGGCGCGTGCGCGTGGCTGCAACCCTACCTTTCGGGCAAGGCGCGCGTTGCCGATATTACGACGGACGATCTCGGTGCGGCACTGGATGCGCTGTTGCCTTGGATCATGCGCCAAATGCTTGAGGCGGAAGCTCCAACGCATTTCGTGGCGCCAACGGGCAACCGGCACGCGCTCGATTACGAAGGGCCGGGCGCGCCCGCGTTGCACATTCGCGTGCAGGAATTGTTCGGGCTGAAAAAGCATCCGGCTATTGCGGGTGGCCGGTTGCCGTTGACGTTGAATCTGTTGTCGCCTGCGCACCGTCCCATTCAAATCACGCGCGACCTTCCGGGATTTTGGGCGGGCTCATGGGCGGCCGTGAAAGCCGATATGCGCGGGCAGTATCCAAGACACGTCTGGCCAGACGATCCGGCGAACGCGGTTGCGACAGCGCGCGCGAAGCCGAGAGGGACGTGAGCTACAGCTCCGCATAAACCGCGAGTGTCTCGGCAATGATGCGGGCGAGCGTGAACTCGGCTTCGACGCGTGTGCGGCCCGCTGCGGCAAGCCTCGCGCAAAGAACCGGATCAGCGATCAAGCGATGCAACGCTGCGGCGAGTGCATAGGCATCGCGCGCGGGCACGAGCAGACCGTTGACATCGTGCTGGACGATTTCACGGCAACCGGGAACGTCCGTCGTTACAATGGCGCGGCCCGATGCTGCGGCTTCCAAAAGCGCCTTGGGAAGTCCCTCGCGGTAGGACGGGAGACATACGATCGTTGCGCCGGCGAAGACGGACGCCATGTCGTCGCACCAGCCGAGATCAGTGACGACGCCTTCGCGCACATAAGCGGCAATCTCGGACGCGGATAGAGAAGCAGGATTGAGGGGGTCAGGTGCGCCAGCAAGAACGAACTCGGCGTCGACGCCGTCGCGTTTCAGCAGGCGTGCGGCTTCGATGAATTCGACGACGCCCTTGTCGCGCAAGAGGCGGGCAGGAAGAACGACACGCGGCCGGCCGGCGAGCGGCGGTGTAGTGGGGTATGCCGAGACGTCGACTCCCGAGCCGCGGATCAGGCGCACGTTGGCTTCTTTCGCAAGTTGAGAGGCGATGAGTTGCGCGCGGTCGTCGCGGTTCTGGACAATGACGCGCGATGACTTCGCCGACAAAGCGGCGCGTAAGGCTACGCGCACCGCGGGGCGCAGAATTTTCGCCTTCGCGCTTTCAGAAGTGAACACGTAGCCGAGCCCCATGATGGCGTTGACGACGCGGGAGACTTTTGCGGCGCGCGCGGCGATGGAGCCGTAGAGCACGGGCTTCATGGCGACATGATGCACGACATCGGGTTTCTCGCGGCGGTAAATAGCGGCGAGTTTGGCGATTGTCGCGCTGTCGCGAAGGGGATTGAGGCCGGAGCGGTCAAAATCGGCCGCGATCAGATTGAGCCCCGCGTTGCGAATGATGCCGCCGTGTTTGGCAACGTTTGTGACAACGGTGACATCGTAGCCGGCGTCGCGCGCGGCTTCTGCCAACGCGAGGCGATGGGAAACGAAGTACCAGTCTTCGGTGACGAGATAGAGGAGTTTCGTTTTCGTCATGCGTCACCGCGCCGTTCCTGGTCCAGCCAGGACTGGAACATGAGAATAACCCAGAGCGGGTGGTGCATGTTGCGATTGCCCGAGAGATGATCGGTCCACGCTTTGCGGATGGGCGCGGCATGAAAGAAGCCGTCGCTGTTCAGGCGCGGCTCAGCGAGTAGAGTTTCGGCCCAGTCGCGTAACGGTCCGCGCAGCCAAGTATCAAGCGGAATGCCAAAGCCCATTTTCGGCCGGTCGATGAGGTGACGCGGTACGTGGCGGAAAAGAATTTCGCGCAGCGGCCATTTGCTTTTCCCCTCGTGACGCAGAATGTGCATAGGCAAGGACGCAGAAAACGCGACGAGGCGATGATCGAGGAATGGTACGCGGGTCTCTAGACTGACGGACATAGCGGCGCGATCGACTTTCGCGAGGATGTCGTCGGGGAGGTAACGCACGAGATCTTCGTGCATCATGCGGCGCACGGGATCGAGATCTTGGGGCAGGTCTCTGGAATGGAGGAGCGGTAGTTCACTGCCACCGATGACGAGATCGGCTGGCGCCTGCCAATGCGAGACGAGAACGCGATAGACGTCGTCGATTGAATTCAAGGCGGCGACGCTAGCGCCTTTGACAAGTGTGTCGCCAGGCCGTTGCGTCCGGTAACGTTGCGGCAACAGGCTGGTGGCTGGCCGTAGAAGCCGGTTGAGTGCCTCGGGTCCGGCGGCGGTGACGGCTTTGGCTATGGTGCGCCGCAGTGGAGCCGGTATGTGGCGCAACCGGTCCCACGTTTTTTGCCCAAGGGCATAACGCGTGTATCCGGAAAAGAGTTCGTCGCCGCCGTCGCCCGAGAGTGCGACTGTAACGTGGCGGCGCGCGAGTGCGGAGACGAGGAGCGTTGGGATCTGAGAACTGTCAGCGAAGGGTTCGGAGTAGACGCAGGCGAGCCGCCGGACGGTCGCGAGGGCTTCGGTTTCGGTGACATAGAGTTCGGTGTGGTCTGTGCCGAGGTGTTGGGCGACGGCCTTGGCGTACGGGGCTTCGTTGTAGCCGGTTTCATGAAAGCCGATGGAGAATGTTTTGACCGGCCGCGCGCCCATGGACTGCATGAGGGCGACGACAGTTGAGGAATCAATTCCGCCCGAGAGGAACGCGCCAAGTGGAACGTCGGCGATCATTTGGCCGGAAAGAGATTGGCGTATCAGACGTTCGGTTTCGTCGATAGCTTCGGCGGCGCTGCCAGAAAAGGGATTTTCTGAAG
>JANOKZ010000202.1:0-5063 GCA_031419515.1 Hyphomicrobium sp.
CAGCCGACATATAGGGCTGGAGCGCGTCGTAGGCATATGGGAGGTCGGGAAGCTTCAAGGTCACGTGATGGTTCTCCTCGGAGGGTAGAGGCTTGATGTCGGCAAGGGCGGACCCTACCCGCAGAGCGGCCAACTGGCAAACCTCTGTGGCCCCGTGTGGCCCCAGGCGGGCTGAGACCCTCAATTGGCCCGCATCGTCAGGTTGTCAGAGAGGTTCCGCAGGGCCATATGCAACGCAGGCCGAATTTTAGGGGCAATCTGGCGTTCGTATAGACTTTAGCGACGGATTTAAGCTCAAATGCCGTTATGAATATCTAGTGGCGCGAAAGCGCGAGGGAGCATTTAGGTGCCTATGGCCAAGCCATTGAAATACCTGTTCACTCTTGCGGTTCCCGTAGCGGCCGCCGGTCTGGCAGCCCTATGGATGCTGTCGCCGTCCCAGTCGCCACAATCGAGCTTGGCATACGATACCGTTGAGGTTTCCAAAGGCACCATCCGCAAGCTTGTCTCGACGTCGGGCCCTGTCCGCGCGCTGGTGACGGTTTCTGTTGGCTCGCAGTTGTCTGGCCAGGTCGATAAACTCTCCGTCGATTTCAATAGCGAGGTCAAAGCCGGGGATGTGTTGGCGACTATCGACGCGCGCACGTTTGATGCGAAAGTTGCGCAAGCGCGGGCGGATCTCTTAGCAGCTCGTGCTGGCCTGACGAACCAGGAAGCGGCATTGAAACGTGGCGAGGCCGTTCGCGATCAGGCCGAGCGCGCGAGCGAGCGCCAAGAGGCTTTGCAGAAAAAAGGCTTTGCGGCGACGGCGACGCTTGAGAACGCCAACCGCGATTTGGCCATTGCAGGGGCTGAAATCGACGTTGCCAAGGCACAAATTGAAAGCGCCAAAGCTGTGATCACGCAGCGTGAGGCGGCTTTGAAACAGGCCGACGTCGATCTTGAGCGCACCAAGATCATTTCGCCAATCAACGGCACGGTGATTTCGCGCACGATCGATATCGGGCAAACGGTTGCGGCCAGCCTGCAGGCGCCGGAGCTCTTCAAGATTGCCCAAGATATCCGGCGCATCCGCATCGAAGCCCAGGTGAACGAAGCTGACGTTGGCGTTGTAGCGGAGGGCAACAAAGTCGGCTTCACGGTCGATGCCTATCCTGACCGGACGTTCGAGGGCAAGGTCACGCAGGTTCGCTTGGCTGCGACGGAACTCAACAATGTCGTCACCTACACCGTCATCATCGAAGCGTCGAACGACGACCGGAAACTCTTTCCGGGTATGACCGCCAACGTACAAATCGAAGTGGCAAAGAAAGACGACGCGATGCGCGTGCCAAACGACGCCTTGCGTTACAAGCCGCGCGGCGAAACGGCGGGCAGCAGCAACCCAGCCGATCGCAGCGCGCGGATGCTGACGCGATTGAAGGACGATCTGGCGTTGACGACTGAGCAGGAGCAGGCTGTACGCGAAGAGATCAAAAAAATGATGGCGCAGCGCCAGACGGCGCCGGGGGGCGTGTCAGCCGATATAGCCGATCCGGCCGCCATGCGTCAGCGCATGCAAGCGGCGATCGAACAGACGTTGCGGCCGACGCTTTCCGACGAGCAGCGGCCTCTGTTCGACAAGTGGAAAAGCGGGCGCGAAAACTCCAAGGCAGGCGGCGTGCATGTTGTCTCGGCGAATGGCCAGCCCGAGCGGCGCTTTGTGCGCCTCGGTATTTCCGACGACCAGTTCACTGAAATTGCCGGCGGGCAGCTTGTGGAGGGCGAGCGTGTCATCGTGCGCGCCCGCGAAGCAAAGAAATGAGCGCGCCCCAAGCCGTTCGCGATGCAAAGCCGGCAACCAAGCAGGCACCCGGATCGGCAGCCAAAGTGCTCATTCGCGCCGAAAACGTAGCCAAGATTTATACCATGGGCGAGCAGACCGTTCGCGCGCTCGATGGCGTAACGTTTGAGATCGCGGAGGGCGATTTCGTCGCCATCATGGGCACGTCGGGATCTGGCAAGTCGACGATGATGAATTTGATCGGCGCGCTCGATGTGCCAACCACTGGCACCCTGTCGATCGATGGCCGGGATATCAGCAAAATGGATGCTGACGACCTCGCTGAAATGCGCAATCGAAGTATCGGGTTCGTGTTCCAGCAGTTCAATTTGCTGGCGCGGACGCCAGCGCTGCGTCAGGTCATGCTGCCTATGCTCTATGCGCATCCGCGTCCCGTCGATCCGGAAGGGAGGGCCCGGGAGCGCTTGAGCCAAGTGGGCTTGGGCGATAGGCTCGATCATCACCCGCGCCAGCTCTCCGGTGGCCAGCAGCAGCGCGTTGCGATTGCCCGTGCGCTGGTCAATGATCCCAAGATCCTCTTGGCGGACGAGCCGACAGGCGCGCTAGATAGCAAGACCTCGGAAGAAATCATGGGGCTCTTCTCAAAGCTGAACGAAGAAGGGTTGACGGTTATTTTGGTCACCCACGAGGCGGATATTGCAGATTATGCCCACCGGCGTGTCACTTTCCGCGACGGCAAGATTATTGACGATGTCCGGCAGGAGAAGCGAGCAACAAAGCACGCAGCGGCAGCAGGAGGCGCGTCATGAGCTTGTGGGATAGTCTTGGCGTCGCTTGGACGGCGCTCAGATCGAATTTGCTTCGGTCGATCCTGACGACGCTTGGCATCATCATCGGCGTCGCCTCCGTCATCGTGCTCGTTGCTGTTGGATCTGGCGCGCGCAGTGAAGTCGAAAAGCAGATTGCGTCGCTCGGATCCAACATGCTTGTGATTTTTTCCGGCTCCAGCCGCGTCATGGGGCGCTCGGCGGGCGCGGGGACCGACCGGCCGCTTTCGGAGGCGGACATGACGGCCATCCGCGAAAAGGTTGCAGGCGTGGCGGCGATCTCGGGTCAGCTCAATGGTTCGGGCCCGGTCGTCTTTGGCAATAACAATTGGACGACGACCCTGAGCGGCGTCCATGCCGATTTTCTCTCGGTGCGCGACTGGCCCGTCGTCTCTGGGCGCGATTTTATCCAGCAGGACATACGCGGCACGGCGAAAGTGGCGATCATAGGCCAGACGGTCGTGAAGCAATTGTTTCAGGGGAGCGATGCGGTCGGCTCGACCATTCGCGTGAAGAATACGCCCTTTCTTGTGATCGGCGTGCTGGCCATCAAAGGCCCGTCGAGTTTCGGGCGCGATCAAGACGATCTTGTGCTTTTGCCGATGACGACGGCACGAAATCAGATCCTCGGCAAGAGTACGCTGACGACGGATCAGGCGGGGCAGATCTATATCAAGTTCGATCCCGCGACGGATTTGAAAGACGCGCAAGAGGAAATCGAAGCCGTGATGCGGGCCAGGCGTAAAATACAACCCGGCGCCGAAGACGATTTCAATGTGCGCAATCTCGCCGAATTCATGAAAGCGCGCACCGAAGTGCTAAGTACAATGACGTATTTGCTCGCGGCGACGTCTATTACGTCGCTGATTGTCGGCGGTATCGGCATTATGAATATCATGCTGGTGTCGGTTACCGAGCGCACACGCGAAATCGGATTGCGCATGGCCGTTGGCGGCCGCCGGCGCGATATCATGCGGCAATTCCTAGTTGAAGCCATCACCCTATGTCTGATTGGCGGACTGATAGGCACAGCGCTCGGTGTTGGTGCCGCCTCGGCGGTTGCGAGTGCTGCGCAATGGCCAGTGCTCATTTCGCCGGGCGTTATACTCATCGCGCTGGCGGCTGCAGGCATAACGGGCGTCTTTTTCGGGTTTTTCCCGGCACGGCGGGCCGCAGGACTTAATCCCATCGAAGCCTTGCGGAGTGAATAATGAAGCCTTACGCAGCGAATAATCACAATTGTTTGTGCGCTGTCTTTAAGCACGTTGCCCGACAAATCGCCGCGATATGACAGAATCAGGATGCATGAATGGATATACTCGGCTAAATGTTGGCGATAGCGTCAATTCAAGGATTTGGTAGCGTGAAACAAAAGCCGAAAAAACAGACAGGTATTAACCTCGATAAAATGACCTTGAAAGAGCTGGTTGAGCTCGAAACGAAGGTCAAAAAGGCGATTGCGCAGGTTCGCGATCAAGAACGCAACGAATTGAAGCGCAAGATGGCCGAATTGGCCGGCAATCACGGATTTTCCGTTGCAGAGCTATTTGGTGGCGGCCGTGGTGGGCGTGGTGCCGCCAAAGGCAAATCGCTTGGTATTGCCAAATATGCTAATCCCGACAACAAGTCCGACACCTGGACCGGCCGCGGCCGCAAGCCCAATTGGGTGCTCGAGCGCTTGAAAAAGGGCGCGAAGCTTAGCGACTTCGAGATTTAAGAATAGCCTTCGATACGCAGCGTCGAGCCGGTAGCGCCTGATTTCAAACGGTGTGTAACGGCAGTGCTGAGTTGGCATTGTCCCTCGACAGCCGTTGACGGCAAAAACTCAACACCCCCGGCCTCGGGCCGCGTTAGCCGCTTTAGCACTCAGCCCTTGACACTGCTAACAAGGCGCGACATATACCGGGTGCGTTGGCAGCAGGCCCTATGGCGACATGGTTGGTCCGTTATCGCGCAATCCGGCCGGGCCTTTCACTCGGTTTGCCCAGGCCCAACGATCCAATTAAAATCATATAGATATCAAGAGGTTCAGTCCATGAAGTTCCGTCCTCTCCACGATCGCGTGGTGGTGAAGCGCCTTGAGGAAGACACCAAAACTGCCGGCGGGATCATCATTCCCGATACGGCCAAAGAAAAGCCCCAGCAGGGCAAAATTGTTGCCGTTGGCCCCGGTGCCCGCGACGAAACCGGCAAGGTTATCCCCCTCGACGTCAAAGTTGGAGACACCGTTCTGTTTGGCAAATGGTCTGGCTCCGAAGTCAAGATCGACGGCGACGACCTGCTCATCATGAAGGAAAGCGACATCCTCGGCGTGCTGGAAGGCACTGCCAAGGTTAAGGCCGTCGCCTAATTTTCGAACCCCCCCACTCGTATTTGCTTTACCCCAGGAGTAGCCGCACATGGCTTCTAAAGAAGTAAAATTCGGTCAAGATGCACGCGAGCGCATGCTGCGT
>JANOKZ010000203.1:0-3169 GCA_031419515.1 Hyphomicrobium sp.
GCGTCGAGCGGTTCTTCAATCGCATCAAGCATTATCGTGCCGTTGCGACACGCTTCGACAAGCACGACGCCAACTTTCTGGCATCAGTCAAACTTGCTGCGATTCGAATTTGGATGCGATTTAATGAGTCTATGACCTAGGCCCCACGTGATCATGATGCGCGCAATCCAGATACGCGCTCCGAAGCGGGCCAGCATGACGTTGCTTGGCACTTCGAACAGGCAATAGCCGAGGAAGAAAATCCCGGCCGTGAACCCGAACGCTTCCGGACCGATACCGAGATCGGCGTTCATCGTCAGGCCAGCAAAGCCGATGTTCACCCGGTCGAGATACGAGACGAAATAGCAAAGAATGAGAAACGGAATGAGCCGGCGGCGCACTTTGGCTGAGGCGGATGTAAGCGCTGGGGTCTGCATCGGGCTCATGTGGGGTTCTGCGGGCGTGCTGATTGACGTGCGTTGCGCAAGGGTCACGGGTGCACTCAAGCGTTTGACATTTGTGCCGCACAGAGTCGAGCAATGTGTCGAGCAGCGTTCATTTCCCGGCTTGGGAACAGAAAAAGCACCCTGCATGCCCCTCTGCGTAACGATTGAATGGTCCACGGCGAACATCCAGCGTAGACTATGTCTATCGCCCAATTTAGAGGAGAAAATCCCCATGAAAAGCCTACTTGCCCTGGCCATTACGGCCCTTGTCGCCGTCAGTCTGGCCATGCCGGTTGAAGCCGGCAAGAAGTGCAAAGACGGCAAGGTCTTTAATCCCGAAACCGGGAAGTGCGAAACCGATCGCGGCTCGTGATCCCGAAGTCGATTGCACAACGCGCTTCGGCAGGCTGGTACGCTACCGGCCTGCTGGTCATCGCATTCGCTATTATTCTAAAGTTTGCCTCTTCCCGCTTCGGTTACGAGAGCGAAGTCATCTACATGCCGGTGCTGGCTCTTGTCGCGGGGCTCGTGGCGGCGGGGGCGATTTATCTTGGCCTGATGGCCTGGTTGCTGAAGGGCGCGGACGGCAACGACCGCTCATTCCCCAGCCGTTCATTTCCCGCCCGCCTTCTCTGGTTCATTTTCGCGATTGGTCTCGCCGCGCGCCTGGTGCTCATGACGAGCCAACCGATCCTCGAAGACGACTATCAGCGCTATCTCTGGGACGGCGCCGTGGTGGCGGAGGGGTTGAACCCCTATCTCAAATCGCCGGAAGACATCAGAACCAGTGTTTCAGAAGGCCCGCTGCAAGCTCTGAAAGAAAAGGCGGGCCCGGTCTTCAAGCGCATCAACCACAAAGATTTGACGACCATTTATCCGCCGCTGACGCAAGCCGCATTCGCGCTCGCCCATGTCATCTCACCATTCAGTCTCACCGCGTGGCGTGGAATTCTGCTCGCAGCCGACGCCGCGACGTTCGCTCTTCTGCTTCTTTGTCTTGACGCGCTCGGCCGCTCGCGGGCCTGGACAGCGCTCTATTGGTGGAACCCCGTTCTGCTGAAAGAGGTCGCCAACTCTGCGCACTTCGACGTTCTGATTTTCCCCTTCATGCTGGCCGCACTGCTATTCGCGTTTCGCCGCCGCCCTATCACTGCATCGGCGATGCTCGGCCTTGCTGCCGGTATCAAGCTGTGGCCCATGCTTCTCCTGCCGCTGATCTTGCGCTCCGCGACGAACGAGCGCAGAACGTTGCTTCTGGCGGCCGGCGTGTTTGCGGGCCTCATGGGCTTATGGCTGGCGCCTTTTGTTTCTGCGGGGCTAGGCGAGGGCGCTGGGCTTTCCGCTTATGCCGCGTCTTGGAGCAAGAATGGGCCGGGTTTCGCAATTGTCCACGGCATCGTTGCGCGCATTTCCGAGGCGCTCGGCTTTTTGGGTGAAGGCACCGCCAATTTCACGGCACGCGCGATACTGGCCTTCATCGTTGGTTCAGTTGCACTTGCGGCTGCATGGCGGCCCATCGCAGGCTTCGATGATCTCGCGACGCGCGCGCTCATCGTTGTCGCGGTACTCGTCGTCTGTTCGCCAGCTGTCTACCCTTGGTACACGTTGTGGCTGCTGCCGCTGCTGGTGCTGCGGCCGGATCCCGCGCTCCTGCTCCTCACGGCTACTATCCCGGTTTATTACACTTACTTTCACTTCGCCGCGCGCGAGACGACGGAGGTGTTTCACAGCACCGTCATGTGGCTGATCTGGCTGCCGGTATTCATGCTTCTTGGCTGGCGCTACTTGCGCCAGGGCGAACAGCGGGCGGGGATCTCAGCCCTTCGAAGCGGAGGGTAGGCGGCATGCGTCAGAACAAGCGTATCGGCGTCGTCATTCCCGCCCTCAACGAAGCGGACGCCATCGGCCGTGTCATCAACGCCATTCCCGATTGGGTCGACGAGATTGTGGTTGCGGACAATGGATCCACCGATCGTACTGCAATTGCCGCTGAGGTCGCCGGCGCTCACGTCACGATCGAGCCGATACGCGGTTATGGCGCTGCGTGCCAGGCTGGTATCAAGGCCCTTCCTGCTGTCGATATCATCGTCTTCCTCGATGGCGATTACTCCGATTATCCCGAAGACATGCACGTCCTCGTCGATCCGATTCTGGCGAGCGAAGCCGATTTCGTTGTCGGTTCCCGTGTTCTTGGCACCGCTCAGAAGGGCGCGCTGACGCCCCAGCAACGCTTTGGCAATTGGCTGGCCTGCCGCTTGATGCGTCTGTTCTTCGGCGCCCGGTTTACGGACCTCGGACCCTTTCGCGCCATTCGCGCTGAAACACTTGAAGCTCTCGAAATGCACGATCGCGCCTACGGCTGGACGGTGGAGATGCAAATCAAAGCGGCGCGCGGCGGCCTTGCGATCAAGGAGGTGCCGATCCGCTACCGCCCGCGCATTGGGGTCTCGAAAATTTCGGGAACCGTGCGCGGCACACTCCTCGCCGGATATACGATCCTGAGTGTCATTGCCCGCTCGGCGCTTTCGCGGCCCTCCGCGCGCTGCCCGCAGGGTTGAAGGCGGCGAAAACAGAAGGGGGCCTAACGCGACAGATGTACCGTGCCCTGCATGACAACGTCTTTATTCTTGGGCGGTACTTTTGCAGTCTCGGGGTCACCGCGCACGACCACTGTCGAGCCGCCGTGGAAGGTAATCGTCTTGGCAACCAGGAACGTGTAGGAAGATGGCAAAAGGCTTTCCGAG
>JANOKZ010000204.1:0-11937 GCA_031419515.1 Hyphomicrobium sp.
CCCACCCCCAACCCCTCCCCGTCGAGGGGAGGGGAGTCGTCCTACCGCTCTCGCACTAGAGGACCTCCATGACCAGACTAACGGGAAAAATTGCCATCGTCACGGGTGCTGGGCTCGGCATTGGTGCGGCGATTGCTGAACGGTTCGCGCGTGAAGGCGCGCACGTCATCGTCACCGACATCAACGGCGAGACAGCGGCCGGGACGGTTACGCGCATCAATGCCGCGGGCGGCAAGGCAGAGTCCATGCTCGTCGATGTCTGCAAGGGTCAAGATGTGAATGCCATGTTCCGCCGCGTGGAGCAGGACCACGGCCGCGCTGACGTGCTCGTCAACAACGCCGGCATTCTCGTGCGCGGTGAGGTGCGCACGCTGACCGATGCCGAATGGACCAAACTGCGCGACGTCAACATTGACGGCGTGTTCCGTCTGTCGCGCGATAGCTTGCCGCTGCTTCGCAAGTCTAAGAACGGCTCGATCATCAACATCTCGTCCATCATGTCGAACCGTGGCTTACGCCCGCTCGCGGCCTACACCATGACCAAGGGTGCCGTCACGGCTTTGACAAAAGGCCTCGCCGTCGAGTACGCACCCTTCAATGTGCGCGTGAATGCCATCTCGCCTGGCTACGTTGAAACCGCCATCACCGACCGCATGCTGCGCTTGCCGCAAGCGCGCAAAATGCTGACCGACAAGACGCCGATGGGCCGCCTCGGCACGCCCGAAGACATGACCGGTGCGGCCGTGTTCTTCGCCTCCGACGACAGCCTCTATTGCACCGGCGCCGACCTCCTCGTCGATGGCGGCATGGCGGCGGGGTTGTGAGGGGGATCGCCCCCTCTCCCCGTTTCTGCAATTAACGGGGAGAGGGTTGGGGCGAGGGGCGGCTTGGTCCGGCTTTTCTGTACAATCCCTCGACCCGCATTCCCGGCTCGCCGCGCAGGCGCTGGTGCAGCGGGCCGCAGATGTGCAGAGCACATCGCAGAGCCGGGATCTTTACCGGCTTCAGGTTTGCTCAATTACCGGCGGGTAAAGATCCCGTGTCTGCGCTGCGTCAAGAAGAATGCCGCACCGCGCCGTAGGCGCGTCATCGACACGACCGGACGGGAACGCGGGTATTGGGTCGCGCCGAAGCCCGAGTTACGCCATCTCACCCCATCCTCCCCGTCTTGCCGCTCTTCTTCGACTTCCGCGTCACATGCTCGCGCAAGGCTGAATTCACCGCAGACTGATATTTGCCGCCCTGGGTTTTGAACCAGTTCAAAACATCGGCATCGATGCGCAGAGTCACTTGGCGTTTGACCGGCCGATAGAACTTGCCAACGACCGCCTTCGACCAACCCGTCGTCTCCGGAATATCGGAGGTATCAATCTCGCGATCTGACATCGCGGCGAGCCGCGCCAATTCCGCTGCTCTCGACTTAGTTGCTTTCAAAGTCTTAATTGCCTTCATAATCACGCCGCTCCTTCCGGGTCGCCTTTCGGGCTGAAATGATCCGGACCCGTTCCTCATCTTCGTCATCTCGGTAAGTGTGCGCGACGATCAACACCACGACAGCGCCCACATGACCGATCGTTTGCCAGCGCTGTTCGCCATCGACAACGCGATCCGGGATGCTGCGATGGAGCGGATCGTTGAACACTTCGACTGCCGTTTCAAAACTAACGTGATGCTTGATCTGGTTCACAAGGTTCTTGGCGTCATCCCACTCGAATTGCATCTCAGGTGGCTCCGAAGAACTACATAACTGTAGTTACATTTCGGCGATTTTGCAAGCGCCGGGTTGCTTAGGTAATTATTCACATCAAAACGGCGGCGGGGTTGTGAGCCGCGTCATTAAGCATGCCTTCGCCATGCAACCCGCGCATTGCAGCGCTGGCGCGTGAGCGCGTAATCTCCTATAAGCCGCCGCTTGGATCTGGGTTATGATCAGACAATGCAGGCGGCCGCCCGAGCCGCCTCGTTTTGGCGTTCAGGAGTTGACGACAATGGCAGGCCTCAAGAGTGCAGAGAAATGGTCACCAAGCAGCTGGCGGCAGTTGCCGGTCCTGCAGGTTCCGGATTATCCGGATCAGTCTGTGCTCAAGGATGTCGAGACCAAGCTCGCGACGTTCCCGCCGCTGGTTTTTGCCGGCGAAGCACGCGATCTGAAAAAGCAGCTGGCACAAATCTCTCAAGGAGAAGGCTTCCTGCTGCAGGGCGGCGATTGTGCGGAAAGCTTCCTCGAACATCGCGCCGACAACATCCGCGATTTTTTCCGCGTCTTCCTGCAGATGGCGGTTGTGCTGACCTATGCCGGCGGTCAGCCCGTCGTGAAGGTCGGCCGCATCGCCGGACAGTTCGCAAAGCCGCGCTCCTCGCCAAACGAAAAAAAGGGTGACACGGAGCTGCCGAGCTATCGCGGCGACATTATCAACGGGCCTGAGTTCACATCCGAAGCGCGCATCCCCGATCCCAACCGCCAGATCGAAGCCTACCGGCAATCGGCGGCAACACTCAATTTGATCCGCGCCTTCGCGACCGGCGGCTATGCCGATCTCGAGCGCGTGCATCAGTGGAACATGGGCTTCGTGAAGGATTCACCGCAAGGCCATCGCTACGAGGAACTAGCCGGGCGCATCGAAGAAACGCTCTCGTTTATGCGCGCCTGCGGGATCACCTCTGAAAACACGCCGC
Organism: Hyphomicrobium sp.; assembly: GCA_031419515.1. Lineage (GTDB taxonomy): Bacteria > Pseudomonadota > Alphaproteobacteria > Rhizobiales > Hyphomicrobiaceae > Hyphomicrobium_B. The sequence continues at coordinate 2,677 of JANOKZ010000204.1, forward strand.
AATTGCGCGCGACGAGCTTCTACACGAGTCACGAAGCGCTGTTGCTGGGATATGAGCAGGCCTTCACGCGCAAGGATTCAACCAGCGGCGACTACTACGCGACGAGCGGGCATATGATCTGGATCGGCGACAGAACGCGCCAGCCCGATCACGCGCATGTTGAGTTCGCGCGCGGCATCAAGAATCCGATTGGCTTGAAATGCGGGCCGTCGCTCGATGCTGATGGCTTGTTGAAGCTCATCGACATCTTGAACCCCGCTAACGAAGCTGGCCGCTTGACGCTCATCTGCCGTTTCGGTCACGACAAGGTCGAAGCTCATCTGCCAAAGCTCATCCGCGCCGTGAAGAAGGCTGGTAAGTCAGTCGTGTGGTCGTGCGATCCCATGCACGGCAACACGATCTCGGCGGCGACGGGTTACAAGACGCGGCCCTTCGATCGCATTCTGCGCGAGAGCTTGGCATTCTTCGAAGTGCATCGCGCGGAAGGCACGCACGCCGGCGGCATCCACATCGAGATGACGGGGCAGAATGTGACGGAATGCACGGGCGGCGCCACGGCGATTTCGGATCAGGACTTGTCGGACCGCTATCACACGCACTGCGATCCGCGCCTCAATGCCGATCAGGCTTTGGAACTCGCCTTCCTCGTCGCCGAGCAGCTGAAAAAAGAGCGGCTTGCTGATGGGAAAGCGGAGAAGAAGACGCTGATTGCGTAAGGGACGCTAAGCAACCTTGCTCAGACCCATCCTGAGACTGCAGGACATGGCGATGGCACGAACGTCCTTCAGTGCCGGTACCGTGTGGTTCCAGTAATGCAGTTCGTCTGAGTGATTGGCGGCAAACGCTGCGCTCGCGAGTTGTTTGCCGGTGGCCTGCGGCGGATCGATCCAATCCAGGCCGCCCTTGGTGATCTCAGGAACCGAGCGGTAAAGCTGCAGCCGTCTTTCGGTGTTGGCTGCAAAGGGGTGTTGATCGGGGTGATCGAACAAGTAGAGGTCAACGGCATGCAGCATGCGTCCGCCTGGCTTCAACACCCGGTGACAGTCGCGCATGGCATCGGCGAAATCTGCGTCTGGAATATGCTCGACAGCCGAAACCGAGACGACGAAGTCGAAGGCGTTGTCGGGAATTTCGCGATTGAACTTGCCCATGTAGTCGCGGACGATACGCACAGACTTGGGAAGTCGGGTTTTGATCGGTCCGCCGCCATCGCCCTCTAGCTTGTCGATGTTCCAACACGTATTGTTGCGGGCCAAGACGCGAAGGATGCGGGAGTCGCCGCCGCCAAGTTCCAGAATGCTTTTTCCACCCACACCCTGCATGGCATCCATGATGAATGCGTCCTGGATGTCTTTGAGGCGGGACGTGCCAGCGCGGGAGCGGGGACCTGGGCGCACGACGCGTGCAAGATCATGGCGGGCATCGCCGGCTATGGTTACGAGATCTTTAAGCGCGCCGCGCTCAAGGTAGGACCAATAGTCGGATTTAGTAATGATCGCGAACACGGTTCCCTCACCAACTCAATTCAAGCTAACACTCGCCTGCCTGCGTTATCCACAGTCGATGCCACGAGGTTAAAGGGTTACTAAATGCGCGGCGGCCCCGCGACAAGTAAGACCTGCGCCGCCTGCCAAGATAATCCACTTTGCGCTTTTGCGCGCGCAACTTAAAGTTCAGCAATGAGCAAACAAAATCCGATGAAACTCAAAATCGCTCTCGCGCAGCTGAACCCCGTGGTCGGCGACCTCGCTGGCAACGCGGGCAAGGCTATCGCCGCGCACGCGAAGGCCAAGGCGCTCGGCGCCGATCTCGTGGTGCTGCCCGAACTTTTCCTCAACGGCTATCCGCCCGAAGATCTGGTTCTGAAACCGGCATTCCAGGACGCAACACACGCCGCGCTTGAGAAACTCGCACACGACTGCAACGACGGTCCGGCCATTCTCATCGGTACCATCTGGCGCGAAGAGGAACGCCTCTACAACGCGGTCGCACTTCTGGATGGAGGAAAGATTGCGGCCGTTCGCCTCAAAGCCGATTTGCCAAACTACGGCGTGTTTGATGAGAAGCGCGTGTTTGCGGCCGGTCCCATGCCCGGTCCGATCAACATTCGCGGCGTGCGCATTGGCGTCCCCATTTGCGAAGACATCTGGGGTGAAGAGATCGTCGAAACGCTCGTTGAAACCGGTGCCGAGATTTTAATTTCGCCAAACGGTTCGCCGTTCGATTGGCCAAAGCCCGATTTGCGCATGAACGTCGCGGTCGCGCGCGTCACAGAAAGCAAGCTCCCGCTCGTCTATCTCAATCAAGTTGGCGGGCAGGACGAACTCGTATTCGATGGGGCGTCGTTTGTGTTGAACAGCGATTGCAGTCTCGCCTGTCAGCTCCCTGCCTGGAAAGAGGCGCTTGCCGTCACGGAATGGATCAAGGACGCCAAGGGCTGGCACTGCGCCAAGAGCATGATCGCGAAAATCGACGAAGGCGATGCAGCGGCGTATCAGGCTTGTATGCTGGGGTTGCGCGATTACGTCACCAAGAACGGTTTTCCCGGCGTCGTGCTGGGCTTGTCCGGCGGCATCGATTCAGCGCTGGTTGCCGCACTGGCAGCCGACGCGCTGGGGCCTGACAAAGTCCACGCCGTGATGCTGCCATCCAAATTCACGTCTGATGAAAGTCTGATGGACGCCGCCGCGTGCGCCAAAGCTTTAGGTCTGCGCTACGACAAGATCTCCATCGAGCCGGGCGTTGCCGGCATTACGTGGGGCTTGAAGGATGTATTCGCCGGAACAGAGCCCGGCATCACGGAAGAAAATTTGCAAAGCCGCGTGCGCGGCACGATCCTGATGGCGATCTCGAACAAGTTCGGCGCCATGGTGGTGACAACCGGCAACAAGAGCGAGATGTCGGTCGGCTACGCGACGCTCTACGGCGATATGAACGGCGGCTTCAACCCCATCAAGGATCTCTACAAGATGGAGGTTTATGCGCTGTCGCGCTGGCGTAATGCGCATTATCCCGAGGGCGGGCTTGCGCCGAATGGCGTGGTCATCCCGGAACGCATCTTGACCAAAGCGCCAACAGCTGAGTTGAAACCCAATCAAACCGATCAGGACAGCCTTCCGCCTTACCAGGAACTGGACGACATTTTGCGCTGCCTCGTTGAACACGAGATGCCGATCTCGGAAGTCGTGGCGCGCGGCCACAAGGCCGAGACGGTCAAGAAAATCGAGCGGCTGTTGTATCTCGCCGAATACAAACGGCGCCAGGCAGCGCCCGGCGTCAAAATTTCGATGAAGAGCTTTGGCCGCGACCGGCGCTACCCCATCACCAACAAGTTCCGGGAGGAGCTGCAACCTGGAGTCGCCGCGCCCACAAAGCCGAAAAAACATCTGGTCAAACCGTCCGCCGATGGCGGGGATGGGGCTTGAGGATAGGTTTCCCGGAGCCGCGTTAGGTCTTTCCCAACTTCTATTTGCGAGCGTGTCGGTTCAACACCGGCAAAGGCCATGAGCAAAAGACGATGGGCAAAGCCATTCTCGCAGCACCGCGTCCGCCCATGTGGAGAATCGAACATGGCCCAACGGGCCAGGGCGAAGAGACCGTTCGCTTTGGCCGCCATCGCATTGTGCTGGCCGAAGTTGCCGGCGTTTCGCTCGAAGAAATCCGCGACCGCAATATTCAGGGTTTGATACTCGGCAGCGCGGCGTTCGTGATCTGCGCAACTATTCTGGCTTACTTTGTTTACGAAACGGGAGCCATGACACGCTTCCTGATCGGCTCCACTTTCCTCGCCGGACTTGGCATGGGTGGGCTCGCGGAAACCGTGGTGCTGAAGTCCGTAAGTCTCTACGAGATGACCATCACATTATCGAGCGGCGAGCGCATCAAATTCACCAGCACAGACCGTGCCGATATCCAGGCCCTGGCGCTGCGTCTGATGAGTGGGCGCGGCAAACAGGCCTAGCGGCAGCCCGCAGGCCTTGCCTTTAAAGAGCCGGGCGCTAGGGTGCCGGGCAATCGTCACCGATACCCGGGATTCCAATGAAACCGTTCGTTCGTTTCGCGCCAAGCCCAACAGGCCGTATTCACATCGGCAATGTGCGCACTGCCACTTTGAACTGGCTCTATGCCAAAAAACATGGCGGCCGCTTCATGCTGCGCCTCGATGATACGGACGTCGCGCGCTCGACCGAAGTACTGGCTGAGGGCATCCGCGATGATTTGAATTGGCTGGGATTGACGTGGGACTGCGAGGAGCAGCAGTCCAAGCGCACGGTGCAGTATGAAGCGGCGGCCGACAAGCTGAAAGCAGCCGGGCTGCTTTATCCCTGTTATGAAAGCGAAGAGGAACTCGACCGCCGCCGTAAGCGCCAGCTCGCCATGCACCGGCCGCCGATCTATGATCGCGCTGCGCTGAAATTGACGGACGACGAGCGCGGCAAACCGCACTGGCGCTTTCGCTTGCCCAATACGGCCTCTGGACAAGGCCTCGTGCCACAGCCGGCAATCGTGTCGTGGCCCGATCTCATTCGCGGCGATCAGAACGTCGATCTCGGCTCGCTCTCCGATCCGGTCATGATCCGTGCCGACGGCTCGTTCCTCTACACGTTCACGAGCGTCGTCGATGATATCGAATTTGCCATCACGCACATCATTCGCGGCGAGGACCACGTCACGAACACGGGCGTACAGATTGCGCTCATGAATGCGCTGGGCGGCACGCCGCCGGCGTTCGGTCATCATAGCCTGCTGATCGGCTCGGATGGTCAGGCGCTGTCGAAACGCCTAGGCGCACTCTCGGTGCAGAGCTTCCGCGACGCTGGGCTCGAGCCGATGGCGGTGTTGAGCCACGCCGCACTCGTTGGCACCTCGGATGCTATCGAGCCGCACCGCCGCAGCGAAGAATTGGCAGTGCTGCTCGATTTGAATAAAATTTCAACGGCGCCCGGGCGGTTTGATCTTGAAGACTTGAAGGGACTCAACGCCAAGCTGCTGCACAAGTTGCCTTATGAGGATGTTGCTGAGCGTCTCGGCGCAATGGGGATTCCAGGAGGGGCGCCGTTCTGGGATGCGGTCAAAGGCAATCTCGCCGTGCTGTCAGACGCCAAGCGCTGGTGGCAGGTCGTGAATGGCGACATTGCTCCGGTGATTGACGACGCCGCCTTCAATGCAAAGGCTGCCGCCGTGCTGCCGCAAGAACCATGGAATGGCGATACCTGGAGCGCTTGGACCAACTCCGTCAAAGCGGCGACGGGCGCCAAGGGAAAGGCGTTGTTTCACCCCTTGCGTTTGGCGCTGACGGGCGCGGAGGCGGGGCCGGAATTGAAAACCTTGCTGCCACTGATCGGCCGCGAGCGCGCACTGGCGCGGCTCAGCGGCAAGCTTGGTTGAATTTAAAATTGAAAGTTTACTGCGGCTGCGATTCCTGCGGCGCCCAGTCCAGGGTTTCATCTTTCCCAGTCGAGCCCGTGGTCACGTTGCCTGTCGCGGCGGGCGCCGTCTCAGCGCGGCGCGCGGGCGCGGCCGATGTGCGCGGAACTTTCGCGTTGCCGCCACCTTCAGCCTTCTGGTCGGCGGTTGCCGCCGGCACGAACTCCGCTTCCTTGCACGAGCAGCCGTTGACGTATTCTTTTCGATAGCGGAATGCGGACTTGAGCTTCGTGTAGGGCTCGTTCGATTGCAGCGCGACCGCCTGTTCCATCGCGCCGCCGGGATTGGGATGATAATAGAGCTCGGTCGGTGCCGCACACTTCGATGTGCACGCCTCGGCGTCTTGCGGGAAATGGCTTGGCAGCGTCGAGAAACTGACCGGGAAGTAGTAGCCGTCGCAAAGCCGCACGCACACGGTCTTGTAGGTCGCAACACCGGTGCCGCCGTGTGGTGTCCAGGTATTGGACCCGAGTGCCTCTTCGTCGGCCCAGATGCCGCCGTCGCGCCGCCGCGCCTGATCGACGTAGTTGGCGCCGCAGTTGTTGCGCGCGAGCTCGCGGACGATGTCGTCCTGGTAGGATCGCCCGGCAGATGCCATCAGATCTTGGCGCTGTGCTTCGAGTTCGGATAGGCGGCGTTTGGAACCTTCGACTTGACGCAAGAGTTCCCGGCATTGGGGCGAGGACTTGAAGGTCTTGGTGAAGAGAAATGTTTCGTAGCAACTGCGGTCGAGCTGCGTGGCACCGATGTTGTAAGCGCGATCGACGCTGCGGATTTCTGCTTCGAGTTTCGGCATCTGGTCGCGCGATTGATTGCCCTTCTGGCCTTCTTGCAGCAAGCGCTGCTCAAGCTGAAGGCAGATCGGATTTTTTGTCGACCAGTTGGCGGCGCCAGCGCCGGGCGAGGGCTGCGGAATGGGTGCCGGAATGGGCGGCGGCTGGCGCATCGGTTCGCGCGGCACGGGTGGGCGGCGCGGCTCGTCGTTGCCGCCAAACGGCCACCAGCTTTGGGCAGACGCGGGAGGCGAGGCGAGTGCTCCGAAAAGAATATAAAGCGCAATGGCCCCGATGACAGCGAGGCCAATGCTGCGCACCAAGCGCGAACGGGCACGCAATTTTGTGTCGCTCAGCCTTTCGGCGTCCGGATGCCAGCGTGTACCGCCCAAACATCACCCCTTCAGATTTCAACAGCGCGCGAGCACTCGACTTGAGCGCGGCGCGGAGACTAATTCGCGGCAAAAAAATCGTTGCGACAGACGACATATCCTTGATCTAGGTAAACTCAAAACCCGGGATATAGTGAACTCTAAGCCCGCCGCTTTACGGGGTCAATGCGGAGCCATTGTGGCTAATTGAGTTTTCCTAGGGTGTTCAGCGCCTTGACGCGTTGGGGGAGGGCGCTCATAAGGGCGGCTTCAGCCCAAGCTTTTTTATTCGCGGCGGACTTTTCCCCGCCTTTCCGCGCTGTGGCATGATGAGGGTATTGCGGGCCGGCCATGACCCGAATGGCGGGCGGAACAGTGAACATTTGGACGATAAGAGGCTGAAGTGGTTTTGAGGCTCTACAACACGCTGACCCGGCAGAAGGCTGCGTTTGAACCAATCGATCCGAACAACGTGCGCATGTACGTGTGCGGACCGACTGTCTACGACTTTGCGCACATCGGCAACGCGCGCCCCGTCATCGTGTTCGATGTGCTGTTCAGGCTGTTGCGGCATCTCTACGGCGAGAACCATGTCACGTATGTGAGGAACATCACCGACGTCGATGACAAGATCAACGCGCGCGCCCTCAGGGATTTTCCCGGCCTGCCGTTGAACGAGGCGATTGCGCGCGTCACGGAAAAGACGGCCAATCAGTTTCATGCGGATGTTAAAGTGCTGGGCTGCTTAGAGCCGACGCATGAGCCGCGTGCGACGGACAACATTCAGGAAATGATTGATATCATTGTGCTGCTCATTGCCAAGGGGCACGCCTACGTAGCCGAAGGCGAGGTGCTGTTCGACACGGCGTCGATGCCGGATTACGGCCGGCTCTCCAACCGCAAGCTCGACGAGCAGCAGGCGGGTGCGCGCGTTGAGGTCGATGCGCACAAAAAGCACCCGGGCGATTTCGTGTTGTGGAAGTTGTCGTCGCCTGAGGAGCCCGGCTGGGAAAGCCCGTGGGGGCGGGGCCGTCCCGGTTGGCACATCGAATGCTCGGCCATGAGCGAGCGGTATCTTGGGCAAACGTTCGACATTCACGGCGGCGGCTTGGATCTGATCTTCCCGCACCACGAAAACGAAATCGCCCAATCGCGCTGCGCACACGGCACGGCGCAAATGGCCAACGTTTGGATGCACAACGGCTTCTTGCAGGTTGAAGGCGAGAAGATGAGTAAGTCGCTCGGGAATTTCGTAACGATCAATGAGTTGTTGGAAGGGCAAGGTTGGCCAGGAGAGGTTTTGCGTTTCAACATGTTGCGGACGCATTACCGGCAGCCGATCGATTGGACACGGAAAAATCTTGAAGAGAGCCAGAATATTTTGACGGCATGGCAACACGCGATGAGAAAAGGCGAAACGCCGACGCAAATAGCGGCTTCGGTTATTAACGCGCTGAGCGACGACTTGAATACTCCACTGGTTGTTGCAGAGCTACACAAACTGAACGCGGAAGATGATAGGGACGCGCTAGGTGCCTCGCTTCGATTCCTTGGCTTTACGGGCGAAACGCTGGTGATGCTGCAGAATAAGTTTGATGGCGTGCGAGCAAAATTGGCCAAGGACGTTGAACCCCTCATCGCCGCCCGCCTCGCTGCCCGCAAAGCCAAAGACTTCAAAGAGAGCGACCGCATCCGCGATGAACTTGCTAGTATGGGCATTGCGCTGAAAGACAGCAAAGACCCCAAGACCGGCGAAATCGTCACCACCTGGGAGGTCGCGCGATGAGTGGCACGGTTAGAATTCAAGCTCACCCTCTCACCACCCGCGTTCCCGGCCAAGCGCGGCCACGAACGCAACGGAATGCGCGAGGCACACACATCCGCGCGCGAGCCGGGATCTTCACAAGTCCGCTTTGGGTGAAGACCCCGGATCTTCGCGCCTCGCTGCGCACGGCGCCGCGTCCGGGGACGCAGGTGGCGGATGACGCGATGACGATGGCGGCGCACCCTCTCACCACCCGCGTTCCCGGAAGCCGCGTTGCGTGTGAACGCAACAAAGCGGCTATCCGGGATCACGTCGCATCGGCATCGCGCATAAAATCGAAACGACGCGATCCCGGGTCTTTGCGGCTGGCGTTACTCGCCGCCGCTCGCCCGGGAAAGCAAGTGGATGGGACGGAGCCTGCATCGTGGAATGTGCCATGACCACCACCTCCTACCCACTCCGTCCGTTTCTCCCCGCCGATACGATGGCGTTGCGGGAATTGTTCGCGCAATCGATCGAAGAACTGACGCAGGACGACTACGGCGAAGACCAGCGCCTCGCCTGGATCGAGCAAGCAGAAGACGCGACTGCATTCGCCAAGCGGCTGGGCGAGGCAACGACGCTAATCGTTCATTCTGGCGGCGAAGCTCTCGGCTTTGCGTCGCTGAGCAAAGACAACAAGATCCTCGACATGCTCTATGTCCACCCGCACCATTCTCGCCAAGGCGTCGGTTCGGCACTTTGCGATGCGATGGAAAAAATCGCAGGTGCGCGCGGCGCCGAGGCGCTCTCGGTGGACGCCAGCGAAACGGCCGTGTTGTTCTTTGAGGCGCGGGGGTATGCGCCCATACAGCGCAATTCCAATCCCGTTGGCGATGAGTGGTTGACGAACACGACCATGACGAAGCAATTGAAAGACGCTGCC
>JANOKZ010000205.1:0-5024 GCA_031419515.1 Hyphomicrobium sp.
ACGCCGCCGACAACTGGATCGCAGAACGGGCAGGCATTGGCGATATCGTTGTGACGCAGGATATTCCGCTTGCCTCGCGCGTATTGAAGAACGGCGCCAAGGCCATCGGCAATACGGGCAAGCCCTTCACGGACGCCTCGATCGGCATGGCGCTGGCGATGCGGGACTTGTCGCAGCATTTGCGCGAGACGGGGGAAAGCCGGGGCTTTAACGCGGCCTTCACGCGCCAGGATCGCTCGCGCTTTCTGGAAGCCTTGGAACTCGCGGTGCAGGCGGCAAAGCGAGGGGCGTAAGCTTTGTTCAAATCACGAGAAATGCCTGGGGTCCGTGGCCTTTGATCAATTTGGTAAATGATTATTTTACTGCTTCGGGTGCTTAATGGCCGTTAGGGTACTCAGTGAGCAGCGGGCTTTTGTCATGGCAGTAACAGACTTGCAGCGGTCTAAGATTGGCGCGGCCGCATCCGCCGCCGGCGAAAATCGTTTCGCACCGCGGCGCAAAGGGCAAACGGCGGCCTTGATCTACCTTGAAGGCGCCGTTGAATCCGTGCCATGCCTGATCACGGACATGTCGACGACAGGCGCTAAGCTTCAGTTGCGCAACGGCTGGGACAATCCCTTCAAATCGAACGTCAGCCACATGGATCGCATCAAGCTGGTCGTGCGCCTAGACAAGGTTATGTACGATTGCAAAATCGTGCGCCGTGGCGAGACGGAACTGGGCGTCAAGTTCACGTCCATGCCAAAGCCCTTGGCCAAGATCGTGCGTTAGGGATTTGAGCCGGCTAGCACCAATGCAAATTCGAGAAATTTGAAGTGCTGGCGCCATTGCCGGTATTTTTTCTGCGCTGCACGTCTATGATGGAGTGCACTCAAAAAAACTTCAAACGGCTGCGATGCGAACAAAAAAGTAAACAGTTCTTTAACTGGCTTAAGTGCTTAATGAGTTGTCACTTTTGAAAATAAGCACGTACCCGGATTGCGCATGATGCGTTTGGTAGAACATAGCCGGGAAAAAGCAGACGCAGCTCTGCTGTCCGCTACTGAAAATCGCTTTGCCCCACGGCGAAAGGGCCAAACACCAGCCCTAATTTACGTCGAAGGCGCCCCTGACGGAGTGCCCTGCCTCATCAAGGATATGTCGACGACCGGCGCCAAACTCGAGCTTCAGCAGAAGTGGACTTATCCGTTCAAAGGCACCTTCGGCCACATGGATCACATCCGGCTTGTGGTGCGCGCCGATCGCGTGATGTACGATTGCAAGATCATTCGCTGCAAAGACGGCGTGATGGGCGTTAAGTTCACGTCCATGCCCAAGCCCATCGCAAAAGTTGTGCGCTGAGGGCGGACTGCTAAACGTATGAATTCTGCATGATGCTGTCCGCCGCGCCGGCATTTTTGCTTTTGGGCCTCGATTGGGGCGTGGGATGTGGCCCAACGCGGCTTGACGGGGGAAGCGAATAGCCCCACGAACAAATCATGACCGACAGGCTCGTCAGTTCGGCGAAACGCGAAGCGGACGCTTTTGAAGCGACGATCCGCCCGCAGTCGCTTGCCGAATTTATCGGACAGGAGCAGGCGCGCGCTAATTTGCGCGTGTTCATCCAGGCCGCGAAGGCGCGCGGCGATGCTTTGGATCACGTGTTGTTTGCGGGGCCTCCGGGTCTTGGCAAGACGACGCTGGCGCAGATCATGGCCAAGGAATTGGGCGTCGGATTTCGCGCGACGTCGGGGCCGGTGATTTCCAAAGCCGGGGATCTTGCGGCGCTGCTGACCAACCTTGAAGAGCGCGATGTGCTGTTCATCGATGAGATTCATCGGCTCAATCCGGCGGTCGAAGAAATTCTCTATCCGGCGATGGAAGATTTCCAGCTCGATCTGATGATCGGCGAAGGGCCAGCGGCGCGTTCCGTGCGCATCGATTTGCAGAAATTCACGCTCGTTGGGGCGACGACGCGCGCGGGGTTGTTGACCAATCCGTTGCGCGACCGGTTCGGCATTCCGGTCAGATTGAATTTCTATTCGATCGAGGAGCTTGAACTGGTTGTGGCGCGCGGCGCGCGGGTACTGGGTGCGCCAATAGCTCCCGATGGCGCACGCGAGATTGCCAGGCGCGCACGCGGGACGCCGCGTATTGCCGGCCGGTTGTTGCGGCGTGTGCGTGACTTCGCAGCGGTCGACGGGGCGCCGGTCATCAATGCAGCCGTCGCCGACAAGGCGTTGCGCATGCTTGAAGTCGATAACGAGGGCCTCGACGCGCTTGATCATCGCTATTTGAACTGCATCGCCAAGAACTATGACGGCGGGCCGGTTGGCATCGAGACGATGGCGGCGGCGTTGTCGGAACCGCGCGATGCTTTGGAAGAAATCGTCGAGCCGTACTTGTTGCAGCAGGGGTTCATTGGCCGAACGCCGCGCGGGCGCGTGCTGACACTGAAAGCATACCGGCATCTCGGGATGTCGGGCCCGGCGCGGCAGGCGGCCCCAGAGTTGCCGATTTTTGACGACGACAACGGCGGCGAAACGGGGACGGGGTAAATCGTGTTCACGCGCAGGGATATTCTCAAAGCTCTGACTGTGATGGGATTGGGCGGCGCGGCCTTTGGCGGCTACGCGCTCGCTGAACCTTTTCGCCAGACCGTCAAGACATACGCGTTGACGCCGCCGGGATGGCCTGAGGGACTGAATCTCAGGCTCGCAATTCTGGCGGATATTCACGCTATCGATCCATGGGTGTCGGCTGAGCGCATCGCCGGAATGGTCGAGGTAACGAACGCCCTTCAGGCGGATGCTATTTTGTTGCTCGGCGATTATGTCGTTGGGCATCGCTTGAGCCGCTTCGGCAAGGCTGTGCCGCATAAATTGTGGGCGGGGGCGCTTGGAAAACTAAGGGCCCCGCTCGGCGTGCACGCAGTGCTCGGAAATCACGACTGGTGGGAGGATTACGACGTGCAAGTGCGCGAGAAGGGACCCGTTCCAGCGGGGCTCGCGCTCGAAGCGGCGGGCATTCCGGTGTACGAGAATAAAGCCGTGCGGCTGATGAAAGATGGGAAGCCGTTTTGGATCGCGGGACTTGGCGATCAGTGGGCGTTCTGGCCGAAGAAGGAAAACTACGACCGTTTTTTCAGACGCGGAAAGATCGACTATCGCGGCGTGCATGATTTGCCCGGAACGCTCGCCCAAGTGACGGACGATGCGCCGGTTATTCTCATGGCGCATGAACCCGATATTTTTCCGCAAGTGCCGGCGCGCGTGTCGTTGACGCTGTCGGGCCATACGCATGGCGGACAAGTGCGGGTATTGGGATACTCCCCGCTCGTGCCCTCGCGCTTTGGCACGCGCTATATCTACGGGCACATCGTTGAAGAGGGGCGGAACCTCATCGTCTCGGGCGGGCTTGGGATGTCGGCGTTGCCGATCCGTTTTGGGTCGCCGCCGGAGATAGTGGTTGTGGAGTTGGGATCGAAGAACACGGCATGAGCAGAGCGCATGAGTAAAGAGAGCTGGCCCGATATTTCGGGGCACATTATCAGCGATGAAAATGGGCAGCGCCATGTGCTGCCGGTGCGCGTGTACTTTGAGGACACCGACGCCGGCGGCATCGTTTATCACGCGTCCTATATCCGATTTGCGGAACGCGGGCGGACGGATTTTCTGCGTCTGCTTGGCACAGACGCGCGGGCGATGATCGGTGGATCGGATAGCATGGAACCGGCCGCGTTCGTTGTCCGGCGTATGAATATCGATTTCTTCAGGCCGGGGCGCATGGACGATCTTTTGGTCGTCGAGACGCGGGTGATGGAATTGGGTGGCGCCAGTGTGATGCTGCGTCAGACGGTTCTGAAAGATGATAAGCGGTTATTCGAGGCCGACGTCACGGTGGTGCTTGTGTCGATGTCGGGCAAGCCCTTGCGCTTGAGCGACCGTGTGCGGGCTGCGTTTGAGGCGCATGCCGGGGTCAGACCCCTCACATGAAATTGGCGTGCAGGCCCGATCTTTTCTTGTGAGGGGTCTGACCCCTTGCATCGCCGGGTCAGACGCCGCTCTTCCAAATTTCCCATTGCGTGCGTGCGAGGCGGTAGGCGTCGGGGATGGAGAGTGCCCAGACGAAAAGCCCGAGCGCGGCGCGGCCGATGAAGGAGCGATCCGGCGGCGTGATCTGCCAGGTGATGAGCGCCAGCAGCAGCGTGAAAAATGCGAAGCCGAAACCGCGCTGAGGTTGGCCAATCGCAACATGGCCCATGCCTGGGAGAAGTATGGCGAGCGCGAGAACCACGTAAGGATGTGAAGGTTTTTTGGGCGTGGCCGGTGCGGTCATGTTGCCGTCCTGACGGGATGTGGCGCGAGACTTGAGAGCAGTTTTCCTAGATTGGAAACGATTGTGTCGAGCAGTTGGGGCGACAGGGCTGCGCCTTCGAAATCGCATTGGCGGAGCAGTAAGTGCTGGCCGCGTTTGCCTTCGGCGAGCTGGGTGACAATGCGCACGCCGCGCTTGGTTGCGGCGATTTCTTTGACCTTGGGGTCGGACAGAATTTTCCCCGCTTCAGGCGCGATTCTTGCGAGCGTGTCTTCTGATTTATCTGTCTCCCCGCGAACGAGGCATTCCCACGGCAAGGAGGGCGGCGGGTCGAAGCGCTCACTCATCCGTTCGGTGAGCGAATAAAAATCAGCGCCCGACGGGCGGATCAGGATGGCGATGCCGGCGTCTGCAATCGGCAATGGCTGGATGGCTGTCACCGAGAGCCAGAGTTGCGGCAGGCGCTTGATGGTCATCGTATCTGGGATGAGATCGAGCTTGAGATCGAGCGCGCGATAGTGGCCTTCAAGCTTGGGAATGCCGGCGCCGTCGGTGGTGACGTGCGGGTCATCGAAGAGCGCGACGACGGGATCTAGGATGAGGCGGCGGCGGCCGCGGATTGTTTGACGTTCGCGGTGTGCGAGCCATGCCAGAGCTGTGGTGCCAGCAGCGCCAGCAGCGAGAACCAACTCAAGCGACACGCTCAAAATCTCCCGGAAAAGAAACGG
>JANOKZ010000206.1:0-1752 GCA_031419515.1 Hyphomicrobium sp.
GACCTCAGGCGAGTTCCAAACGCTGCGCCACGAACAATTCCGCATTGCCCGAGCCAAACGCGCCTTCCTCGCCGATGGCCGCTTGGATTGGAACGAGCGCCAGACGCTGCGTTACGCACAGGACGTCGCCAACACGCACATATTCTCCGAGCGTAACGACCACCAAAAGAGCCGCCACTGGTGGCGGTTGGCCGGATACTAAGCGGCGGCCCTTCAGCGGTAATGCGACGGGCGGCAAAAAAGGTCTGAGGGCCTTGAACCTTTTGCTGCCGCCCGGCGACCAATCATTCGAAACAATCACTTTGACTTGAAAAAACCCAAGGAGACCAAATCCATGAAATTGTCCCTGCTCCTCGCTGCCGCCGCCGCCGGACTTCTCGCCGCCTCCATGCTTCCAGCCAAGGCCGGGGATGTGCAGGGCGACGCCTATGACTGTCAGGAACTTTGGGTCATGCGTAACGAGGCCTACAAGGCCAACGGCTATTGCTTCAAAACGGCTCGTGCCATCGCCTACTTCGGCAACGGCGGCTGTTCGTATCACCATGAAGGCGCCGTACCGCTGTCGGGCAGCGAGCGCTCGATGATCAGATCCATTCGCAGGTCGGAACGCCGCCAGGCCTGTTAAGCCTGGCCGTTGCATAAAGTGTTGCGCGCTATAAATTGGCCGGGGCCTCGTCCCCGGTCACCTCATTTCGTGCTAGGTTTTGGGGTACGCTGATCTCGAGTCCAGCTTCCATTCGCGACGCGCGCGCTGGGTGCGGGTTTCGTCACGCAAGTTTTCATTCACTTAGGCGTCAACGGGGAACTCTCAAATGAATGCCAAGTCTCTTGTTGTGTTGTTTGGTTTGTCACTTCCAGCCGCACTTTTCGTACCGGCCGCTCAATCCGGAGACGAAGTCAGATCGGATTCGAGCTGTCAGGAGCTTTGGGTCGCGCGTAATCAGATCTACAAGAATGCCGGTTACTGTTTTAAGACTACTCGGGCGCGCGAATTTTTCGGCAATGGGGGCTGCACTTTCGATGACGTCGGCGAGGTGCCTATTAACGACGCGGACCGCCGCTACATCTCCCAGATCAAGAAGCTCGAAGACCAGAAAGGCTGCTAGGCTTGACGCTGTTTGGGACGTTGAGGAGGCGGCCGTTCCCGGGTCCCTGTTTCATGAACGCAACCTAAAGGGTCCCTTCAGAACGGGTTCAGCGGGCCCCATTTAAGTTCCCTCATGTTCTACCAGCCAGTGCATGCGCGCTGGCGGCCAGAGCAAGGGAGACAATCTATGAAATTCGCAGCCCTTTTTGGCTTTGCCGCGATTGCTGCCGCAACGGCATCCACAACTCTACCAGCCTTCGCCTCCGAAGACGATGAACCGGCGCGCGTCTCGCGTGACTGGAACAACGGCAGCAAAGGCACCGCGGCGCGCGGGTCGGCTCCCAATCAGCGTGGCTCAACGCGCGCCGACACAGTCACGCGCGAAACAAGCGACTATGACGATGGTGAGCCAAAAGTCACCTATGCCCGTCCTAACCGCAACAACGACGGCGACGAAGGCCACAGCAACTATCGCAACAGACGCCACAACGGGAACCGCAGTCATCACGGGTACGGCGGTCTGGACCCAGATGAAGCCGCGCGTATACGCAACGCGCACCGCGAATCCGATCGCCGCGTCACGTTGGATCGCTATGATGACGGCTACGGCGTTCCGTCCTACCGCTCGCACAGCCGCCGCCGCCATTGGTGGTCGATGTGGTGGT
>JANOKZ010000207.1:0-3331 GCA_031419515.1 Hyphomicrobium sp.
AACCACCGGATTATTTCCTATTCCGGCCAGCCGGCCCAACATCTCACCGCCGTCAACTGGATCGAATCGGAGGGGCGCAACGGCAAAGACCCGCGCCAGTCGGTGCTCAAAATCAACTCGGTCGTGGCCATCAAATACGCGATCCGCGCCGGCATCGGCATCGGCATGATCCCGGATTATCTGACGGAGTCAGAAACCGACCTTGTGCCCATTCTACCCGAGGTCGAACCTCCACGCCTGCCGATCCTGTTTGTTTACCCGGAAGAGCTGAAAACGTCCAAAAAAGTCCAACTTCTACGCGACTTTCTCGTGGCAAAGACGCGGAACTGGAAGTAATTCAAGTGACTCATGGCTGTCATGCGAACTGTCATGATCCAACCGCAGTCGATAACGTAATAATGTTCATGGCGGGTGCGTGGAGGCGGGCGTTTTGCCACCTCCGCTTCTGCGCTCCTCGTCTGGAACCCATGGTTCCTCCCATCGACTTGCCGGGTGGCCGCCCTGAAAAGGGTGCGCTATCCGGCATTTTTGATATTTGCACTGCGACGAAACCTGATTTGCTTATGGGCGGAGGCGACGCTATCTAGGGGGCCAAATACACTAGATTTGGCGAAGGACTTTAACCCCCATGGCCCAGACGGCTCCGAAAACCCTTTACGACAAGATTTTCGACGACCACATCGTGGACCGCCAGCCCGACGGCACGTGCCTGCTTTATATCGACCGGCATCTGGTCCACGAGGTGACGAGCCCGCAGGCATTCGAGGGCTTGCGCATGGCGGGGCGCAAGGTGCGCGCGCCGGAAAAGACGCTGGCCGTCGTCGATCACAATGTGCCGACGACCGACCGCTCGAAAGGCATCGCGGACGAGCAAAGCCGCATTCAAGTCGAGACACTCGCGAAGAACGCGGCCGACTTCGGCGTCGAATATTTCCATGAGCGCGACAAGAGGCAGGGCATCGTTCACGTCGTCGGTCCCGAGCAGGGCTTCACGCTGCCCGGCACCACTATTGTCTGCGGCGATAGCCATACGTCCACGCATGGCGCATTCGGCGCGTTGGCACACGGCATCGGCACATCCGAAGTCGAGCATGTGCTGGCGACGCAAACGCTGATCCAGAGCAAAGCCAAGAATATGCTGGTCCGCGTTGACGGCGTCGCGCCCAAGGGCGTCGGCGCGAAGGATATCATTCTCGCCATCATCGGCGAAATCGGCACGGCAGGCGGCACGGGTTCCGTCATCGAGTACGCTGGGAGCGCCATCCGCGCGTTATCGATGGAGGGCCGCATGACGGTCTGCAACATGTCGATCGAAGGCGGCGCCCGCGCCGGCATGATCGCACCGGACGAGAAGACGTACGCCTTTATTCATGGCCGCCCGAAAGCGCCCAAGGGTGGCGCCTGGGACATGGCGATGAAGTATTGGGAAACATTGGCGACGGACGAAGGCGCGCATTTCGATCGTACTGTCGTACTCGACGCGTCGAAACTTCCTCCGATCGTATCGTGGGGCACGTCGCCCGAAGACGTCGTGTCGATTGCCGGCGTCGTTCCCGATCCGGCGAAAGTCGCTGACGAGAACAAGCGCGCCTCGATGGTGCGTGCGCTCGACTATATGGGACTTAGCGCCGGCACCAAGATCACAGACATTCCTTTGGATGTCGTTTGGATCGGCTCGTGCACGAACGGACGCATCGAAGATTTGCGCGCGGTGGCGAAAGTCGTCGATGGCAAGAAGATTTCGACGCGGCTTGCGTATGCGATGATTGTTCCGGGTTCAGGGCTCGTCAAAGAGCAAGCCGAAGCCGAAGGCCTCGACAAGATTTTCCTCGCGGCAGGTTTCGAATGGCGCGAGCCCGGCTGCTCCATGTGCCTCGGCATGAACCCCGATCAGTTGAAGCCCGGCCAGCGCTGCGCCTCAACCTCGAACCGCAATTTCGAAGGCCGCCAGGGCTACAAAGGCCGCACGCATCTGGTCTCGCCGATCATGGCGGCAGCAGCTGCGCTTGAAGGGCGGTTCGTGGATGTGAGGACGTGGGGGGTTTAGGCACCGCCGCTCCGGCTCGACCGAAGCGCACGCGTATGTTAGAGTCCAAAATATGATCAAAGCACTCGAAACTGCGATTGCGCAAATCAAAGACTTGCCGCCCGAGCGGCAGGCTTACGCAGCGCTTGTCTTGAAGCAGATCGCGGCTGATGACGGCACGCCGTTTGAGGTTCCGGCTGAGCATCGCGCGGCTGTCCTCGAAGGATTGGCGCAGGCCGAACGCGGCGAATTCGCAAGCGACGTTGAAGTCGACCGCGCCTTGCGCCGTCCGTGGGCTTGAGAGCGCGCCTCAGCCCGCGCGCAATTTCCGATCTCGATTCCATTCGTGAGTACCTTGTGCAGCGCAGTTCGCGAGGAGCGGAGAACGTTCGCCGGGCCATCGCCGAGACCATCGCGCTTCTGGAACAATTTCCGGGCGCGGGGCGGACGAGCGCGATCAAGGGCGTGAGGGTCCTTCCCGTTGTCCGCTACGACTACCTCATTTATTATAAGGTTGGTGCGGATGAAATCCTGATCCTTCACATCCGCCACGCGGCGCGACAATTGCCGGAGATTGACGAAGTCTGATCTGGGCTTTGCATCTGCGCTTGAGGGGCGGTTCGTGGATGTGAGGGAGTGGGAGTAGGGGGATCGGGATTCCGGCCAACCTCTGACCGGAATCCCGTACAGCACTAAGGGCACTCGGGGAGACTCAAGAGGTTATTTGGATACTCACCGTCGTTGGCTGTCTTCAGGTACTTATTACCCCACTGACTTTTAGCAACGATGACCCAGACGCTTTTTCCGCCGACGCTGACGTAGAAATTACAGGCGCTGCGCTCGATTGCCGCGATGACATCATCTTGAGTCATTTTCCAACGCGAGCCATCGCTGCGAAGGCCCCTACAGCGCGAATTCGCTCATGAGCACTTGAGCGATCAGTTTTGTTGATACACATAATTTGTAGTGTAATGAGTGCAGCCGTCATGGCTTGCCTCCATCCTTGAGGACAACAGATGAGGCCGCCTTGACTGCAACCGTAAAATCGATTCGAATGAATCGCCGCACTACGGTAGTTCCGCACGACCTCGATTGAAGGCGGACTATCTGGCAAGCCCGGGCCACTAACCCGGGCTTTTTCTTTGCCAAATTTCAAGCACAAGAACTCTAGGTCATAAACTCATAAACTGGATTCCCAAACGGCGCGAACAGTGATTCACAGTCTCAACTGAGGAGGTTGAGATGGGACAGCTGCGCCGTTACGAGCTCACAGATTCCGAATGGTCGATCATCGATCCACTGTTG
>JANOKZ010000208.1:0-7081 GCA_031419515.1 Hyphomicrobium sp.
ACGGACCAGATCGCCAAGGAAATGATGGATCGCATTTCTGCTGTCGAAAAGGACCCGGTGACGGGCCGCGACAAAAAGATCAACTCGGTCTACATGATGAGCCACTCGGGTGCGCGCGGTTCGCCAGCGCAGATGAAGCAGCTTGCCGGCATGCGCGGCCTGATGACGAAGCCTTCGGGCGAAATCATCGAAACGCCGATCATCTCGAACTTCAAAGAAGGCCTCAGCGTTCTTGAGTACTTCAACTCGACGCACGGTGCGCGTAAGGGTCTGGCCGACACGGCGCTCAAAACCGCGAACTCGGGCTATCTGACGCGCCGTCTCGTCGACGTTGCTCAGGACGCCATCATCTCGGAAGTCGATTGCGGCACCCCGGACGGCATCAACGTTCAGGCTGTTGTCGATGCCGGTCAGGTGATTGTTACTCTCTCGGCGCGCGTGCTGGGCCGCACGGCTGCCGAGGACATCAAGCACCCTGTCACGGGCGAACTGATCATCAAGGACGGCGACCTCATCGTCGAGCGTCACGGCGAAGCCATTGCGAAAGCCGAAATCCAGGAAATCCGCATTCGCTCGGTCTTGACCTGCGAAGCCGAACTTGGCGTGTGCGGCAAGTGCTATGGACGCGATCTCGCACGCGGTACTCCGGTCAACATCGGTGAAGCTGTTGGCGTTATCGCCGCTCAGTCGATCGGTGAACCGGGTACGCAGCTCACTATGCGTACCTTCCACATCGGCGGCACGGCGAACCTCGTCGATAGCTCGTTCATCGACAGCAACTTCAACGGCACGATCAAAATCAAGAATCGCGCGATTGCCAAAGACTCGAAAGGTCAGAACATCTCGACCGGCCGTATCATGGCAATTCTGATTTCCGATCAGTCGGGCAAGGAACTGGCGGCACACAAAATCGCTTATGGCGCCCGCGTCTTTGTTGACGAAGGCGATACCGTGAAGCGCGGAACCAAGCTCGCCAGCTGGGATCCATACACCCGTCCGATCCTTTCGGAAGCCAACGGTTTGGTGGACTTCGAAGATCTGATCGAAGGCGCATCCGTGCGCGAACAGACAGACGAAATGAAGGGCACGTCGAACCGCGTCATCGTCGATTGGCGCACGTCGCCCCGCGGCAACGAGCTGAAGCCTGCCATCGTCGTTAAGGACAAGCACGGCAAGCCGATCAAAGTGGCGCGTGGCGGCGACGCCCGTTACCTGCTTTCGGTCGATGCGGTGCTCTCGGTCGATCGTGGTGCCGAAGTCAAGGCCGGCGACGTGCTTGCACGTATTCCAACGGCGTCTGCGAAGTCGGGCGACATCACAGGCGGCCTGCCGCGTGTTGCCGAACTCTTCGAAGCACGCCGTCCAAAGGACCACGCGATCCTCGCCGAAATCTCCGGTACGATCGAGTTTGGCAAGGACTACAAGAACAAGCAGCGCATTCACATCAAGCCGGATGACGAAACCAAGGAGGCGGTCGAGTATCTGATCCCGCGCGGCAAGAGCCTGGCGGTACAACACGGAGACCGCATCGAACGCGGTGATTTCGTGTACGACGGCAATCCTGCGCCCCACGACATTCTTGCAATCAAGGGCGTCGAGGAACTCGCCAACTATCTCATCAACGAGATCCAGGACGTCTACCGTCTGCAGGGCGTGACCATCAACGACAAGCACATCGAAGTGATTGTGCGCCAGATGCTGCAGAAGGTTGAAATCACCGACATCGGCGACACCGACTTGATCAAAGGCGAGCAAATCGATCGCACCGAGTTCGAGGAAGTTAACTTGGCCATTGAGAAACTTGGCAAGAAGCCGGCTCTGTCAAACCCCGTGCTGCTCGGCATCACCAAGGCCTCGTTGCAAACCAAGTCGTTCATCTCGGCCGCATCGTTCCAGGAAACGACCCGCGTGCTTACCGATGCTGCTGTCAACGGCAAGTCGGACATGCTCGAAGGGCTCAAGGAGAACGTCATTGTCGGCCGTCTCATTCCGGCCGGTACGGGCGGAATGCTGCGACGTCTGCGCAAGATCGCTCAGAAACGCGACGACCTCATCGCCAAGGAGCAGGCAAAATCCACGTCAATCCCGGGGCCTGACGCGGGTACTGGGGCCGGAGCACGCCGCCGCCGCCGCCCGGCAGCCGATGAAGCTGCATAAAAAACGGCACGCGAAACCAACGTCGAAAGAATCTCAAACGGCAGCTCACGAGCTGCCGTTTTTCTTTGCGTTTTTGCTTCGATTGACACGTGTTCAAGGCGTTGCGAGTGTGCCAGACACTCTGCCGCAGCCGCATTTCGCAAGCATTGCCGCAATGCCGCAAATTAATTTCAATCTCGCACGCTGCACCAGTTGACCAATATGCACCTCGTGTATATAGCTCCCACCACTCTCGCGGTAGGTGGTAGGCCCACTTCGGCGCTCCTCAAGGGGTGCGACGACGGCCTAAACGCTACCGTCCACTAAAGCAGAGCACATCGACGGGCCAAGATCTGCCACCCCCAAAAGGCGGCACGATCCTCTGGTTTTTTCATGCTAGGGGCGATTCTTCGCCGCCTGGCAGGTTTGCTTGGCGCTTTCCGCTTTGGAATGGGCGTCAAGTCTTGGATACGAAGGCAGGATTTGTCGGATGCCGACGATACAACAGTTGATCCGGAAGCCCCGGGAGCCGAAAACATACCGCGAGAAATCGCGCCACATGGATTCCTGCCCGCAAAAGCGTGGTGTGTGCACCCGCGTCTACACAACAACACCGAAGAAGCCGAACTCGGCGCTTCGTAAGGTCGCCAAGATCCGTCTCACAAATGGCTTCGAAGTCATCGGTTACATCCCGGGCGAGGGCCATAACCTGCAGGAGCACTCTGTCGTGCTCATCCGCGGCGGCCGCGTCAAGGACTTGCCGGGCGTTCGCTACCACATCATTCGCGGCGTGCTCGATACGCAGGGCGTTGCGGCACGGCGTCAGCGCCGTTCGAAATACGGAGCAAAGAGACCCAAGTGATCCGAGCAAAAGCGAAGGATCATCCCGGACAAGCGTCGCGAAGCAAAGCGCGATCCGGGATCTGAGGCAGATAGAAAATTTGGGGTTGCCCTCGGCGGCCTTTTGTTGAAACAGAATTCGAAGCGAAGGACGCAAGAATGTCTCGTCGTCACGCGGCGCAAAAGCGGGAAGTCATCCCCGATCCGAAGTTCCACGATCTCGTTGTCACCAAGTTCATGAATGCGGTGATGAAAGAGGGTAAGAAATCGGTCGCAGAGCGCATGGTTTATGGCGCTTTCGAAAAGATGGAAACGAAGGGCAAGGCAAATCCGCTAGAGCTCTTCAAGACGGCACTTGAGAACGTGATGCCGGCGGTTGAAGTCCGCTCGCGCCGCGTCGGCGGTGCCACCTATCAGGTGCCGGTCGAAGTGCGCAACGAGCGCCGTCAGGCGCTTGCCATTCGCTGGATTATCGCGGCGGCACGTTCGCGCAACGAAACAACTCTAATCGACAAGCTCTCGGGCGAGCTTCTCGACGCAGCCAACAACCGCGGTAGCGCCGTCAAGAAGCGCGAAGACACGCACAAAATGGCGGAAGCCAATCGCGCATTTTCGCATTACCGCTGGTAAAATACAGGATTACCGAGGCACGTCATGGCCCGTCAATACGACATTCAAGATTACCGAAACTTCGGCATCATGGCTCACATCGATGCCGGTAAGACGACGACGACTGAGCGCGTCCTCTATTACACCGGTAAGTCCTACAAAATCGGCGAAGTGCACGACGGCGCTGCAACCATGGACTTCATGGAGCAGGAAGCCGAGCGCGGTATTACGATTACGTCGGCCGCGACCACATGCTTCTGGACGGGCCGCGACGGCCGCAAGCGCCGGCTGAATATCATCGATACACCCGGACACGTCGATTTCACGATCGAAGTTGAGCGCTCATTGCGTGTTCTCGATGGCGCCGTGTGCGTTCTCGATTCCAACCAAGGCGTCGAGCCGCAGACCGAAACCGTCTGGCGCCAAGGCGACAAGTACGGCGTGCCGCGCATCATCTTCTCAAATAAGATGGACAAGACGGGCGCCGATTTCTTCATGTGCTTGGACGATATCAAGGAAAAGCTCGGCGCCAAGGCTGTGCCGCTGCAGATTCCGATCGGCGCCGAAGCCAATTTTAAAGGCGTCATCGACCTCATTCGCATGATTGCGATCACCTGGGATGGTGACGGCAAGGACGCCAAGATGGTTGAGGGGCCGATCCCGGCCGATCTCGCCGATAAGGCCGCCGAATTCCGCGCCAACTTAATCGAAGCCGCCGTCGATATGGATGACACGGCCATGGCCGACTATCTCGACGGCAAGGAGCCGGACGAAGACACTTTGCGCAAGTTGATCCGCAAGGCGACCGTCACACGCGCTTTCTATCCGATGATGTGCGGCTCTGCCTTTAAGAACAAGGGCGTCCAGCCGCTCCTTGACGCCGTTGTCGATTTCCTGCCGTCGCCGCTCGATCGCGAAGCCTACACCGGCGTTGATCCCAGGACCGACGCCCCAATGCTGCGCAAGCCGTCGGACAGCGAGCCGTTGTCTATGATCGCCTTCAAGATCATGAGCTTCGAACACGTCGGCTCGATCACCTTCTGCCGCGTCTACTCGGGCAAACTCGAGCAGGGCATGGCGCTAGCGAACACGACTCGCGACAAGAAAGAACGCGCAGGCCGCATGTATCTCATGCACGCCGACAATCGCGAAGAAATCAAGGAAGCCTTTGCCGGCGACATCATCGGTTTGCAGGGTCTCAAGGACACGCGCACCGGGGAAACGCTGTGTGATCCGGCCAAGCCCGTCATTCTCGAAAAGATGGATTTCCCCGAGCCGGTCATCGCCCAGAAGGTCGAACCGAAGACGAAGGCCGACCAGGAAAAGATGGCGATCGCGCTTTATACAATGGCGCATGAAGATCCTTCGTTCCGCGTTTCGGTCGATCAAGAGTCGGGCGAAACCATTCTCAAAGGCATGGGCGAACTGCATCTCGATATCAAAGTCGATATCTTGAAGCGCACTTATGGCGTCGAAGCCATCGTTGGCGCGCCGCAGGTTGCCTACCGCGAGACGCTCGCACGCGCAGCCGACATCGACTACACGCACAAAAAGCAAACGGGCGGCACGGGGCAGTTTGCCCGCGTCAAGCTCAAGCTCGAGCCAAACGAAACCGGCAAAGGCAACGTGTTCGAGTCGACGGTTATCGGCGGTACGGTTCCGAAAGAGTTTATTCCAGGCGTCGAAAAGGGTATCAAGTCGGTTTGGGAAAACGGCATCCTTATCGGCTTCCCGCTCGTCGACATGAAGGTCACCCTTTATGACGGGGCGTTCCATGATGTCGACTCGTCGGCTATCGCATTCGAAATCGCGACGCGGGCCGCCATGAAAGAAGGCTGCGAAAAAGGCGGCGTGAAAATTCTAGAGCCCATTATGGACGTCGAAGTCGTGACACCGGGTGATTTTGTCGGCGGCGTCATCGGCGACATCAACAGCCGCCGCGGTCAAATCCGCGATCAACAGATGCGCGGTAACGCGACTGTCGTTCGCGCTTTTGTGCCGCTGGCCAACATGTTCGGATACGTCAGCCAGCTGCGTTCGATGTCGACGGGCCGTGCGGCCTACACAATGCAGTTTGCTCACTACGCAGAAGTTCCGCGTAACGTCGCGGAAGAAGTCAAGGCGAAGTACGCTTAAAGAGACTTGGGTCCCAATGACCGGCAAAAGCCGGTAAGCGGAACCCGGAGACGCTGAGTTTGAGACTCTCTGGTGAAGTGCCAGGGGCGAGTTAGGAAGACGAAGGAGAGCCACCATGGCCAAAGTAAAATTCGAGCGGAACAAGCCGCACTGCAACGTCGGCACGATCGGTCACGTCGATCACGGCAAGACCACGTTGACCGCAGCACTGACCAAAGTTTCCCATGATCGCGGCTGGACTTCGACGGCGATCGCCTATGACGAAGTGGCGAAGGCGTCCGAGAGCCAAGGCCGCCGCGACCCGACCAAGATTTTGACGATCGCGACGTCGCACGTCGAATATAGCACGCCGAACCGGCATTATGCCCACGTCGACTGCCCGGGCCACGCCGACTACGTCAAGAACATGATTACCGGCGCCGCTCAGATGGATGGCGCCATCCTTGTCGTCTCGGCCGTTGACGGTCCGATGCCCCAGACGCGTGAGCACATCCTGCTTGCCCGCCAGGTCGGCGTACCGAAGATCGTCGTGTTTCTGAACAAGTGCGATATCGTCGAAGACCAGGAACTTCTCGATCTCGTTGAAATGGAAGTTCGCGAACTCCTAACGAAGTATCAGTTCCCCGGCGACGACACGCCTGTCATCCGCGGCGCGGCCGTCAAGGCACTGAACGGCGAAAAGGGCCCGCTGGCCGACGAAGCCATTCTTAAGCTCTACGAAGCTCTCGACACCTTTATCCCGATCCCCGAGCGCGCGATCGATCAGCCGTTCCTGATGCCGATCGAAGACGTGTTTTCGATCTCTGGCCGCGGCACGGTCGTCACCGGCCGTATCGAACGCGGCGCTGTCAAAGTCGGCGAAGAAGTGGAAATCGTCGGCCTGCGCGATACGCAGAAATCGGTTTGCACAGGCGTTGAAATGTTCCGCAAGCTGCTTGATCGCGGTGAAGCGGGCGACAACGTTGGCATCCTGCTGCGTGGTATCGATAAAGAAGCGGTTGAGCGCGGGCAGGTACTCTGCAAGCCGGGCTCTGTTAAGCCGCACAAGAAGTTCCTCGCCGAAGCCTACATCCTGAATAAGGAAGAGGGCGGACGTCACACACCGTTCTTCACCAACTACCGTCCGCAGTTCTACTTCCGCACCACGGACGTGACAGGCACGGTAAAGCTCGCTGAAGGTACCGAAATGGTGATGCCGGGCGACAACGTCTCGGTCACGATCGAGCTCGTCTCGCCGATCGCCATGGAAGAAAAGGTCCGCTTCGCAATTCGCGAAGGCGGCCGTACCGTCGGCGCCGGCGTCGTAACGAAAATTCTTGAATAGTGCTTCAACGAGGAAGCGTTCCCTGAACGGGGCGCT
>JANOKZ010000209.1:0-20970 GCA_031419515.1 Hyphomicrobium sp.
AATGCGCCTCATCCCAGTTCAACGCGGCTTTGGCATCGACGCGGATGGGGACGGAAAATTTGACGGCCGGTTCGGCTGCTTTTTCCATGACGTCGCGCGCTATTTTGATGAGTGCCGCCGTTTCGGCGTCCTTCACTTCAAACACGAGTTCGTCGTGCACCTGTAGCAGCATGCGCGCGCTCTTAAGCTTGGCTTTTTCAAGCGCTGGTGCCATGCGGATCATGGCGCGGCGGATGATATCGGCAGCTGACCCCTGAATTGGCGCGTTGATCGCGGCCCGCTCAAGAAAGCCGCGCATCGACGGATTCTTGGTGTTGATTTCAGGATAATGAATGCGACGGCCAAACACGGTCTCGACGTAGCCCTGCGCGTGTGCGGTCTTTTTCGTCGCTTCCATGTAGTCGCGAATGCCAGGGAAACGCTCGAAGTACGTCTTGATGTATTGACCTGCTTCCTCGCGCGAAATGCCAAGCTGATTGGCGAGACCGAACGCGGATATGCCGTAGATGATGCCGAAGTTGATGGCTTTCGCCCGGCGGCGCACGTCGGACGGCATGTCTTTAACCGGAACGCCGAACATTTCGGATGCCGTCATGGCGTGAATATCAAGGCCGTCCGCAAAGGCTTTCTTTAGCTGCGGAATGTCGGCGATGTGGGCGAGAACGCGCAGTTCGATCTGGCTGTAGTCGGCCGAGACCAGCTTGTGGCCTTCTTCCGCGATGAAGGCAGTGCGGATTTCGCGGCCCTCTTTTGTGCGAATGGGAATGTTTTGCAAGTTCGGTTCGGACGACGCGAGGCGCCCGGTCGTGGTGGAGGCCAGCGCGTAGCTTGTGTGAATGCGGCCCGAGGCATCGATAAATTCGGGCAGCGAGTCGGTGTAAGTCGATTTGAGCTTGGTCAGCTGGCGCCACTCCAACATCGTGTTGATGAGGCGGCGCGCGTCGTCCGGCAAATCTTCATTCGCCGCCAGATCGTCGAGGGTGCCGGCGCGCGTTTCCCATTGGCCGGTTTTAGTCCTCTTGCCGCCCGGCAGCTTCAAGTTGTCGAACAGAAATTCGCCAAGTTGCTTCGGAGACGCCAGATTGAACTTGTGGCCAGCCAACTCATAGACTTCCTCTTCGAGCCGCGCGGCACGCTGCGCGAACGTGCTCGACAGGCGCGATAAGATTGCCCGGTCCACCTTGATGCCGGCGCGCTCCATCTCGACGATGACGGGAACGAGCGATCTCTCGAGCGTCTCATACACGGTTGTCATGCGCTCGGCGGCAAGGCGCGGTTTCAGTTTCTGCCAGAGTCGCAGCGTCACGTCGGCGTCTTCGGCGGCGTATTCCGTCGCCTTCACAATCGGCACGCCCGCAAACGTTTTCTCGGATTTCTTGGCGCCCGGCGCGTGTTCCAGAGCTTGGTCGAACGACAGACACACGTGTCCGAGATGGCGTAGGGCCAGATCATCCATGCCGTGCGTGCCGCGGCCGCCATCGAGCGTGTAGGAGAGCAGCATGGTGTCGTCGATCGGATGGATAGCGATGCCGTGCCGGAGCATGACCAGCATATCGAATTTGAGATTCTGGCCGATCTTCAGCACACCGTCGTCTTCAAGCAGCGGCTTCAGAAGTTGCAGCGCATCGCGCACGGCCATTTGGCCCGTCGCCATTCCGCCGCCGCCAAAGAGGTCGTTCGCGCCCTCGCGATGTCCAACCGGCACGTAACAGGCTTTGCCTGGTTCGATGGCGAGCGAGAAGCCGACCAGATCTGCGGCGTTGGCGTCTAACCCCGTGGTTTCGGTATCGAATGCAACTTGACCGGCTTCTTCAGCCGCGCGTCTCCATTTCTCAAGCGCGGCTTTGGTCGCGACCGTCTCGTATTTGCTGCGGTCGATGGGCGTCTTCATGACGTTCGCATGTGCATGCGCCGCGCCTGCGTTTGGTGTGCCGGCTCTACCTGACGGATCATGCGTATTTGATCCCCCCACCCCTAACCCCTCCCCGCGAGGGGGAGGGGTAGGAGAAATCGAAGCCCCAACGGAAACGGCCAGCGGAGCCGGAGCCTCAACACCAAGTCCTTCAGCGATACGCTTGGTGAGCGAGTTGAATTCCATCTCCCGGAGGAAGTTGAGGAGTGTTTCTGGAATAGGATCGCGAAGCGCGAAACGCTCGACGCCAATCTCGGTCGGCACGTCCTGCTTCAACGTCACAAGTTCGCGGCTGATGCGCGCTTGTTCCGCAAACTCGATCAGTTTTTCTCGGCGTTTGGGTTGTTTGATTTCGCCGGCGCGCGCCAGCAAAGTATCAAGATCGCCGTATTCATGGATGAGTTCGGCGGCCGTCTTGACGCCGATGCCGGGAACGCCCGGAACATTGTCGGTCGAATCTCCCGCAAGCGACTGGACATCGATGACCTTGTCGGGGTTCACGCCGAATTTCTCGCGCACCTCGTCGGGGCCGATCTTCTTTGCCTTCATGCCGTCGAACATCACGACGCCGGGGCGGATGAGCTGCATGAGGTCTTTGTCGGACGAGACGATCGTCACGTCGCCGCCCGCGTTGACCACGTCACGCACGTAAGTGGCGATGAGATCGTCGGCTTCAAAGCCGTCCAACTCTATTGACGCGACGTTGAAAGCTTTGACCGCGTCGCGGATCAAAGGGAACTGCGGCACGAGCTCTTCCGGTGCGGGCGGCCGGTGCGCCTTATATTCGGGGTAGATCTTGTTGCGGAAGGTTTCGCGCCCCGCGTCAAAGATGCAGGCGATGTGCGTTGGCGCTTCAGACGCCTTGCTCTCGCGAATGAGCTTCCACAGCATGGCGCAAAACCCGTGCACGGCGCCGACAGGCAAACCGTCGGACGGCCTTGTCAGTGGCGGGAGCGCGTGGAAGGCCCGAAAGATATAGCCCGATCCATCGATCAAATAGACGTGGCTGCCTTTAGAGATGGGCGCGTCGTCGCCATCGGGGTGGGTGGAAGTGCGTTTGGATTTTTCTTTGCTCATGCCGGGACTATAGGCTGTCTCGCACGCTAGGTCAGCCCCAGGTGTTGCGGTTATTGCCGCCGTCTCACCTGCAACTCCTCCACCATCCGTCTCAAATTGCTTTCAAATTCCGCACGCTGCGTCGCCGACAAGACGCCGAGCATGAGCGACACTCATAAATCTCGAGCCGAACACCTGCTGCGGACGACCGACTTGTCGCTCACGGATATTGCTATGCTGCTCGGATTCTCGGAACTTTCTGCCTTCACACGCGCGTCGCAGCGTTGGTTCGGGTTCGCGCCAAGTGCGCAGCGGCAGCTTCTTAGATCGCAGTTAAAAGAATAGAAGACCTCCTGCCTAGAAAAGATCACGGCCGCGTTGCGTGCGGCACGCTGTCGGTCGAAGCAAAATACGGCTTCAAATCGATGAGTGGTGTTCCGTCAATGCAGTCCATGTTGCGCACGCGCAAATTTCGCCCTTCGCATCCCAATATTTCAACGACGGCGAGGCCGAGTGGGTTCGGACGAACAGGTGATCGTAACGCGAAGACGCCGCGCGGTACCGTCAAATGACTAGGCAACTGCTCGATCAGGTTGCGCTGCGCTTGGTGTAACCAGTAGAGCGCAATCGCGTGCGAGAGAAGTGTCATGTCCTTGAGACCAGCTGCAAAGCGCGGAAAGATTTCTATTGTCGCTTCGCCACCCCCGGCGCGGGCGCGGCTCCCCTTTGGACAGTCGGACATCGACTTCCAAGGAGTGTGAATTTGGCCGATGAAGTAGATTCCTGCGTCGTAGTTATCCGGAAGGTCAATCACAACCTCGCCCGGGCGTTGCGGCTTGAAGTCCGGCATGACGATGCACTCCCTTTTTCAGAAATCGCGGCCGCGAACGTCGAGCCCATAACACGAGATGGAGATTGGCGGAATTGAGTTGTGACTGCGTCAAGACGGGTGGCTGCATGGCGCAAAAAAGTGACCGTCAGAACGCGCGTCTCGCGAAAGCGGCATTATCGGGCGGCAACCCGTTGACAGGCCTCCGGCGCCATGGCTCACTCCCGCCGTTGCAAGGGCGCTCTGACGTACTGACGTTAGTTGAAGATGTATTGAAACCAGGATTAAGGGAGGTCCTTATGATTTCGAAGACAACACTGGCACCGGTTTTGGCGCTGACAGCACTCGCCGTCATCGGCGGATCCTACGAAGCAGACGCCCATAAGCGGCGCACGAAGCATTCGCACTCTTATTCAGTCTGCAAGGAGCGCATGTTCGGGTTCGCAACCGGACAAGGTATATTTGGCCTCGGCACGCAACAGGCCCGCTCCATTGCCATCGCAGATTGGCAGAGCAAGGTCGCGGATCGATATGGCGGGCGCTACTCTAACATGTCGAACGCCCGCAACGTCGTGTGGACGTGCAACAAGCTGGCGATCCTTCAGGCCAAATGCACGGTATCGGCTAAGCCTTGCCGGTAAAAGCCTGGCCGGTAACGTCCCGAAAACATGAGATGAGCCGTCGCGCGGGTTGAGGGCCTTTGGTTCCTCAGCCCGGACCTCAGTCAAGCGCAATTCATTAAAGCGCACTTCGTTTATGTGTTGAAGCCGCCGCCCTCATTCATTTGCCGTTGCGCGGCGAATGGAGTATCACTCCCGGTTCCAGGCACCCGTAGCTCAGCTGGATAGAGTGTTGGATTCCGAATCCAAAGGTCGCAGGTTCGAATCCTGCCGGGTGCGCCAAAGCTTGATATCAAGATGATTGCTTGCAATCTCCGGTCTCAATCCGTCGATGAGGTGCGCGCCAGATGGCGTTGAACTCGTTCTAATGTTACATTTGCGTGCAGATCGAGGCCGGGGGAATGTATGTTCGGGGTTTTCCGTATCGCCAAAGCTCGCAAGGCCTGCGTGCAGGCGCTGCACCCCTTCGTAAACCGGCCCCAGATGCTCGGCCCCTCGCCGCCCCAATTTTGGCGCGATCCGTTCGTCATCGGCTTCGTGATTTACGTGATCGCGACAGTCAGCAATCTCGTCACGCGGGGCAAGCTCAACACTGAGCAGCGCGGCAACGTTTTGATCGGCACGCTCAAGGACGTGGGCGGCTACTCACCTGAATTCATGGAACGGGTGGCTGCGCTGACCCGTGCCCAGGACCCGGCTTTCATGCTGGGTGGGCGCAATGCGGAAACCGTCGTCACGTACGTGATGAACCTGCACCCAATGCCTGGTGACGCGGACGTCGCAGCAGCCACTGAGATTGCGAGGGGCACGACGCTCACGGGCCGGGCGGACCGAACTGAGATTGGCGGTTCCCTGATGCACATGCTGTTCACGCAGGTGGTGAAGAAGCGGCTCGGTGAGTAGCCGTTCCTAGAAGCGGCCGTCGTGACATCTAAATTTCCAGAGCAATTGCAATCACTTAAGTGTTCGCACTTTTATCCCGTACGGTGCGCCAATTTTCCAAATCAGCTCAAGTTCGGCCCCCGCCCCGCAACGCGGGCTTGACGTTCGCTATTTTCTGTCCCATATTTCTGTCATGACAGAAATAACAGGCACATCTCGATTGCTCTCGCCGGCCGTCGAGCGCTTCGTTCTGAAATGGGGCGACATGGGCGGCGAGTGGGGCGTCAACCGTTCCGTCTCGCAAATCCACGCCCTGCTCTACCTGTCGAGCAAGCCCCTCACGGCCGAAGACATTGCTAGACAGCTCGGCATGGCGCGCTCGAACGTGTCAAACTCGCTCAAAGAACTTTTGACCTGGGGCCTCATTGTCCGGGTGCCGTTGCGCGGCGAGCGGCGCGATCACTACGAGGCCGAAGGCGACATATGGGAAATCATGACCCGCATCGCCATTGGGCGAAAAGCGCGCGAAATTGATCCTGTTATAGCGACGTTGCGCGCGTGCCTCGATGAAGCCGGCCGGGACGCCCGGATCGATCCGCTGGCCAAAAAAAGGCTACGCGAAATGCTGGAGACGACGTCCGCTGTCGATCGCTGGTTCCAACAGATGCTTGGGCTGCCGCGCGGCAAACTCAAAATGCTGCTTCGCCTTGGCGCCAAAGTGGCGGCGCTGCTGCCGCAGTCCAAGACTTGAGGGGAACATTGCCAATGATCTCCGCGCTGAAAACGAACGCCAGTCCAGCGCTAGAAACGTCCACCACCAAGCCAGAGATTGGCAATTCAGAACTTGGCGACCTCCGGTTTCGTGCACTGCTTACAGACGACGCTTGGGCTAGCCTCCCGCCCGCGGTACGCAAACGGTTCTCAAAACGACTGAATGGCGGCGCAACGGCGATCTATTCCGGGCGCGTGACAGAAATTAGGGTTTCAAAGCTTGGCCGCGTTCTGGCGCAAATCCTGCGCGTGATTGGCGCGCCCCTGCCGCTCTCATCGACGATCAACACGCCAACTGTCGTCACCGTGACAGAGGACGCTGCGTCAGGCGGCCAAAACTGGATCAGGCTTTTTGCCCGCGAACGGGGTTTCCCTCAGATCATTCATTCGGTGAAGCGCTTTTCCGGGCCAACGGGACTTGAAGAATACATCGGGTTCGGCATCGCCATGGCGCTCTCGATTGGCGTTGAGAGCGGCGCGCTGGTATTTCGCAGCTCGAAGTACAATCTAGCGTTTGGCCACTGGCGCCTGCCTCTTCCACGCTGGGCCACGCCCGGAGAACTTACCGTTTCGCACAATGAAGTGACGCCATCCTCATTCCTATTCACGCTGCACCTCGAACATAGAGCGTTCGGCATACTCGTGCATCAGGAAGCACTCTACGATGAGGAGCGGCTGTGACCCGGCGCATTGTGCTGATTGGTGCAACGGGGTTCTTCGGGCGAAGGCTCGCCAAGCGCCTGGCAACCATTGACACAATCGAACTCGTCGTTACGTCGCGCGACGCTGCGCGGGCCGAGGCGCTGGCGATGAACCTGAAGTCCGTTCATTGCTCCTGCGCCATTTCAGGGATCGCTTTTGACAGCGGCGTGAATGCCAAGGCGGCATTGGCGCAACTCAAACCGTTTCTGGTCATCGATGCATCCGGACCATTTCAAAGTGCCAATTACGAATTGGCACAGGCCGCCATCGATGCCGGTGCCCACTGGATCGATCTCGCGGATGCCAGCGCCTACATCACTGGGTTCGCGGCCGCACTCGACGAAACCGCCCGCAAAAAGGGCGTCGCAGCCATCGCGGGCTCCAGCTCTACACCCGCATTGTCAACTGCCGCCGTTGAAGACCTGACACGGCAATGGCGACGCATCGATACAGTCGATATCGCTATTTTCCCTGGTGGCGGCGGACAAGTTGGGCTGTCGGTTATTCAAGCGCTTCTCACTTATGCGGGCCGCCCAATCGCCATTTGGCGCAACGGAAAACTTCGAGAAACGATTGGATGGGGCGGCGTAATACGCGCACACATGCCAAACCTTGGGGTGCGTTATCTGTCGCCCGTTGAAACGGCCGACGCTTTCATATTGCCCGAACGCTTCGCGGTGACGTCACGCGTCATGTTTTACGCCGGCCTTGAATCGCGCCTTGAGCATTTCGGCCTTCTGGCGTTGGCGCGATTGCGCGCGCGACAATGGCTCAAGTCTCTCGATTGGCTCGCCCCATGCCTCGAAAAAGCGCGGCGCGTGACGCGTCTCGCAGCGTGCGACCGAGGCGGCATGATAGTTGATGTGGCGGGACTTGACGCTGAAGGGCAACAGACGTGGGCGCGATGGCGGTTGCTCGCAGAAAAGGGCGAAGGTCCAAACGTACCCATCTTACCGGCGCTCGCCATGACACGGGCACTTCTCACAGGTGACATCGCACCCGGCGCACGCACTGCGGCGGGCGAACTTGCGCTCGCCGCTATCGAAGCCGAAATGCGTGCATCTGCCATTCAGGCGTCGCGCACTGTCATAACCTCGGGATCGGCGGGCCTTTTCGCCCTCTCATGCGGGACGGTCAGCTACCGCGCGCTGCCGTCGGCGCTGCGGGCTTTCCATGATAGCGATGGCGCACCCGTCTGGTCGGGACGGGCTGACATTGACGCGGGAACCGGGATGCTTGCACGATTGATCAGCCGCTTGTTCGGTTTCCCCGAAGCGGGCCGCGGCATTCCCGTCACGGTGAGCGTCGATCGCAAAGGCCTGAGTGAAACATGGACGCGCGATTTCGCCGGCCGGCGCTTCGCGTCGCGACTCTCATACGCCAGCGCCGGTCAAGTTTCAGAGGCCTTCGGCCCTTTCAAAATACTGCTCGGCGTTCAGGCTGAAGGGAGCGAAATCGCAATGCCCGTCATTGGCTGGCGCGCCGGTCCGGTAAAACTTCCGCGCTTTCTCGCGCCCGTCTCGGAAACGCGCGAATACGCAGACGACGAAGGCCGGTTTTGCTTCGACGTCAGGATCACCGTGCCGCTTGCCGGATTTCTTGCCCACTATCGAGGCTGGCTCAAACCCGGGGCAAGCGACACATGACGAGTCGCAACGGCTGATTGTTGAAAACACGCGAAATGGCGCGGTTTCCGCCGCAATGAGGCCGGAGTTCCGGCGTTCATTCGCCATTCAACTGAAGTGTCCCAGGATACAATCGGCGGACCACTGATAAACTTGCGCACTTCACCGCAATTCCCGCGCTTTGACAATTCGAGGTCACGATGACGAAGACGCATGGCCGTTCCCCCATTTCGCGGATTTTGCTTGGCACGACGGCCGGCATCGCGCTTATCGCCGTGCAGGCAGGTCCCTCGCAGGCGCAAGTTCAATCTGTCATGGCACAGGCCGCACAAAAAGTTCTGACACCTGCCGAAATGGCCAAGGTCGCAGCCGCCAAGGCTGAAGCAGCCAAGGTCGCAGCCGCCAAGACCGAAGCAGCAAAGGCCGCAGCCGCAAAGGCCGCAGTTGCGAAGCAGCAGGCCTTGAAGAACCGCGACAAGGGCGTTGGAAAGCCGGCACCAGTGTCAGTGCCGAAAGTGATCGTCAAGAAACCGGCCACTCCTGGTGCGCCGGCAAAGGTCATTGTCAAGCAGCCGGTTGTTCCAGCGGCACCGCCGAAAGCGATCGTCACGAAGCCCGTTGTGCCTGCAGCTCCGCCAAAGGCGATCGTCGCGAAGCCCGTCGTGCCCGCAGCGCCGCCGAAGGTGATCGGCAAAACTCCGGCCGCACCGAAGGTTGCGCCAGTCGCAGTCCAACCGCAACCAGTGCCAGCCGTTGTCCAGGGCGGCCCGCCCAGGAACCGGCGCTGGCAGGCAGTCACGCCCCAAGTGGCCAAGCCTATTCCAGGGGCCGTCGCGCCAAAGGGAACGCTTCCAGCAAATGCGCCGCTCGTTGTGCGCATGGCGAAACAACCGCGCAACTTGAACGCCATCAAGCAACAACGCAGCCGGACCTTCGACAAAGCAACCAACCGGGTGATTATCAAGGAACCTGGTAATCGCGTAATCGTGCGCCAGAACAATCGCGCCGTCATTCTCAAGAACGACAGCGACCGCATTGCCCGGGTTGCCAAGACACGCAGCATTACGCGCAGCGACGGCACCAACGTCACTATCATTCAGCGTCCAAACAACAACTCGGTGTACAACGTGACGGACACTAACGGCCAACTCGTGCGCCGCTACCGCCGCAATGCTCAAGGCCAGGAACAGAACATCATCGACAATCGCCGCCGCGACAAGTTCGGCCGCAATCTCGCCCTTGGCGTCGGCATCGGTGCCGGAGTCGCCGTTGGTGCACTGCTGCTCAAATCCATTGTCGATGTGCCCCCGCCGCGGGTTGACGTTCCGCGCCGCAAGTACATCGTGGACTATGATCAGGCCGACGACGAGGACGTCTACGAAGCTTTCAGCGCACCGCCCGTCGAGCGGCTGGAGCGGCGCTATACACTTGACCAGGTTCGCGCCACGCCGCGCCTGCGCGAGCATATGCGCCG
The DNA here is from genome assembly GCA_031419515.1 of Hyphomicrobium sp. Classification (GTDB taxonomy): domain Bacteria; phylum Pseudomonadota; class Alphaproteobacteria; order Rhizobiales; family Hyphomicrobiaceae; genus Hyphomicrobium_B. The sequence goes on from JANOKZ010000209.1 coordinate 9,872, forward strand.
GGTTGACTTGAACGATATCAACTTCGAAACAGGATCGTGGGAGGTTGAGGAAAGTCAGTATAGCAAGCTTGATCGCGTTGCCCGCGCCATGATGCGCGTGATCGATCGCGATGCCAACGAAGTGTTTATGATAGAGGGCTACACCGACGCCGTCGGCTCCGAGAACGACAACCTCACTCTCTCCGACCGGCGCGCAGAATCGGTTGCCGTCATTTTGACCGAACAGTTCCAAGTGCCGCCCGAGAACCTGACGACACAAGGCTTTGGCGAAGAATATCTGAAGGTAGAGACGGAATATCCCGAGCGCCTCAACCGCCGCGTTGCGCTGCGCCGCATCACACCTTTGCTGTCGCAGAACGAAGGCGAAGAGCAGCCGCAGCAATAATGGACGCTGCAACAGCGACCCTCAAAACGAAAAGGCCCGCCGGAAATAGCGGGCCTTTTTGTGTTGCGCCTTTTTGAGTTGTTGTGTGTTTCGGCGTTCAGCTCTCGGGGTTGACGGGGAACTTCTGCGACCAGCTGCCGCCATCCGTGTCCTTCAGCGTCACTTCAACTTCGCTGGCGCCGTTGCGCTTCATGTCGAATTCAATCATCGGATTCTGCGAGAAGGCGATTGACCCTTCAGCACGGAATATTAATTCGCCGCCTTGCTTCACGGTGATCTCCGAGACCATCATCATCGGCGTATAGAGCAGCGTCTGCTGATCCATCACCATGCCCGTATGGTTGGGATGGCTGAAATCGACGCGGGCGCGTTGAAGCGGCGACGACGCCGCGCCATTGTTCGGCAGTTGCGTAAATTTCATCTTGCCCTTGTTGGCGGCGATCTCGGCCGGATCACCCATCGGCGGCGCGGAGCATGAGGCCTGACCGCCGGCAAACTTCACGAGCCGCGAGACCATGTACAATTGCCCGTCGCTGGCTTCGACCACGGCGCGGATATCGGATTGCTGGTTGACGCGGAAATTCGATTTGAAAGCCATAGAATCGCGGTTCGCGCCCATGTTGTAAACGGCGACAATGGGGGTGGGATTTTCGTCAATGATGACGGACACACTTTTGATCGTACGCCCATCCTTCAACGCGGCGTCAACCGTGAAAGGAACATTGCGCATGTCAGCCGGACGGATTTCCGCGTCGAGCGTGACAACGCTACGTCCGTCTTCGATTTTCTTGTCGCCGTAGACGCTGCCCTTGATCTCGTCCCAGATCGTGCCTGCGGACGCCGGTAACGCTGCAAACGAAAACACGGAGGCGATTGCAAGGGCGCGTGTCATTGTTGCCGAGACGTGGTGCATCGTGATCCCCGAATGTTGGGCGTTGACGAACAGCATTAGCCGCGCACGAAACAGGTGCGGCCCAATACTCCAAAACTCCAGATGCATCATTTGCCGCGTCAGAGCGGCGTGTCAAGAAGATCTAGGCCAATCGGTCAAGAGTTCGTTTGACTTTCGGCTGAAAACGGGGCGAACTCGCTTCCGGTCTCCAATTGGATCAAGGATTAGCCGCAGCCCGCCAGCCCGCTGCCACTGCTTCGCCTTCCGAACAGAACCAGCGCTCGCCCCGGCTTTCGTCAACCTTGACCTTGCAATACCACGCACTCGCCTGGGTATGGTAGATCTGGCCCTTCTTGGAGACGTTGCCTTTGATGAGGCATCCCTGCGGAGCCCGCGCCTCAGCAACCCGATCAGGGCGATGGCGGAATTCCCATGCCGGCATCGCTGGCCCTTGCCAGATACCCGCGCGCTGCGATTTGGCTTCGTGCTCAACGGCGACGTAAGCCTGGGAATACTTGATGAAAGCCCAGGCATAGCCCGTTCTGACCATCGCCGCGTTCAATTCATCAGCGTCCGCGAAGCATATCCCAAGTGTCCGGCCGTATTTATCCTGGCCGGCGCGATCGCAGGACACGGATTTATTGGAAATCAGGGCGCGGAGGACTTCGCTGGCCTCCAGACCGCAATCCCACGGTTCTCCAGTGCCCTTACTACAGGTCTGCGCAACCTCTGGGGCGTCTATGCCCTCGAGCCGAACGCGCTCGCCGTTGATTTCAATGGTATCGCCGTCAACGACCACAGCCGAACCCTCCAGGGGACTCCCCGGATCCGGGAGGGCCGCCAAGGGGGTCGTAAGGCCGAAAAAAATAAGCGCAACAGCGACGTAGCTGCTGCGCTTAAGGTGACCGGACGACGGGTTCAAGCTTCTCATGCGGAACACGATCACTGAGTCGTGTGGCACAACCTAGGCGGACTCGTGACGAACCTATACAACCCATAGGTGTTGTTGCAACTCAAATCGCTGCGAGGCCCGAAGGCGAACCTGGCGGCACTCGGATGAACACGATCTACGCGTAAGCGCGAGTTGGTAAGGGCCGGGGAACGGCTCGCACCATCGACAGCACCGCCACGGATTTGAGCATGCTCGACATATCGCGCGGCACAACCACTTCGGGCAGCCCGATCGCCAGGGCGGTCACATAGGCCCGCGCGGGCAGCGGACGCGGCACGGCCCGCTCGGCAGCCAGGGCCGCAACGGACTGAAGCAAACTCGACATATCGCGCGGCGCTGGCACTTCAACGGCAGCATCGAGGGCGACAGGAACAGCGACATGAGCGCCAACTGGGATCTCGACAACGATTGGCAAGAGTTCGAGCACCGCGATGGCGTCAGGCTGGGCGACTATCGCTTTTGCAGCGGTACGCCGCATAGCCACGAGTTCGGAAGCAGCTGTAGCGCGCCCTGTTTCAACCGGCGTTTCAGCGCGGCGCAGGACGGGCAACCGTGCCGTCGCGTCGGCGGGCGCGGCGACGGGCCGTGCGGCAAGTGCGATATTGCGCACAAACTGCACGCCAACGCGGTTGCCGCGGGCGTGACGCGCCTCACAAATTATCTCTTGACTGGCTCCGTCAAAGCTCAGGCGCAGACGGCCCGACAGGTTTACGGATGCCGGAAATTCGAGGAGCGCACCACCTTCGGAAATATCCCGGATGATACACTCATAGGCGACGTGGTTCGATAAGCGCACCGACCCAGCCACGTTGGTATCGCGACGGCCAAACGCACGCCGGTCGGCACCTGGTCCGACTGTATTTTTCGTTGCAACGTTCATGCTCACCGGCCGCATTCCACAACGCGGCCCCTCCCGAAAAGCATGGTTACCAGAGAAGCGTTGCCAATGGCGGCAACGCGGATCCAGCAATTCGTCCGAATTTATTTACAATCTATTAACGATTGAGGGATGCCGCTGCGGCAGCGCGGCGTCAGTTCAGTTTTTCAGCCATGACAGAGATGGTCTTGACGTAAACCTCGGCCTTGTTCCAATCGCGGATCACGTCGTAATTGCCGGTGCCCGGGCCCCATCCGGCACCGCGCTGCCAACCGTGCGCTTTCAAGAAATTCGCGGTCGAGGCCAAAACGTCTGCCGAACTGTTGACGAGATCGCGCCGTCCGTTGCCATCGAAATCGACCGCATACTTGACGTAGGCGTCGGGGAGAAATTGCGTCTGGCCGATTTCGCCCGCCCATCCGCCCTTGAGCTGGGCGACAGACGTGTCGCCGCGATCGATGATTTTCAACGCGGCTAAGAGTTCTTTTTCAAAGAATGCCGAGCGGCGGCAATCGTAGGCCAGCGTCGCGAGCGAGCGCACAATCGACATGCCGCCGCCGCGCTGCGCGCCATACGCTGTTTCGAGACCCCAGATGGCGACGACGACGGCGCCGGGCACGCCGAAGCGTTTCTCAATGGCGCCCAAGGTGCTGCCGTGCGATTGCATTAGCCTGCGGCCTTTGGCGATCATGCCGCCATCGACGCGGCGCGCGTAGAACTGTTCGAACGAGAGCTTGAACGAATGCTGGTTGCGGTCGAGACGGATAACCTTGGAATCGTAGCTGATGCCGTTCAACGCCCCGAGCGCGCCGCCCGAAATGCCTTGACCGGCCGCGCGCTGTTTGAACGCGCCAACCCAGGCATCGAACCCGCCCGGACCATTGCCGCACGCCGCCGCGTTGGCGGTTGAAGGTGATGCAGCGCACAGCAGTGCAATCGTGGCCGCGCGAAAACAATTCTTTGACGATACATACATCGGCCCGCTCCTGATTTTCCTGGAGAGGCCATATCTGCGCCTTTGGCAGAAATTGTGGTCAAGGTCCCGAGAGCCAACGTTGAACTTATGCGTTGGAACCATCAACAGCGTTCAAGGCCGCGGGCCCGGCGAGCTAAGCCGCTGATGTTAACGCTGATAGGTCTGGAGCGCGCCGCTCGATTGCGGCAGGATTTGCAGACTGCCCAATATGATATGCGCGACGCCGGTTCGTTTTTTCGAGCCGGTTTTTTGTTGGGTTGCTTGAGCGTCAAGACGGTTGCTACATACTTTCTGATATCAAGTTAGCCAAACCTTTACACTTCGTCGATAGCGTCTCCCCTGTAGTGCTGTTCGCTTTTCCCTGCACTCGCGGCCTATTGAGTACGGGACGGCCGGTCGAGTGGGAATACGGGATGTACGCGCGATCTTTTTGCTGCAATGAGGCGGGCGCCATATTCCCAATCTTCGGGCTTGTCGGCATCGTGGCGCTACTGTGCGCCGGGATGGCCACCGACTACGCACGTCTCGAGTTTGCGCGCAGCGGACTCCAATCCGCACTCGATGCCGGCGCGCTCGCGGCCGCCCGCAAATTTGCAGACGGGGAAGTGGAAATGCAGGCGGCAGGACAGGCCTATTTCGCAAGCACCCTGCAGACGGCAAGCATGATCGATCCGCTCCCCATTCCCGTTTTCACGCGCACCGGTTCGGGCGTGGACGCCTCTGTCAGCACCGCTATCAAAACCAAGTTCATGCAGATTGCCGCTTTCGATGAAATGGCGGTAGCAGTCCAATCCGGCGCTACGGCAACCGGAAATGGCATGGAGCTGATGCTCGTGGTCGATGTCAGCGGTTCCATGTCCAACGGCGGCAAGATCGGCGCGCTGCGCACTGCAGCAACCGCCTTGGTCGATACCATCTATGGAAACAGCGAAACTAGGGCCAATACGTGGATCGGCGTGACGCCGTTCTCGGGCCGCGTCAACGTGGTCGATTACGGCGCGGCGTGGATGACGGGAGCCGGCCCCGGTTGGGCGGGCAAACTCTGCACGCACAAACGGAGTTTTCCAAACGTCGAAAACGATGCGCCGCCGGGTGTCGAGTTGTTTCCTCATTACTTTGCGCTTGAGGGCTATGGCGGCGGCGACGGCACCGAAACCTGCCCAGGGCCGCGCGCACTCGGCCTGACTGCAGAAAAATCCGTCATTAGTGCGAGAATTCAGACCCTGTCGGCGCAGGCCGGAACCAACACGCAGGTTGGCATGGTCTGGGGCTGGCGCATGTTGTCGCCGCGCTGGCGGGGATTGTGGGGCGATCCGGCGATGCCGCTCGATTCCGCCGATTCGCCCGGCAAGTACGTGATCATTATGACCGACGGCGAGAACTTCCCGTGGGAGTCTGACGACCCAGAACTCTCGACAGACGACGCCGATGAGAGGCTGTTGCGCGAGTGCACGGCGATGAAAGCCGAAGGCATCACCATCTTCACGGTTGCTTTTGATATGGGCGCGACACTGGCAAGCCTTTATACGCAGTGCGCATCCCAGCCCGATTATCATTTCGACGTCCAGGCGAACGCCGACCTGATAGAGACCTTCGAGAAGCTCGGCTTGACGATCGCGGGCGATAAAACGCGATTGACGCATTAGGCGCACCACATCCCGCCCCATTCGCACATCACTTTCGCCGCAAGCACGGTGGAAAACGGCGTCATCGAGGCTTCCGGGGCACGGCGTTGAAGTGACATAATCTTCGGCAATAGAGATTCTCAAAGGCGCACATAAGGCGTGTCCAAGCGGCACGTGCTATGGTTTGTGCCCGTACCTTTTCCGAGGCTTCCCCCGATGCCGAACAATCGTCCTCCTGCTCCGCCGCCCTTGGCGACCTATCGCCCGAGTGCCGATCGCGGATCTGCTCCGCCGCAAGCGCGCCGTGGCCCTCCGCCACCCGGACATCAACAGGGTCAACCACGCGGACCTGTTGGACGCCAGCCTCCGCCGCGCCGCCGCGGTGGCGTGCTGACGTTCCTGCTTGGAACTCTCGTGCTGATCGTCGCGCTTGCAGGCGCGGGCGCCGCTTACCTCGTGCTCAATCCGCCGAGCGACTTGATCCGCCAGACACTTGCCGATCAAGTGAAGGAAAAAACCGGGCGCGATCTCGTGGTCGCGGGGCCCGCTTCGTTTTCCTTTTGGCCAGGACTTGGCGTGTCGCTCAAAGACGTGACGCTCTCGGGGCCGGCCGGATCTCCAAATAAGCTCGTCACGATGGCGGGGCTCGACGTCAACATCAAAACCATGCCGCTGCTTCAAAGGCAGATCGAGGTGCGCCGCCTCGTTTTGAAGAAACCTGTGTTCGATTTCCGCGTCGATAAGCAGGGCCGGAAAAATTGGCAACTCGCGGACGCGGGCACGCCCGTTCGTTACGCGCAAGCATCCACACCACAACCGTCCGCTGGCGCCGCACCAACCGCGACCGACGCGCCTGCCGTCCAGCCCGACAATCCCGCGCTCGCGGCCAAGCTGGCGCAAATCAAACACGTGCAACTCGGTGACGTGCGCATCGAGGATGGCACGTTGCGATACACGGATGAGCGCTCTGGGAAAACGCAGCAGGTTTCAGCCGTCAACGTGCAAGTCGCCATGCAATCGCTGAACAGCCCCGTGACGGCCAAAGGCGATCTCGCCTGGCAAGGCGAGAAGATCAAATTCGACGGCAAGCTCTCAACCGCCAATCTGGTGCTCCAAGAAAAACCGGCGCAGCTCGTGTTCAACGCCGACAATCGCAACATCAACGCCAGTTTTGACGGCGCGGTCCTTATTCACGACGGGGCCGACCTTGAGGGCAAAATCACGGCAAAGTCGGAATCGGTCAAGTCGCTCGCGAAGTGGCTCGGCAGCACCCTGCCGCCCGTTTCCGGCTTCGGCCCGTTGTCGCTTGCGGGGACCTTGAAGACCAACGGGAACGTTACCAGCCTCTCAAGCGCCAACCTTGGCCTCGATGGTGCGACCGGCACCGGTACAATCACCGTGACGACAGGCGGCGTCAGGCCCGCCGTGCAGGCCAATCTCAAACTCTCCGAACTCGACCTCAACAAATACATGATCGGCGCCGCCGGTGCCGCAGCGCCTACGCCCGCGCCAAAGCCTGCAAAGAAGCCGGCAGTGGCTGGAGCGCCAGCAAAGGCGGGCGATGAGGCCGGCGACGCCATTGAAGAGCTTTTGCAAGTGCCAGCGTCCGGCCCAAAAGTTCACGGCTACACAGAACGCGCGGGTTGGTCGAACGAGCCGCTGAACCTCACCCTCTTTGGCGTGGTGGATGCCGATGCCAAGCTGCAAATCGGCAGGCTGATCTATCAGAACATCAAAGTCGGGCAAACGGCATTGACGGTTGCGCTCAAGAACAAAGTCATGAAGACCGCGTTCGACAACGTGCAGCTTTACGAAGGGCAAGGCTCGGGTTTCCTCAACGTCGATGGCACGGCAAACGCGGCAAAGATCGGCGCCAATTTCGTGCTTGAAGGAATGTCGGCGCTGCCGTTCCTCAAAGACGCCGCCGGCATGGATTGGCTCTCTGGCAAAACCAAGCTGACGCTGCAACTCGCGTCTCAAGGCACAAGCCAGTTGCAGCTTGTCGAAACGCTGAACGGCAAGGCTGACTTCGCCTTCGCGGATGGCGCCATCGTCGGGTTTAACTTGCCCGGCGCCATTCGCGGGATTTCGCAAGGCAAGCTCTCGGGCCTGAAGAAAGCGCCCGCCGAAAAGACCGACTTCAGCGAACTGGCCGCGAGCTTCACGATTGCCAACGGCGTCGCCCAGAATCAGGATTTGAAGTTGACGAGCCCGCTCTTGCGCGTAACGGGCGCGGGCGCGGTGCACTTGCCGCCAAAGACGGTCGACTACACCGTGAAACCGAAATTGGTCACGAGTCTTGAAGGCCAGCAAGGCGCGACGGATCTTTCAGGGCTCGAAATTCCGGTTCGAATCACCGGCCCCTGGGACAAGCCGAAGTTTGAGCCTGACTTCAAAGGCGTGCTCGCAGATCCCAACAAGGCAATCGACGCGGTGAAGCAGATCGGCAAGCAGTTCAAAGGCAAGAGCGCCAAGGAGATTGCCGACGAGCTACTCGGTAAGAAGAGCGCAGGCGGTGCGACAGGCTCGACGGCGAAAGCCAAAGAGCTGCTGAAGAACCTCTTGAAGCCGCAATAACCGGCCATTTCCGGGCACGTTTGCTTGCTCACGGGGCCGTCAGAAATGTGTTGGAAATCTGTCGCGTTTCCGCCACGAATGCCTCTCGAGCGTCGAGCTATGAACCTGCTGTTAAAGCAGCGTAAACATCGCGCAAAAATATTTTGTCCCAGGGGCAAAAAAATTCTTGCATAGGGGGGCTCTTGGCCCCATATGCATCCGTTCTCGTCTGTCCACCTGCCAACTGGTCGAGGTTTTCCAAAACCGAAGAGGCAAGGAGCGGGCGAGTCAAAACCTGTCTGCTGGTTGGGGAGGGTCACATGGCCTTTAATGACACCCTCTTCCAATTGGGGATGGACTTGACTCGTTCAAGCACCGCCCAAAAGGAAGATCATTCGTACGACGTTGCGTCCGTTGAGCGTCAGGAGTCTGTTGAAGTCTCCAGTTCACACGGAACTAGGTTAGAAGGACGTAATCTCTATATCGACCTGCACGGCGCTCAGCGCCTTTCCGACGCCAAATCGGCTGAGCGTGCGCTCAAGACCGGCCTCAGCGAACTCGGAAAGCCGGTGACGAGCTTGCGTGTCAGCAAACTGGCGGACGGGACGCTTTCGGGCGTCGCGACGCTCGGATGCGGTCACCTGTCGATCCACGCGAACCCGGTGACGGGCTTCATCGCGGTCGATGTCCGTGGCTGCAGTTCGCTTGACCCGCACGCGGCGATGTTCGCGCTTGCCGACGCCTTTGGCGCCCGGGAAGCCGCGATCCAGAAGTCGCGCTGCTCTGACGTCGTGTTCCTGCCGGCCGCGGCGATCGCTGCCAAGCCGCGCGCCAAGAGCCAGCGCAGGGCGGCCTAACACGCCTAAGAGCTTAAAGACCTAAACTTCTGCCAGCAGCAGAAATAGAGCCCGCGCGCCCGGAGGAAACTCTGGGTGCGCGGGGGTTTTGCGTTTGGGGGGCCACCGGGGGTCAATGGCCATGGAAAAGTGACCTGCAGGTCAACGACACGACATCGAGTTGTTTCCCTAGTGGAGCCGAATGGCGGGATTGGTTTGGGGGTGTGTGTTGTGGAAGTCGTGACTTCCGAATCGGCTAAACTAGCGGTGCAACAGGATCACGAGTGACAGATGGCAGAGAAAGTTTCTGATGGAGAATACTTTCACGTGACAAGGGCACTGCCCTACAACGGTCACGCACCGCTCCAGATTGGGGCGGTGATCGACATTGGCAGTGGCTATAATCCCTTCTTTGCCTTCTACGAAGGCATACGCGCGTATCCAGTAACGCTCCCAAGCGGCCAGGTACAGGTTCCAGCTATCACGTTCTTGAATAGTGTCAGGGATGGAACGATTAACTGCCCTAACATCGGCCACATAGCAGCGGAAATCGCCGAACACTACGTGATGCTCGCTCGAGAGCTCATCATGGAGCAAATCCGTATTGAAATTTCTCCCGAGGCGCCATCGCGTCAGAAGTGCTTGTGGTTGGCAGACACACTCGATGAAGCTAAATCTTGGCAGGCTCGTCTCGGCGGCGCTGGTTCAATCGCGCAATTGCGGGTTAGTGGCACCATTCATGGTGCTGACGCTTCTCACCTACTAGGCGACAGCGAACCTCTCCAAAGATCCTATGACCGAGCCCGCTCGTACTGGCGTGGTGAACACTCTTGCACACCCGAGCTTGAAACACTTTTTTGCGGATCAGCCACAGTCGTTGGTATTTCGCACTGAGAAATTTTCACTTCGTGCCCCAAAGTGGAATCTACCCAACTCCAAGAAGCCCTTCCCCTCCGGTATAACTCCGGTTATACTTCGCCCCATGAAAACAGCCATCTCCATTCCCGATAAGCTGATCGCTGTCATCCCGGCCGGAGAAATTGCGCGTGCGCAATTTTAGAGAGCCGGGACCCAGGGCTTACCGGCACGGCAAAAGCTTATGTTTGGCTACTGGGTCCCGGCTCTCGCCGTGAAGGACGGCTCGTCCGGGATGACAAGTGTGGGATGTCGCTGCGGGTGGGCCAGGTGCAGCACAAGAGAGCGCTGCCTACGACCTCATACCCCCTTCTCCTTCGGTATAACTCCGGTTATACTTTCACCCATGAAAACAGCCATCTCCATTCCCGACAAGCTCTTTGCCGCGGCCGAGCGCGAGGCTAAGCGCCGGGGCGTCTCGCGCAGCAAGCTCTATCAGACCGCACTTGAAGAGATGATCGCCAAGAAGCGCGGCGCTGCGTTGACCGGGCGCATCAACAAGACAATCGCCCAGCATGGCGACCCTTCGGAAGGCGAAGAAGCCTGGCTTGAAATGAGCGAAAAGACCGCTCGCGAGCGCTCGGAGTGGAACGTGCGGAGTAAAAAGAATGAAACGGGGAGAACTGTGGTGGGCGTCCCTCGGCGAGCCAAGCGGGTCCGAAGCCGGGTTTAGGCGGCCGGTACTCATCGTGTCGGCAAACGAGCTGAACGCGAGCAATCTGAAGACTGTGATCACGCTCCCCGTCACGGGCAATTTATCGCGCGAGCACTATGAAATGAATGTACGCCTTCCAGCGCGCCGCACAGGGTTGTCCTCGCCGTCGGTCGTCCAGACGAGCCTTGTATCGTCCACGAACAAGAGGCTCTTGACCGAGCGGATCGGCAGGGTTCCCGATGACCTCATGTCTCGGATCGACTCCTGTTTGAGGCTCGTTCTCGCCCTTTAGAGTCTTTCCGGCTCAAGTTGAAGCATACCCGGAGTTGCGGAGATAGTTGGCGCATTCGCCGGGTGTGAAGCAATCGAGGAGGCTGCCGATACGCGTCCAGACACCTTCGATCGTTCGTTCTTCGGCTTTTCTGAGCAG
>JANOKZ010000210.1:0-9291 GCA_031419515.1 Hyphomicrobium sp.
TCGCCATGTCGGACAAAACCAATCTGCCGAGCCCGTCGCGTTATTCGACGTTCGCGCTGGCGAAGTATAAGAAGTGACGCGCTCCCTCTCCCGCGCAAAACGGGCACTAGATTTTCCGCTCCCGCACTTGCCGTTCGAACCCGCCGCTGCCACAATAGGGCTATGAACAAGCATCTCACTCCCAGCGAAATCCGCCAGCTTCCGGTGTCCGAGCGTCTTCGGCTTATCGAGGAAATTTGGGACTCGCTCGACGCCGAGGCGGAGGAACTGTCACTGCCGGATTGGCACCGCGCCGAGATCGACAAGCGGCTCGATGCACTTGACCAAGGTAGCTCGACCGGGGCAGCCTGGGACGATGTGCGCCAGCGGATCACCGGCAAGCCGTGACCGCCACGGTCGTTGTACAGCCCGAGGCCGAAGCGGACTTGACGGAGGCATTTCTCTGGTACGAAGCCCGGCGCGCGGGACTTGGGGCGGAGATGATCGACGATGAAGATTGGCCTTTTCAAGGATAGCGGAAAACCCGCTCCGCCCGCGCGCATTGCATCGAGATACCCGGCGCGTCCGGCTCCGGCGCTTCCCTTATGTAGTGCTCTACATCGCTCGCGGCGATCATGTATTCGTGCTCGCCGTGTTGCACGAGCGGCGAAGTCCCCGATTGTTCCGGGCACGTGCCCGAGATTACCAGCCCGGCAGCGAGTGACGGCCGAACAGCAGATCACCCCACCCGCCCGCGTCGCCCTGCCCATTGATATCGCCGGGGCGGCGGTGTAGCTCAGCGCTCAAGCAATCCAAGGACATCTGATTTATGGGCTTCAAATGCGGCATCGTCGGCCTGCCGAACGTCGGCAAGTCGACCCTCTTCAACGCGCTGACGCAAACAGCGGCGGCAGAGGCGGCCAACTATCCCTTTTGCACGATTGAGCCAAACGTCGGCGAAGTCGGCGTGCCCGACCCGCGGCTCGATAAGCTTGCAGGTATTGCCGGCAGCAAAGAGATCATCCCGACGCGGCTGACGTTCGTCGATATCGCCGGCCTCGTGCGCGGCGCCTCCAAGGGCGAAGGCCTCGGCAACAAGTTCCTCTCCCACATTCGCGAAGTCGATGCCGTCGCCTACGTCCTGCGTTGTTTCGAGGACGGCGACATCACCCACGTCGAAAACCGCATCGATCCGATGGCCGACGCCGAAACGGTCGAAACCGAGTTGATGCTTGCCGATCTCGAAAGTCTTGAGAAGCGCTTCACGCTCACCGAGAAGAAGATCAAGACAACCGGCGACAAGGAATCGAAGGTCCTCCTTGGCATCATGGAGAAAGCCCTGGTGCTGTTGCGCGAGGGTAAACCGGCGCGCCTTGCACAAATCGCGGCCGACGAAATGGTGGCGTTTCGCGGCCTGCAATTGCTGACGTCGAAGCCGGTCGTCTACGTTTGCAACGTCGATGAAGCGTCAGCCGCTACCGGCAACGCGTTCTCAAAGAAAGTCGAAGCCGCAGCCAAAGCCGAAGGCGCCGTTTCCGTCGTGATCTCCGCCAAAATCGAGAGCGAGTTCGCAGGGCTCGGGCCTGAAGACCGCGACGCGTTCCTGGCCGAGATGGGCCTCAAGGAACCGGGCCTCAACAAGCTTATCTATGCCGGCTATCAGCTGCTCGATCTCGTCACCTACTTCACGGTCGGCCCCAAGGAAGCCCGCGCATGGACCATCACGCGCGGCACCAAGGCCCCGGCGGCCGCCGGCGTCATCCATACCGACTTCGAAAAAGGTTTCATTCGCGCCGAGACGATTGCTTACAATGACTACGCCGCGCTGAACGGCGAAAGCGGCGCCAAAGAAGCCGGCAAGTTCCGTTTGGAAGGCAAAGAATATATCGTCCAAGACGGTGACGTCATGCATTTCCGATTTGCGAATTAAGGGGCCCTACAATGTCCGATACCCTGCCAGACCGCCTGTGCATCAACCCGAAGAGCCCATTCCATGATGCCGAACTCTTGGCGCGGAATGTCGGCATCCTCTTTAACGGCACCGAAAAAACAAACGTCGAGGAATACTGCGTCAGCGAGGGCTGGATCCGCGTCGCCGCAGGCAACGCCAAAGACCGGTTTGGCAATGCCATGACGATCAAACTTAAAGGCAAAGTCGAGCCGTTTTTTAAGGGCGGGGCTTAGCAGACTTCCACCTACCACGGTCGCGATCGCGCAACTTCTTTCATTTTGCTGGCATCGTACCGGCGAGACACAAATTCCTTTTCGATGGCACCCAGCGCAGCCGCTCTATTCTTCCACTTTTCGCGACCACCACTATATCCGTGCGCTATGCGATCTGCCTCAGGTTTCTTTATCGTCTTGTCTTTTGACAAATATTCGAACGCTTGCCTAAACGCACCCTCGTCAATGCCTGCAGTGTTAAGTCGTGCAACGTGCCCGGCAATGACCTCCGCTGTAGTCAGTGGTGCTACATCCGTCCGCAGTTCGTCCAAGAACAGATCGACAGACTGATGATCTTGACCTTTCATCAGCCCGGCGACGCGCTCAAGTTCTTTCGCTTGTTTGGCGGAGCCGGTCGAAGTCAATACGGCACCAACATCCACCAACAGCTGACGCAGTTTTCCGACGTTCATAGGATTATGCTCAAAAAGTTGTTCATCAACCAATCATGATCCAGATTCGCGGCAAGTGAAGGGCAAATTCACTTTATCTGCCTCTGCGAAGGCCACGGCGCTCGTGAATACTATCAACTGTTTTGGAAACTTCTTCATTTTCGCGTGATTTCAGAATTTCTGACAGCTTTTCCAGAGCGTTACCAGACACAGCATCACCCTGACGGTGTTGCATTTCCGCAATCTTCCCGAGCACCTCACGCAATTTTAGAACTTTCATAGCCCGATTCTCCTGCTGATCTCGCCACCCAGTTCCTCGAAAAACTGCCCAACTTGCCTATCTTTTAGCATCGCGATGTCGGAACCTGCACAGTCAATAAATATCTGTTTGAAAGGAATATTCCTTGATAGCATTTGGGCATCGCCATCCCACTTTTGAAGGGCCTTTTTAATCGTGTTAACAGCGTCTTCGTTAACGTCGTCCAGCTCTTGGGTTCGTGTCATCGTGCCAACAACAGAAACCGCGTTGAGCCCCGTTTTCATCTCAGCCGTCAAAACTTTAACTTGGCTCAAAAAGCTGCCAACAGCCTCGGCGGAAAGCTGATCGAGAATAGTTGGCACCAGCAGATGCGTCGCCGAAGCAAGCGCGCAAATCGATGCTGTTGTGAGACGCGGGCCCATATCAATAAGTACAACATCAAATTTCAGCTGCACTTCGGGGCTAAGAAGAAGTTCGGCAAGTGAGTATCTTACGTCAGCGACTGAATCATCCAGAAGCCAGCGGATCAGCATATGATTTTCGGCCCTGACTAGCGTATAGGCAGCAGGTACCAACCAAGTGCAGGGCAACAAAGAGTGCAGATGCTCTGCATCACTGATAAGCTGCGTCGGCTTCAGGTCACCTTTCAGAAGAATATCCGAAAACGGTCCCGTTAGATCCTTGCCGACCGCCTTAAACAGCGTCGCAGTCAAAGATCCCTGATAATCGAAATCAATTGCGAGAACCTTCTTTCCCTTTCTGTCAAAATAAGCCGCCAAGTTCGCAAGCAGCGTGGTCTTGCTGACGCCGCCTTTCAAGTGCCCAACCAAAACGATCTTTGTCCGGCTGGCCTTCAGCCGTTCCGCCAGTTGCACAGGTGGCTTTGGCGGATGCAGCCTCCAGAGGTCGGCATCATCCTTTTCCAACTCCGCGACAACATTAGAGTATCTCGCCAACTTGGATTGGAGGTCTTTGATTTGCGCCAGAGAAGCATCAGAGGAAACGGTCGACTCTGCGGGGCTCTGTTCTTTTGTGGTCAGCTTTTTCCAAAGCAGTGCTGCAGCAAAACCCAGAGCGGCTGAGCCGGCAATTACGACCGCCACGACGTCTGGAGGCGATGAATTGAAAAGCTTAACGACTTCCCGGACATACTCCCCTATCTCGCCTAAAGCACTCGGACCCATTGCAAACCCCCGCCCAACTATCTG
The DNA here is from genome assembly GCA_031419515.1 of Hyphomicrobium sp. Taxonomy (GTDB): domain Bacteria; phylum Pseudomonadota; class Alphaproteobacteria; order Rhizobiales; family Hyphomicrobiaceae; genus Hyphomicrobium_B. Next base: position 4,062 of record JANOKZ010000210.1, read on the forward strand.
AATACAGACTGCCAGGATATTGCGTTGTGTCAATGATCATTGCCCGAATACCGAATTGGCAACTAATCCCTGGACGCGGTTCTGGCGGTAACTCACCCCTGCCCCTTCTGCCCGTAGGTTTTGAATTTTTCGACCATCTCTTCCATGGCCGCGTCCGAGAGAATGTCGGACGAAACGTTCAGCTCTCCGAGCAATAACACCTTGTAATACTGCTCGGCGAGCGTCTCGACTTCGAACGCCAATTCGAGCGCCGCTTCCAAGTTTTCTCCAATGGCAATCTGCCCGTGGCTCGCCATAAGACAGGCATCTCGCTCTTTCAGGCCGCGCGCGACGTGGCGGGCCAGTTCATCCGTCCCATACGTCGCGTAGGGCACACAGGGAATGTCAGATCCGCCCGCAACGGCCACCATATAGTGGAAGGCAGGGATCGGCTTTTTCACGCAACTCAAAACCGTTGCGTGTAGCGAATGCGTGTGCACGACGGCGTGGCAATCGGGCCGGGTTTGATACGCCGCGAGGTGAAAGCGCCATTCGCTCGAGGGCTTGCGCTGTTTGCCAGCCACGCTGCCGTCGCTCTCCACAAACACTACGTCGTCAGCCTCAAGCTCGTGATACGCCAAGCCCGTCGGCGTAATCAGCATGCCGTCCTTGAAGCGGGCCGACACGTTGCCGGAGCGGCCCGGCGATAGCCCGCAATCCGACATGGTCAGCGCCGTCTCGATGATCGCCTTGCGCAGGCTCTTCTCACTCGGTTTTTTGCTCATGCGACGGCTAGTCCTCCACTACGCCGTTCGGGGAACAGCGATAACAATCCGTCGCGCGTGGCAGCGCAAACACCACGTTCCGTAATCAGCCCCGTGACAAGCCGCGCGGGCGTAACGTCGAAGCCGGGGTTGCGCGCTTTTGTTCCTGGCGCCGCGATATCGATCGCGCCAATTTTGCCGTCGGCAAGCCGGCCAGTAATTTTCAAGACTTCCTCTTCCGAGCGCTCCTCGATTGGTATATCGCAGCCCTCGGCGATACTCCAATCAATCGTCGAAGACGGTAAAGCCACGTAAAACGGCACGTTGTTATCTTTCGCCGCGAGCGCTTTCAAATACGTGCCGATCTTGTTGGCAACGTCGCCATTGGCGGCCACGCGATCTGTTCCGACAATGCAGAGATCGACCTCGCCCTTCTGCATGTAGTGCCCGCCCGCGTTATCAACGATGAGCGTGTGGGGCACGCCGTGTTGCATCAGCTCGAACGCCGTCAACGACGCACCTTGATTGCGCGGGCGCGTTTCGTCGACCCAAACGTGGACCGGAATGCCAGCATCATGCGCGTGATAGATGGGCGACGTCGCGGTACCCCAATCGACACACGCGAGCCACCCGGCGTTGCAGTGGGTCAAGATGTTGACGGGCTTAGCACCCTTCTTCGCCGCTATTTTCTTGATGATCTCGAGCCCGTGCCCGCCGATACTGCGGCACATCCCGACATCATCAGTTGCGATCTTTGCCGCGTGCTTGAAGGCGGCTGCGACCCGATCCGCTTCAGGCAACGACGCAAGAACGCGGCGCATTTCATCGAGCGCCCAGCGCAAATTGACCGCCGTTGGCCTTTGTGCGCCAAGCATCTCGATCGCCTCCTCGAGACTGGTATCCGACGGGCTCTCGCGCATGGCGAGTGCCACACCGTAAGCGGCCGTCACGCCGATCAATGGCGCGCCGCGCACAAGCATGGCCTGTATCGCGTAGGCCGCATCGTCGCTGGTCTTGAGAGCGACAGTCTTGATCGCATGCGGGAGCGCCGTCTGATCGATGATCTCAACGGGAAAGCCTTCAGGCCGCACCCAAATCGTCCGCGTCGCCTTGCCGTTCAGATTCATGTCGGGGTCCCAATCTTGCCAACGAACGCTTCAATCGCTCTCGCGGCCGCTGCGGCATTTGTCTGCAATAGCATGTGTGGTGCTTCGAATAGGGCTATTGTTGCGTTCGGATCGGATTTCAACGATTTCTCGACTGATGTCCGCGGGACCAGCCAGTCCTTCGTGCCATGAAGCAGCAGAATCGGACACCGCACCATCGCCAACAGGTCTCGCACGTCCGCGTTCGCCACGTCGCGAAGCCGCTTGGAACGTACCTCTGGCGCCATTTCTGTTAGAATTTTCTCGATTTCCATAGTCAGTGTTGGGTCTTTGTTGCGTCCTCGCAAAATCGCATGCATCAACGGTCTTGGCGCCAATCCGGGATTGAGGCGTGCTGACATGCGGACCAGCCAAGCGGGCCATGGGCTGCGTACAAAAGTTGCAGCAAGTATGAGACCCTTGACTTGATTGGGCATGGACGCGGCAATCTCAACAGCTATCGGCCCTGAGAATGACTCGCCAAGTACAATGACATTGCGACTGCCGATGATCTCGCGAACGTATTTCGTCAATTCCCGATACCCGAGCCGCGCATCAGCTGGATAACTGACAACTTGCAAGGCTACGGGACCAGCGTATTCGGCAGACAGCCATCGAAACAGCCGACCGGTACCGTCGAGACCCGGCAGCAAGACAAGGTGTGAGACTTCGTTATTCAAGGAGCCGATCCTTCCTTGAGAACCTATAAAATACTTGGAGGTGCCAACGGCACATGGACCGTGGCGTCGAGCCCGCAAGCCCCGCACAGGAGTGCATACCACTCAGCATAGGGGCGTGCCGAATGATCGGTAATTTTGAGTCCACTAACGCCGCACATTGGACAGAGAACGGCCTGATCGGCATTCGTGCGCCACAGCGCAATCGCCGCCAGCGCTTTCCCCAACCGTTCTGGTGCGAGTTCGCTTGCCATCTCTAGTGCCCCTCGAACGCAACGAGCGCGTGGCTTTCAATACCTTGCTCTTTGAGGCGTTTGACACCGCCCAAGTCTGGTAAATCGATGATGAAGGTCGCGCCAACCACAACACCGCCGGTCCGTATGATGAGTTTGGCGGCTGCTTCAGCCGTCCCCCCGGTCGCAATCAGATCATCGACGATCAGGATGCGCTCGCCCTTCTTGATCGCGTCCTCGTGAATTTCGATCACATCGACGCCATATTCGAGGCTGTATTCCTGGCCAATCGTTTTAGCTGGCAGCTTGCCCTTCTTGCGAATCGGGATGAACCCGCACCCCAAACGATCGGCAATGGCCCCGCCCAGAATGAAGCCGCGTGCCTCAATTCCCGCCACGGCGTCAATTTTTTTCTCCTCAAACGGTTCGGCCATGGCCTTGATGGCCTTACGAAAGCCCTTGGCATTCGCCATCAAAGTCGTCACGTCCCGGAACATAATGCCGGGCTTAGGGTAGTCCGGTATGGTCCGGATCAGCTTTTTGAAGTCCATCATTTGAAGTCTTTCATGGGCATGCTCCGGACAAATTCACGGCGCAAAATAGCAATAACTTCGCCTTCACGGTACGAAGAAGATTGAGAATGCTATTGCTCTCTGATTCGGGGGCAGCCTGACGGTTCACGCTTCGATTCGAAGTTAAGGGATTTATGACAATGTCTGGAGGCCCGATGGCTATGGCGGACCACAATTTTGGGCCAATTGGCGACGACCCCGCTGATGACCTGCCGCGTACCTTCCGGCGTGAAAAAGAGGCCCGCGCACGCGAGGCCAAAGAGCGGGCGGATCGTGAGCGCGCGGCGGCGCCAACGCTTTCCACAGCACCCGACCTCAAGCCTAGTGCGGCCGCACCCAAGATTTACGCTGAACCCATCGCAGCGGATGATTCTGTCACGGATGCACCCTACCCCGCCATCGTACGCGGGTTCGACGTGCCGTTCTCGCATTTGGTCAAGTTTTTCTGCAAAGCGGTCCTCGCCGCCGTTCCGGCCCTCATCTTGTTGACCGCGATCCTCTGGCTGCTCGGCGGGCTTGTGGAGACGTTCTTCCCCGATCTCATCAAGATGAAGATCTTGATTGGATTTGGGGGGTAGTCCCACATTTGTTTATCGTCATCGAATAACCCGCCCCGCGACCGCATCGAGCTTTTTCATCAACGCGGGATCGCGCGCCTCAGGCGCCGTGATGATGGCAAATTCAAGCGCCTTGTCCGAGCCGATTGGGCACGCTTCATGCTCACGCGGGAAATCTTCGGCCAAACGCCGTATCAGGCGCTGCGCCTTTTCAGTGTTGTCGCGCATAACGGCCAAAATCGATTGAATGTCGACGTCTGCGTGGTCTTCATGCCAGCAGTCATAGTCCGTCACCATGGCAACTGTTGCGTAGCAAATCTCGGCTTCGCGCGCGAGTTTGGCTTCCGGCATATTGGTCATGCCGATGACATCGCAGTCCCATGAACGGTACAAATTGCTTTCCGCCCGCGTTGAAAATTGGGGTCCTTCCATCACGAGATACGTCCCACCCTTGTGATGTTCGATATCCTCGTCCTTGGCGGCTTTTTCTATGCGTTTGCGCAAGCCGGGGCTCACCGGATCTGCAAGCGCCACGTGCGCCACGCACCCCTCACCAAAGAACGACTTCTCCCGCGCGAACGTCCGGTCGATGAACTGATCGACGAGCACGAAGTGTCCAGGGGCATATTTTTTCTTGAGTGAACCGCAAGCCGAGACCGATATGAGGTCGGTGACGCCCGCGCGCTTCAAGCAATCGATGTTGGCGCGGTAATTGATGTGGCTCGGCGAAATTTTGTGACCACGGCCGTGGCGCGGAAGAAATCGCACCGGCAATCCATCAAGCTCGGCAAACATGACTTGATCGGATGGCTCGCCCCAAGGGCTTGCGACCGTTTCCCAGCGCGAATTCTCTAGCCCCGCCAAATTATAGAGACCGCTGCCGCCAATAATTCCAAGAATTGATTTCGTCATGATCTGCCTCGATTGAACGCGCTGCCAATGAGTTGGAACGCTGGGATGAAATGCGCAATGTAGTTGAAGTTATTGGGATTTAATTGCGACGTGAAGCGCGCGAGGTCTGACCCCCTGCTTCTGCCTTAAGCCGGCAAAAGTCTCAATGAAACAGTTTCGCCCCGCTAAGAGCTTATTTCCGGCACTACAATTCTATTTGAGACAGCGTCGCACATCGCTAAGGTAAGATTATTCCGACATCACCTGATTTACACCCCCATAACGACAGGATAAAAACATGAACCTCGTATCCATGGCCATGCAGTATCTGGCCCCCGTCATCATCAACAAGATTGCCGGAAGTCTTGGATTGGGCCAAGGCCTTGTCGGTAAAGCCATCAGCGCCGCGCTT
>JANOKZ010000211.1:0-3813 GCA_031419515.1 Hyphomicrobium sp.
CTCACGAATTCGACATCCGGCGCTTCGACGGCAACGTTTGAGGCCATCGAGCACTCGGTCACGAGCACGACCTTCTTTGGGCGCTTGTCCATCACCCACTTGATCATGCCGGAGGTCGATCCAGTGAAGTCGGACTCCGCGATGACGTCCGGCGGGCACTCGGGGTGGGCGATGATTTTGAGGCCGGGATCATCCTTGCGCATGGCGTTCAGTTCTTCTCCGGTAAAGCGCTCGTGCACGTCGCACGCGCCTTTCCAGGCGATGATTTCGATTTTGGTCTGCGACTGCACCCATTTTGCAAGATACTGATCTGGGATGCAGAGCACGCGCGGGCTGCCGAGGCTTTCACAGACTTTGACAGCATTGGACGATGTGCAGGTGATATCGCACTCGGCTTTGACGGCAGCGGACGTGTTCACATACGTGACGATCGGCACACCGGGATAAGCTTCGCGCAACATGCGCACATCGTCCGCCGTGATCGATGCGGCGAGAGAGCAGCCGGCACGCATGTCAGGGATCAGCACGGTCTTGTCTGGCGACAAGAGTTTTGATGTTTCGGCCATGAAGTGGACGCCGGCCTGGACGATGACTTTGGCGTCTGTGCGCGCTGCTTCCTTCGCGAGCTGAAGACTGTCGCCGCGGAAGTCGGCAACGCAATGGAAAATCTCCGGCGTCATGTAGTTGTGCGCCAAGATAACGGCGTTGCGCTCTTTCTTGAGCTCGTTGATGGACTTGATCAGCGGCGCATAGTGCGGCCACTCCATCGGCGTGATGACATGCTTCACGCGCTCGTAAATCGGCGCCGTATCCGCTTTGAGGGCGGGCGACCATTCGTATTTCGGCGGCGTCGCAAGCGCCTTAGCCTTCTGCCCAGAACCATTTCCAGAGGCAGTTTTGGCAGAACTCGTAGGGACTCGCGTTCCAGCCGATGCCATCTTCAAGTTCTCCTGTGTGACGCCATTTATGCTCGTTTGGAGTATATTAGGCGCCTGATTAGAGCCGGCCCGACCGCCGGAACTGTTCCCAATAATGCTCTTAGTGAGCATACTTGGCACCCATAGAACTTAGTGCATCGGCACTGGAATTTCCAGTGCCGATGCAAATCAACGTTCGAAAAAGACTTGTTGTTCTGGGCTGCTCGCAAAAAGGTTAGGGCGAGAAAAAGTTAGTTCCTGCTGCTCGGCGGCGCTGAAACGCGCACGCCAGGCGCCGGCCGTTCCAGCAACACTTCGCGCCGGAAGCGGAACAGCTTTGCAGGGCGGCCGCCTGTGCGGGTCTTCATCTCGCCCGTGGGCTCGACCAAGCCTGCGCCTTCGACCAGCCGGCGGAAGTTCTGCTTATGCAGATGCGGCCCGAGAATAGCCTCCACGGTCTTCTGAAGTTCGTAGAGGGTGAAATCATCCGGCATGAGTTCGAAAACAACCGGGCGGTATTTGATCTTGGCGCGGGTCCGGTTGATGGCAGTTGCCAGAATGCGCCGGTGATCGAACTTCATCGGCAGACCAAGGCGCGGATGATCTCCCCATACTTTTGCGGAAGAGCGGCCGTCGCGCAGGGCTTCATCGACGAGGCCAGCCTCGTATAGAAGTTCATAGCGCTCGAGTACTTTTTCTTCGTCCCAGGCTGCGCCGTCGAACCCGAAGCACATGCGAATGCGATCCGCGCGCGCGATAAGGGGCTGGGGGCCATTTGTTGGCTTAGCGCTCTCTGCCCAAGCCTTGAGACGCGGTTCTATGTCATTGCCGATGATGTCGGGCCGGCCGCGGCGCCAATCTTCCCATGGGAAGTAATGATACCAAGTCCGCCACGTGCCGTTGGAAACGCCACGCCCGTCGCCAGCTTGTGTAAGAGCGAGATAGCCGATCGATACGATGGGCGGTGCCATATCGCCCGGGTCAACGTGGCGGCCCCTGTCGCCAAACGTATAGAGCTGTTCCGCGTAGCCGAGTTCAAGGCCGGTCTGATCGCGTACCCAGGTTCTCAGCCCACCCTCGAGTGTTCGATGATCGCGCGGGCTGAAGGGACCAAACGGCAACCCATCGGTCGCACCGGCACTATCGGCAGTGTCGCGAACCACAAGTGCCACCGGCTCGTTGTCGAGCACGGCAACGATGGCGGCGTTTAAGCCGATCTCGACGGCTGCATGACCCATGCTGTCCTTTGGTGGTGCGCGCTGTGCCTTCTCTGGTATTGGTTTGGCCCGGCCTGAAAGTTCCATGTTCATTGTGTCATTCCCCGTGCTCCCCACTAGGCGAGCTAGAGGGCGATCATGGCGTTTTTCAGAATAAGTGATGCAACAAAAGCCGAGGGAAAGCCGCAATTTTGACCAATTTTCAGAGACGCGACAGGGCTCTGACCCGGCTCAGGAACTGAGCCTCGGCGTTATTGGCGGGGAATGGCGAAAGGTTTGACAGCCGCGCTTCAAGTTCCCGGGGAATTGCCGGCTTGCCAAAAAAAACTTCCGCTTCTGATATGCCAAAGCCCGCGAGTACGGTTGCCTCGAAGTAAGCGGCAATGCCGTCGGCCGCTTTGATAGAAGTCTTGAGATCGGCGCTCAGCGCTTCGGGCAATCCAAATCGCCTGTGAATGGCACCCAATAAACGCAACTCGAATGCCTTGTAGTCGAGACCAATCGCGGCCTTGAACGGACTGATGAGATCGCCGATCACATATTCGGGAGCGTCGTGAAGAAGTGCCGCTAACTTTTCAGCATCGCCATATTCTGGATTGAGCGACGATACGATTTCTTCTACGATCAGCGAATGGTGCGCGACCGAAAAAGCGTGTGCGCCAATCGTCTGTCCGTTCCATCTCGCGACGCGGGCCAGACCGTGGGCAATATCTTCAATCTCAATATCGGCGGGATCGGGCTCCAGGAGATCAAGCCGGCGGCCGGACAACATGCGTTGCCAGGCACGCGGCGTCCCAGATCGGTTTCCGTCAGCGCTCATCGTCCTGGAACTTTCAAAGTCTTGTGCAGTTTTGCGCAGGCCTTGTGGCGCGGACAGGATACGAGATGATCGTTGACCATGCCCGACGACTGCATGAAGGCATAGATGGTTGTTGGACCGACGAAGCGGAAGCCTGCTTTTTTCAGTGCTTTTGACAGGGCCTTCGAATGCTCTGTCTGCGCGGGGGCGTCCCTGAGAGTTGCCAATTGGTTTTGAACCGGCTGGCCGGACACGAAGCTCCAGACAAAATGCGAGAACGGCGTGTGTTTCGACAAGGCCAAGTAGGCCTTCGCATTGTCGATCGTCGATTCGATCTTGAGTTTGTTGCGCACAATGCCCGCGTCATTCATCAACCGCGCGATATCCTTTGCGCCGTACCTTGCGATTCGCCGGGCATCGAAATCATGAAAGGCGCGGCGAAAGTTTTCGCGTTTCCTCAGTATAGTCAGCCACGAGAGGCCGGCTTGAAATCCTTCGAGTACGATCTTTTCGAGTAGAGCTTGATCGTCCGTGAGTGGCACGCCCCACTCTTCATCGTGATAGCGCGCGTAGTCCGGATCAGCGATGCCGGGCCAGGGACAGCGCTGGGTTGATCCTGTTGCCGTCATGCAGGCAATTCCCGGCCGCCTGTGTCTTTGCGAAATTGTGCGAGTGCGCGCTCATTGACGCGAAGTTTGACACTGCCCGCAGTGAGTGCAACGCCCTTCGAACCAAATTCATCTGCGCGGTCGAGCCGCAGCATGGCAAGGCCGTGCCGCCCGCTGACGGAGCCGAGCTTGCCGATAGCGGCCTCGCCCGCGATTACGTCAGGGCGGTCCGATGGCAGGTCTAAATTGCCGTCAACGGCCACAATACGTTT
>JANOKZ010000212.1:0-2172 GCA_031419515.1 Hyphomicrobium sp.
CACCAAGCACATCGTTCTCGCCCGCGACCTGCAGGTCGATCCCGTGCGCGATATGCCGATCCACGTCGACTTCCTGCGTGTCGGCAAGGATGGCATCATCTCTGTCTCGGTCCCGGTCCGTTTCGTCAATGAAACGCTTTCGCCTGGTCTGAAGCGCGGCGGCGTTTTGAACATCGTGCGCCACGACATCGAAGTCTTCTGCAACTACGCCACGATCCCGCGGTTCTTCGAAGTCAACCTCGAAGGTCTTGAGATCGGCCGCGCCATCCACGTCTCTGCGATCAAAATGCCAGAAGGCATCAGCCCCGTTATCAAGAGCCGCGACTTCACAATCGCGACAATTGCCGGCGCTCTCAAAGGCGACGACGAAGCGACCGCTACGGCGACGGATGCAGCAGCAGCGCCTGCAGCAGCCGATGGCAAAGCAGCTCCCGGCGCTCCTGCCGGCAAGGGTGCTCCCGCAGCAGCAGCCGGCAAAGGTGCGCCAGCAGCTGCGGCTGGCAAGGGTGCTCCCGCAGCGGCAGCCGGCAAGGGTGCGGCTCCTGCCAAACCCGCTGGCAAGAAGTAATCGTCATAACCAAACCGGCGCGGAATATGTCTGCGCCGGTTCTCTCGCCCGGGGACGCCCATGAAGCTCTTCGCCGGCCTCGGCAATCCTGGCGCCAACTACCAGGGCAACCGCCACAACATCGGTTTCATGGCCGTCGAGCGCATCGCGCATGCACACGGCTTTTCGCCGTGGCGCCGAAAATTCAACGCCCTTATCTCGGAAGGCTCGATCGGCACAGAACGCGTCATGCTTCTGAAGCCCGAAACCTTCATGAACGACAGCGGCCGCGCGGTTGGTGAGGCCATGCGCTTCCTCAAAATCACGGAAGCCAATGTCTATGTCTTCCATGACGAACTCGATTTGGCGCCGGGCAAGATCAAGGTCAAGCTTGGCGGCGGCAACGCCGGACACAACGGCTTGCGCTCGATATCGGCCCATATCGGCAACGAGTTCGCGCGTGTGCGCTTTGGCATCGGCCACCCGGGCTCCAAGGACGCGGTCACGCACTATGTGCTGAACGACTTCGCCAAATCTGAGAGAGAATGGCTGAACGAACTGCTCGACGCGGTCTCGGATGCAGCCGGTCCCTTGGCCCGTGGCGACGACGCGCGCTTCCTGACGGACGTCGCCCGGCGCCTGCAAGGCGAAAAACTCGGCTCGGATGACAAAACAGATACACCGGCGAATGCCTCGAAATTGCCTGAGAAAAAGCGCGTGTCGAGCCATCCTGCGGGCGAGCGCGCCGGCAAACGCGCGTCAGCCCTCGCCGAAAACTTAAAAAAATGGCTGGGCGCGCGAAAATCAGAAGATTAGATGGTCAGTTGGCGCTTGAGTAGGGATGCTCAAAGCGCGTGCCGGTAGAGAGTAAGGGTGACATCCATGGTGCACTACGAAAAGGACTTCGGTGACGGCAAGGGTGGCAGCCGCGCTGGCGTTCTCGCACAAACCGAACAAGCCTATTCCCGCACAAGCTGGCTGGATTGGCTGACCCGATTGTTTGGCGCGCGCGAGGAAGCCTTGATCGGCGCGCTCTCCCTTCTCCTGGCAGCCGGCGTCGTTGGCCTCGTCATCAAGGACGCGCTTTTCTCGAACTACAAAGACAAGAGCGGCCTGCAGCGCATCATCGCCAAGAAGTGGAACGAACGCACGCTCGTATTCCCAATCGAAGGCACCGACAGCGCCGGAAGGCGCGCGCTCTTTGACGTTGTGGTTCTCACGAAAAACTACGGATGGGTCAAAGGCTCGACCACAGAGCTTGAGCGCGACACGACGCGGCTTTCGCCCGAAGACATTCAGAACGAAGTTCTCGCCCCGCAACTGCGCGAAGGATTGGGCGGCTCACGCGAGCTGATTGCCGTTGGCCTTGCCAGTCAAGAAGGTGAGATCGACAAGGAAATCCAGCGCGGCGGATTGCGCGCTGCCCGCATCGCCGAATGGGTCAAATCCGTTGTCGATGTCAATGTCCCGATGTCGACCTTGAACCTCGGCCGATATGTTGAACCCTGCGCCGAATGCGAAGACGCGGATACCAGCTGGCAGCGTCCGTTTATCGTCATCGCCGTGCGCGAAGCCGACCCCGGCACCAACATCGGCGAAGCCTTGAACGTCGCCATGTCGGACAA
>JANOKZ010000213.1:0-6915 GCA_031419515.1 Hyphomicrobium sp.
AACCTCAGCATAGTTGTCATTTGCAACTACTCTGAATGACCCGATAACGGCGGTATCATGCCGGGAAAAAGCTAAGTCCTTTACACCCTCGTCGATCCTAGTTCGCCCCCATAAGGAGGGGTTAGGTTCTAGGTTTTAGGTGATAGGGAGAAGTGCGACTTCCGCTTCCCTAGAACCTATTCCCCATCAACCTAACACCTCGAATTTGGTGGAGGCGCCGGGTACCGCCCCCGGGTCCGAATGGCTTATTACGACCGCGTTTATCGCCATAGCCGAACGAATCCGGCACTTTGAATATAAGGCTCACTTCGACCAAAAAAAAGGCCTCTTACGAGGGCCGCGGGTTTTAGTGTGTTGTCAAAGGCTCATTGGCGGCCTCAGGTAAGCGGCAAAGCGTCACGAGGCGGGTATAAAGTGCATGACTGAGTATGATGATGCTCAACCGCCCATAGCGGATGAGGGCGTGCCGCGCGAGGCACTCAGGTCCTGGCAAGATGCGGTTGGGGTGGTCCTCGCCGTCCTCGTCATTCTCGCGATTGGCGCTGGTGGCGGGACTTTGATCGCGCGCGCATTCGAAGTTTGGGTTGGTGCGGATCAGCCCGGCGCCCGGCCGGCCGGCGCCACCGAAGCTTTGAACGCGGCGCAGCTTTCCGTATTTCTGGTTGGCTTTCAAATCACGTCGATTGTGTTGACACTTGCGGTTGTACCGTATTTCGCGCGGCCGCCGCAGGCATTGCTGCCGGTGGGGTGGCCAAAGCGCGCGTTTTGGGTGATTGCAGCGAGCACGCTTGTGCTGTTCTCGATCATGCTGGCGTTTGGGACGATTGTATATCTGTTCGACCGGGAAGCCTTTGTCGGTGACGTCAAACCGTTTGCCGACATGGCGCAGACGCGGTTGTGGTGGGGGCTGCTGATTGGGGCGGCGGTTGGTGCGCCGATTGCTGAGGAGATGCTGTTTCGCGGGTTATTGTTTGGCGTATTGAGAGACACGCGGCTCGGTCTTGCCGGCACTCTTTTGATAACGTCCGGGCTCTGGTCGGCGCTGCACATGCAGTACTCGCTTTACGGGCTCATCGCGATTTTTTGCATTGGGCTTTATCTCGGTTGGCTGCGGGAGCGGACCCGCAGTTTAATTCCGCCCATGGTTTGCCATGCCCTCTACAACGGGACGATTGTGGTGGCATTGGCCAAGTTTACCGGGCCTGGATTTGGGGCCGGGTGAGCCGCTTCTGGAGGTCAGAAGGGGTGTTAAACGCACGGAATCGGGCTAGAAGCGTGTGATGGAGCAGTATCTCGATCTGCTGCGCCGGGTGCGCAGCGAGGGCACCAAGAAGGCGGACCGCACTGGCACCGGCACGCTGAGCGTGTTCGGGCATCAGATGCGTTTTGATCTGGCCCTTGGGTTTCCCATGGTCACGACCAAGAAGCTGCATGTGAAGTCGATCATTCATGAGCTGATCTGGTTTTTGGCTGGCGATACCAACGTCGGTTACCTCAAAGAACACGGCGTGCGCATTTGGGACGAATGGGCGGATGCGAAGGGCGATCTTGGCCCCGTGTACGGCCGGCAATGGCGCAGTTGGGCGACGCCTGATGGAAAGACAATCGATCAGATTTCGGATCTTGTCGCGGAGCTGAAACGCAATCCGGATTCGCGGCGCTTGATTATCTCGGCCTGGAACCCGGCCGATATTCCAAAAATGGCGCTAGCGCCGTGTCACTGCCTGTTTCAATTCTACGTCGCAGACGGGAAGCTCTCCTGCCAGCTCTATCAGCGCTCGGCGGACGTGTTCCTCGGCGTGCCGTTCAATATCGCGAGTTATGCGCTGTTGACCATGATGATGGCGCAAGTGACGGGGCTGAAAGCGGGCGACTTTGTCCACACCTTTGGCGACGCGCATTTGTATCTGAACCATCTGGAACAGGCGGATTTGCAGTTGTCGCGGGCGCTGCGGCCATTGCCCCGCATGCACATCAATCCTGCTGTAAAGTCGATTTTTGACTTCAAATATGAGGATTTCCGGCTGGAGGGGTATGATCCCCATCCGCATATCAGTGCGCCGGTGGCGGTTTAGCGGTGCTGGATGTTTCCACGGGAAGAGTTGCGTCGGGTGTTGGCAAATTGGTGCCCTTGGTAATTTCTTCGGTCCCCCTTAGGGGCACGACATTGGCGACAACATCCTGCGCATCGTAAGTGACTTCAGCGCTAAGTTGAGTGCCGTTCATATATCCTTCTGTCGGGGTGCCCACCACCTCCCAGGGGCCAAGCGTAGCGACATCAGCTACGCCGTGAAGAATGGCGCGGCCGGCCCTGACGCCGCCGTGGTAGCCCTGCGTGAACGTGAAAATATCTTTCCGCTGACCGTCTTTCATTTCGGTGTGGATGGGTGTGCCAAACTCGGCGAGTAGCTTCGAGCGTGGTTGCCCCTTGCTTAAAAGCGATAAATCCTTTTGTCCGGGCTGATTGGCTGCCATGTAGACGGAACAACCACCACCGGCACTGGCCACAATAAAACAGGCTCCGAAAACCAATGCACAAAGCTTCATTATCCCCACCCCTGGTAAAGTGTGGGCCATCCTAAGCGAAATTCCGTGGGCGACGCAATCGGCGTCAATGCCTAGCAAAGCTTTTGGATTGAATGGGCGTAGACAATTCCGTGTATAACTGCGCTGATCTTGGTAAACATCGTCCATTCAACAATCTACTAGCAGGAGTGTCCGAGCCATTTCAAACGAACTCGTCCTCTCCCTCATCGTTGCAGTCGCAGAAAATGGCGTCATCGGAAAAGATGGCGGGCTGCCGTGGCGGCTGTCGTCGGATCTCAAAGCATTCCGGCGTCTCACGATGGGCAAGCCCATCATCATGGGGCGGCGCACGTATCAATCGATCGGCAAGCCGCTAGACGGGCGCGACAACATCGTCGTCACGCGCGATCCCAATTTTGAGGCGCCGGGGGTGTCGGTCGCGGATAGCGTGGCGGATGCTTTGACGCTCGCTAGGGTCATGGCGCGGACGCGCGGGGCCGACGAGATCATGGTGATCGGCGGCGCCGATATCTACAAGGTTGCTCTGCCCGCCGCAGACCGGATCTACCTCACGCGCGTGCACGCGCGCCCGGATGGCGACCGGCACTTCGCCGAGCCCCCGGCTCAAGATTGGCTCGAAATTTCGCGCGAGGCGCTGCCCCAGGGCGAACGCGACCAGCATCCGTCAACCCTAATCGTTTTTGAGCGAAAAGTACCCGGGCAAGGTTAATGCGGACTGTTGCAAACGCCCTCTTGTTTGGGCCTTTCCCGACCCCATTTGCCTTGAGCGCAAGCCAGTCGACCGCTGCTTGCGGACCTATTTGCGCCGCCTCAACCCCTGGCCTATAAGCGAGCAATGAATAAATGGGTTTTCGAAGAACGAGTGCGGGAAGGTACGGTTTGCCACCAATCGAAGCCGCGCGGGCTATGGTCCGGCAGCTCAGCGGCATAGGCAACGGCAAAGTTAATCAACGAACATAATCAACGAACACGAGGCGATAAACAAAATGCCCTGGAGTAATCAAGGTGGCGGCGGCCGCAAAGGCGGCGGCGGAAACGGCGGCGGGCCCTGGGGACAGGGTGGCGGCGGTGGCGGCGGTAATCAGCCTCCCGACCTCGACGAAATTTTGCGCCGCGGCCAGGACCGGGTCAAAAAAGTCATTCGTGGCGGCGGCGGCGGACCGGGCGGCGGTGGCGGATCAGGCGACGGCGTGCCGCGATCGTTTATGTTCCTGCTTGGCATGTTGCTGCTTGCGAGCATTGCCTACTACGGCTTCTTTTTCCGGGTGAACCCTGACGAGCAGGGCATTGTTTTGCGCTTTGGCAAGTTTGATCGCTGGGAAGGGTCGGGATTGCATTTCCGCCTTCCCTATCCAATCGAAGAAGTGCGCCTCCCTAAGGTCACGCAGCAGCGGACGATTGAAGTTGGCGCGGGTCGCGGCGGACCACGCTCCACGACACCCGGCGGCCCCGATAGCGGTTTGATGCTGACGGGCGACGGCAGCGTCATTGACGTGCGCTTTGTCGTTTACTGGCGCATCAATACGGAAGTGGATCCCGATACCGGCCAGACCGGCGTCGAGCAGTACCTCTTCAATATCGCTCAGCCTGAGACGACCGTTCGCGAAGTTGCCGAAAGCGCTATGCGCGAAGTCGTCGGCCAGTCCAACCTGCAGCCGCTGCTGACCGGGGGTCGTCAAAAAGCTCAGGAAGACGTGCAAAAACTCATGCAATCGATACTCAATTCCTACAAGTCAGGAATTAAGATCGATCAGGTTCAGCTGAAGGAAGTAGATCCGCCAGCGCAAGTCATCGCGTCATTCCGAGACGTTGCTGCTGCCGGTCAGGACAAAGAACGCTTCATCAAGGAAGCACAAACGTACGCAGACCAGATCGTGCCGCAAGCCAAGGGTGAAGCAGACCGCATTTTGGCCGGCGCCGAAGGGTTCCGCGAACAAACAATCGCCGAAGCAACTGGTCAGGCGTCGCGCTTTCTCGCGGTTTATGAGGAATACAGGAAGGCACCCGAAGTCACACGAGACCGGTTGTTCCTCGAAATGCAGGAAAAAGTGTTGACCGGAACTGACAAGATCATCCTCGACAGCAAGGGCGGGCAGGGCGTTGTGCCGTTCTTGCCGCTCGATCAGCTGCAAAGAAAGAAGACAGACGGAGGACAGCCATAATGCGCGCGTTTCTAGCCTTCATGGGCATTCTGCTCGGCGTCTGCGCGCTGGGTCTTTATTCGTCCGCCTTCATTGTGCATCAGAACGAGCAAGCACTTGTACTGCGCTTCGGCAAACCGCAACAGGTCATCACCTCTCCGGGCTTGAACTGGAAGTTACCGTTCGTCGATACCGTCGATATTTTCGATAAGCGCATCCTCGACCTCGATGCGAGCGAACAGGAATTGTCGGCGTCGGATCAGCAACGCTTGATCGTCGATGCCTATGCGCGTTATCGCATCACGGATCCTCTTAAGTTTTATCAGAATGTCCGTTCTGAAGAGCGCGTGCGCGTGGTGGTTGGGCCGTTGATAGATTCAGAAATTCGCAGTCTTCTCGGCAAGGCAACGCTGCAGGACATCGTCAAAGACAAGCGCGAAAGCTTGATGAAGGAGATTGCCGCGCGGGTGAATAAAGAAGGCCGGGACTATGGTCTCGAAGTTGTTGACGTGCGTATCAAACGGGCAGACCTGCCGCAGGAAAATCTGGTCAAGGTGTTCGACCGCATGAAAGCCGATCGCGTGCGTGAAGCGACGGAACTCCGCGCCCAGGGCGAAGCCGAGAAGAACCGCATCAGCGCCAACGCGGAACGCGAAGTCACGGTGATCAAGGCGGACGCAACGCGGAAGTCTGATCAGATCCGGGGCGAAGGCGAAGGCGAACGCAACCGAATCTTCGCCGAGGCCTTCGGCAAGGACCAGGACTTCTTCCGTTTCTATCGATCGATGCAGGCCTACAAGGAAGCCATCAAACCGGGTGACACGCGTATGGTGCTGTCGCCAGATAGCGAGTTCTTCCGCTATTTCGAGGATCCGATGGGCCGCCGTGGAGCGCCAGCTCCAGCTGCGGCCGCGGCACCCGCTGGGCGATGACGGATCTCATCGCGGGCCTTGGTATCGCCATCGTACTCGAGGGAATGTTGTGGGCGCTAGCGCCGGACTTTGCCCGGCGCATGGTGCGAGAAATGGATCGACTTGAGGGCAAACAGCTGCAAGCCGCAGCTTGGGGATTGGTAGCTTTTGGCTTGGTCCTCGTGTGGTTGACGCGGGGATAAAGTGGTGTGCTGGAGGCGAATGGCGCAATGGGCATAACCGGTGCTACTGGATGGGTAGTCTTAAGAGGTTGTTTCCGATTGACGGTTTTGGGCGCTGAGGCCTAATTCTCTCGATGTAATCCCCGGGTTTGCGCGTCGGTGCAGAATAATGGGTTCAGGATAGGAGTGCGTGCATGAGCTTCGTCGCCCGGCTGACGTTTGTGGTCAGCGCCTTCATTCTGATCGCAAGCTTTGCGGGTGCGCCAGTCCGCGCCCAAAATGGCCCGACCTCGGTCGCGCCGCTGGCCAAGAGGCTTTCCGATGCCGTGGTCAATATCTCGACTTCGCAAACCGTGAAGGGCCCGCAAGGCGTGCCGCTGCCCAAGGTGCCTAAGGGCTCGCCGTTCGAAGAGTTTTTCGATGACTTTTTCAACAAACGCGGCGGCGGCCCGCGCATGGACCGCAAGGTTTCGTCACTCGGCTCTGGCTTTGTGATTGACGGCAAGGAAGGACTTGTCGTCACCAACAACCACGTCATCGATGGCGCAGACGAGATCATCATCAATTTTCATGACGGTTCGAAGCTTAAGGTCGATAAGGTCATCGGCAAGGACGCCAAGGCGGATCTGGCGCTGCTCAAGGTCACGCCGAAGAAACCACTCGCCGATGTTAAGTTTGGCTCGTCCGCCAACCTTGAAGTTGGCGATTGGGTGATGGCCATCGGCAATCCTTTCGGACTTGGCGGCTCAGTGACTGTCGGCATTATTTCGGCGAAAAGCCGAGATATCAATTCCGGCCCCTACGACGATTACCTGCAGACAGATGCGGCGATCAACAAGGGCAACTCCGGCGGGCCGTTGTTCAACATGAATGGCGACGTGATCGGTGTGAATACGGCCATCATCTCGCCGACCGGCGGTTCGATCGGTATCGGCTTTGCGGTTCCTTCCGACACCGTTGTTGCGGTGATCGATCAGCTCAAGCAGTTTGGCGAAACGCGGCGCGGCTGGCTCGGCGTCAAAATTCAAACTGTGACGGAAGACATCGCGGAAACGCTCGGCGTGCCGGAAAACACGGGCGCACTCGTTTCGGCCGTGACGCCTGAGAGCCCGGCTGCCAAGGGTGGGCTTGAAT
>JANOKZ010000214.1:0-13924 GCA_031419515.1 Hyphomicrobium sp.
ATTTTCAAACCAGCGACGACGCGCATCGGTTACGTACCGCAGCGCTTCGAAGTCGATCCCGCTATTCCGATGACGGTCGGCGGGTTCCTGGCGCTGGGGCACCGTGTGTCTGGACCCCAGGTTCTTGCCGCTTTGACCGAAGCTGGCGCAGGGCGCCTCATCGATCAGCAGCTCTCGCGCTTGTCGGGTGGCGAAACACAGCGCGTCTTGATAGCTCGCGCGCTTCTACGTGATCCGAACTTGCTTGTTCTGGATGAGCCAGCGAGCGGCGTGGACTATGCGGGCGAAGCCGATCTCTATCAGCTAATCGGCGATCTTCGCGACAAGCGCAAACTCGGCGTGCTCCTTGTCTCGCACGATCTGCATGTCGTCATGGCGCGCAGCGATCGCGTGTTGTGCCTCAATGGCCATGTGTGCTGCTCTGGGCAGCCCGAAGCCGTGGCGCAGCATGCCGAATATGCCCGTCTTTTTGGTCCAGAGTCCGCCAAACAGCTGGCGCACTATCATCACGATCACGACCACAAACACGAAATTTCCGGTTCTCTCCGTCCCGTTGAAGGCAGTACGCCGCGAGGCGGCGCGTGATCGATTGGCCGGAACCGTTCGTTCTGCGCGCACTTGCTGCCGGCCTTGGCCTCGCGATTGTGGCCGCCCCGTTGGGTTGCGTTATCGTGTGGCGGCGCATGGCTTACGTTGGCGAGACGCTTGCACAAGCAAGCCTGCTCGGCGTCGCGCTCGGGCTTGCGCTCCAGATCAACTTGACGCTCGCTGTCGTTCTCGCGGCCGTTGCGGCGGCGCTCATTCTCATCGGGTTCGGACGGCAAAAGCTGCTGGCGCTCGATTCCGTGCTCGGTCTCATGCATCACGCCACGCTTGCGCTGGGCATCGTATCGATTGCCTTGCTCAAGGGGCCATCCGTCGATCTTTTGGGCTTTTTGTTCGGCGACGTGTTCGCCGTCACGCAAGATGATCTCTATTGGATCTTCGGTGGGGGCTCGCTTGTTCTGGCCCTGACGCTCTGGCTCTGGCGTCCGCTTGTGCGATTGTCGCTGCATGGCGATCTCGCGACGGCCGAAGGCGTAGACCCGGTTTGGCCGCGCGCCCTATTTGATATCTTGCTGGCGGTCACGATTGCGGTGGCCATGAAGATCGTCGGGATCTTGCTTGTGATGGCCTTTCTCGTCGTTCCGGCGGTCGCGGCGCGCCCCCTGGCGTCGACTCCGGAACGCATGGCAATCTATGCCGCCGTCATTGCGATCCTTGGTGTGATTGCAGGAATTTATCTCTCGCTCAATTTCGACTCGCCCGGTGGACCCAGTATCGTGCTTTGCATGAGCGCCCTCGCGGCAATCTCGCTCATGGCGGCGGGCCGCATGACGCGGTAGATTTTCGGAAAGAATGTTGGGTTAGACCGCCACTTTCTTGGCGGTCGTAACCCAACGATACCGATCACGGCTGAAATTGTTGGGTTACGGCCGAGTGCAAAGCGGCCTAATCCAACCTACGCAGGCATAGTTGTTTATCCGTCCGGGTCAGACACCAATCAAGGCGCTTCAGAAATGACAGCACGTGAAGACATCGGTCTCAAAGCCCGGCACACATCGGTTCCTGTCGATGTCGGCGGCGTCATTGTCGGCGGCGGGGCGCCGGTCGTGGTGCAGTCGATGACCAACACCGACACAGCCGACATTGCGGCGACCGTCAAACAAGTCGCGGATCTCGCCCGCGCCGGCTCCGAACTCGTGCGCATCACGGTCGATCGTGATGAAGCCGCCAAAGCCGTTCCAGCAATACGGGATCAATTGCGCAAGAAGGGCGTCACAGTCCCGCTCATTGGCGATTTCCACTACATCGGCCACACGCTGCTTGGCGACAACCCCGATTGCGCGGAAGCGCTCGACAAATACCGTATCAATCCCGGCAACGTCGGCTTCAAGGACAAGAAGGACAAGCAATTCGGCGCCATCATCGACATGGCGCTCAAATACGAGAAGCCCGTGCGCATTGGCGTGAACTGGGGTTCTCTCGATCAAGTCTTATTGACCCGATTGATGGATGAGAACGCTGTTGCTCCCGCGCCCAAGTCCGCCCGCGCCGTCATGCACGAAGCCATGGTGCAATCGGCGCTGCTGTCAGCCGAACGCGCTGAAGAGATGGGACTTGGGGCAGACCGCATCATCGTTTCGGCTAAGGTGTCGTCGGTGCAAGACTTGGTCGCCGTTTACGCCATGCTTGCAGCGCGCAGCCAATTCGCCTTGCACTTGGGGTTGACGGAAGCTGGCATGGGTTCCAAAGGCATCGTCGCGTCGTCGGCGGCAATCGGCATCTTGCTGCAACAAGGCATCGGCGACACGATCCGCTTTTCGTTGACGCCCGAGCCTGGTGGCGATCGCACAATCGAAGTGCGAACCGCGCAGGAATTGTTGCAGACCATGGGGCTGCGTTCGTTCGTGCCCGTCGTCGCCGCGTGCCCGGGGTGCGGGCGCACGACCTCAACCGTGTTCCAGGAACTGGCGCGCGACATTCAGAACATGATCCGCGACCGCATGCCGGAGTGGAAGACGCGCTATCCGGGTGTCGAGACGTTAAACTTCGCGGTCATGGGCTGCATCGTCAACGGCCCCGGCGAAAGCAAGCACGCGGACGTTGGCATCTCGCTGCCGGGCACCGGTGAAAGCCCCGCCGCCCCCGTCTTCATCGACGGCAAGAAAGCGCTTGTTCTGCGTGGCCCCAACATCGCCGGCGACTTCAAGAAGATCGTTGAAGATTATATCGAGAAGCGTTTTGGCGCGGGGACGAAAGCGGCGGAGTAAGGACTGGGTGAAGGTTCTTGCGGCTATAGCTTCACCAACAAATGGCGCACGACGGAATCTCACTCACCAACATGGAGTGGGTGTTTATCGATCTCATCGCCCGCTTGGCTTTGCAGCGCCTTGCAACGCGCGCTCGAGGCGATTGCCTGCGGCCTTGTAGCTCAAAATTTGTTTAACGCGTTCAGCGATCAGGCTGCCAGCTTCAATGGGAGGGAGGCCGCCGCGATAAATGTTTGAGATCACCGTGTACTCATATTTGACGCTCTTGTTGCCGCTGAACGATGCTGCCGCGCCACGAGAGTCCGCGTCGTTGAGGCGGTAGGCAAGGTACGCAGACATGCTGCGCGACGCGAGTGCGTCCCCGCCAGGGCGCTCGCCGATGAGGTTGATGACGAGCTTGGGCTGGAGCACGTCTCCAACGGCTTCCGCGAGTTTGACGCGCCCGTAAGGTGCCAGCATCGGTTTGCCGACGCGGATGTTCTGCCGTTCGAGACCGTCGAGGAGCACAGGCAAGAGTTCAGGGATATTGTGATGCACCGCTTCGGCACTCAAGCCGTCTGAGACGATGATCTGCACGTCGGCGGCTTCCAATGTCAAAGCCGTAAGTTCGCTGTCTCGAAGCCTGGCGCCACGGTCCGGATGGTCAAGATGCTCGGATTTCGACTGAGCCGCGGTTGAGATTCGGCGAAAATCGATAGACCCGAGAGTTTCTGGTTTGACCTCGGCATAAATCGCTTCGCGCGCGGCTGCAACGTTGGCCTTGATCGCGCGCGACACGGCATTGCTCGGCCGGGGACCAGCGCTGTCAAAGCCGTAGGCCGCCGGCAAGCCTTGGATGAGCCGTTGGAACTCGGCATCGGAACCGCAAAAAATGCGCGGATTGCCCCAGTTCGGTCCCCGCTCGACATCGCCTTCGGCATCGCGCTGAAAGATGCCGCGCGTAATGGCCCATTCGAGATATTCGGGTGCCGGCTGCAAAGCGTGCGTTTCACGCAGAGTCTGATCGTCGTGTCCGCAGGTGTCGAAGTACGCGAGCATACGGTCGATGCTGAGATAAACGTCCATGAAGAAATTCGCGCCGGCGGCCGTCAAGAGTTCCGTGGCGATCTGTTGACCTTCCATCGTGATTTCGGAATGCAGCGTGTAGCAGGGCGCCATGCCCATCGGTAGTCCGAGCAGCTTGCCCATGAAATGATCTTGCAGATTTGAGATGATCATCTCGAAATTGGTACGGTGCGTTTCGGGGCCGATGAAGCCCGTGACGTTATTGACCATGAACGGGTCCCAACGGCGGGCTAGTCCGTAGCACAGTGCTTCGGTTGTCGTCATGTCGATGCCGTTGTGCTTTCCGTAACTGAGTTCGCTTCCCTGTCCGGTTTCAAAATACATGAACTGTTTGGCCGCAGCACCTAGCGGCCCGTTCTCCGCCATCGCACGATAGGCGTCATCGAGCACGCCGACGGTCACATCAAATTCTTCGGTAAGTGTCCTGTCGGTTCCCGCGAGCGACTGGAACATAATCTCGACAGGCGCGCCCTGTTCGAGGCAGGCAAGTTGCGTTTTGACATGCGAGAGCACGCAGATCTGCGTCGGGCAGCCGGTTTCTCGGCGCAGCTTGTCGATATGACGCAGGATGCTTGATATGTTATCAACGGTATCGATCGCAGGGTTGACGCCGATGAGCGCGTCTCCCGAGCCCGTGCTGAGACCCGTATATGTCAGGGCCGTGATTGCTGACAAATCATCAGTCGGGTGGTTCGGTTGCAGGCGTGAGGAGAGCGTGCCGGGAAGCCCGACGGCCGTGCGCGCCGTTGCGTGCCGTTTCAACTTCTTGGCAGCATGGACAAGTTCGTGAACATCCATGAGCTTGGTGACGGCGGCGGCCATGACTCCGGTTAGGCCGCGGCCGATCCGCTGGGCTTCGCGCGGTTTGCAGCGGAGTAAGCGATCTTTAAGGTCTCCAACGGACAGTCCCGCGATGTCTTGAAAGGCATCGTGATCGATGTCGTAGTTGACGCGCATCACGCTATCGGCGTGGCCCTGTTCGCTGGTGAGCGGGCGATCATAGAGATGCTGCAAAGTCAATTTTGAAAGGATGGCGCGTGCGGCTTCGCGCTCCACTTCATCGCGAGCCGCAAGGCCGCAAAGCCTGTCACCGGCCTTACTCACATCGGCGGCACCCAGCAGGGCTTTCAGACCTTTGAACTCGAATACACGATCAAAAAGGCTGATCTCGTAGACTTCGTCAGGCTTGGGTTCGGGAACAGAAATCTCTTGCAGCGGTTTCAGGGCGATCATAGCCTTGTCCTCCGTTCGTGAAGCTGTCCGTCAGCCTAGTTCATTATTTTATGCCGTAAAAGGTGACCGGCACAAGCCCGTGCCGCGCGCGGCCGATGCTCACGAATTCGGCTGAGCGGAGCGGAATTTCATCGATCACGATAAGGTTGTGGTGCCGCTGCTGCCAATCGGTCGCGTAGTTGCCAAGCGCCTTGCCGGCGTTGGCCGTGGTCAAGATCACGATGGGTCCCGCGTTCGCCGCCGAACTCCCAGACAACGCGCCCGACAGTTGGTGGCTCAAGCTGCGGATGGCGTCGAGTGATGGATTGACGGCGTCAAAATCAACCTGCAGGCAGATGCCGCGCGCTGATTTTCCTCCAAGTTCCAAAGCGGCGGATATCTGGGCCACACTGGCGGTCGATGGCAGGGACGCGACGATGGGTAGATCGCGCAAAGGTAGAAGGTCTGGATGGGGTAAGAACAGCGTGGTGCCGGATACTTCGATGCTGTGTAATGTCAGGCCCTGGACCGTGGCGCGCCCCTTGTGTTCGGGAACCGCGCTCGTGACGTTGCGACTGAGCCGGGGGGACTTCAATATCGCGCGCGCGAGATCGATACCGAGATCGCCGTAGTAAGTCACCGGCGGCAAGGGCTCTCCGTCGGCAGCCGCATAAACAAGTTCTCCGACACCCCCCGAAAAAGTCACGATCGTGTGTGCTGGGACACTGTACGTCAGGGCAACTTGCTCGATGAGGCGGCCCGTGCCCGAGGCAAATGGCGTCCGGTTCCCGGCAACGAGCGCTTCGAGCAACGCCACGAAATGGTCGGCAACGCGTTCGGCATCGCGAAGATCGAGTGTGTCGCCTTCCTTGGCGCTGATATGAAGTTCTTCGAGCACACTGCAGCCGTAGCGCGACAGGCCGGTCAGACGGTATGAACCTGGCTCAAAACGCAAATGCCGCGCGCCGATAAAATGGCACCCCGTGGCCAACACGTTGCCATTGAGCCCAAGCGCTGAATTGGTAGTGCCCCCGCCGACGTCGAGATTGAGAATTGTTTCGCCGGAGCGGGCGCGCGATAGGGGTGCCGCGCTTCCCATGAAGGCAAGCCATGACTCGAGTTTCGGGTCGTCCGCGGTCGCAACGACGCTCTCGCCAAGAAGGACGTGCACCAGAGCTGCGATGGTGCTGGCGTTCTGGCTTTCGGCGGCCAGTCCAGTCACGAGTGCGCCGCTGGAAAAGATATCGTTCGGACTGATGCCTGCGTCGTGCAACCAGGTTTCGATCTGC
Organism: Hyphomicrobium sp.; assembly: GCA_031419515.1. GTDB lineage: Bacteria > Pseudomonadota > Alphaproteobacteria > Rhizobiales > Hyphomicrobiaceae > Hyphomicrobium_B. The sequence goes on from JANOKZ010000214.1 coordinate 6,380, forward strand.
CGGCGCAATGGGCCAGCCGAGATCAAGTCGCCTTCGAAGGTCGTGAAAACGGCGTCTGGGCGGCACACAATATCAGCACCAGAAATCATAAGGCGGCCGCTTGCGCAGTTCATTGCGATTCGGGCTGAGGCGGCAAGAAAGCTCGTTGTCGTCGAGCCAATATCAAGCCCGGCCAGTATGACTGTCTCCCGGTGGTCTCGATTCGATGTCACGCGCATGGGCTCCGGCGCCAGGTATCATCAACCAGGTACAATTCCCCCATCATCAGTCCTGGTTAACGCCCGTCCCTCAATCTGGAGTGACGATAGAACGGGCAAGCCAAGAGTGAACTCAAGGAGGGCACCCCGCAAACTTCAGCCAGAATTCCACCACTAGTGACCCATTCCTCGTCAAAGAACAATTGATGCCGGATGTTAACTCATCTAATTGTTGTGCATGTCCTCGCGTCGGCGGCAGTGGAATTTAAGCGCTCCGCCTTCGAGGAACGACGTCGAGACTTCGGCAAAGCGGACATCAGGCAGTCCGTCACCTTGCCGGGAGATGCTGCGGTATTTAGCCGGGCTCTGTGATCGTGCCCGGCCGCATTGAAGATGGCATCCGCCAATCCGGCGGCTGCAATTGGGGACGGGGAGCAAGTCACGATGGCTGAACAATTTGATAGCGATGTCCAGAAACAGGACGTCAAAGTTCTGCACGAAATGGGATACGCGCAGGAACTGTCTCGCGATATGGGGCGATTTCAGAACTTCGCCATTTCATTTTCAATCATTTGCATTTTGTCGGGTGGCATCAATTCTCTCGGACAAGCAACCTCTGGCGTCGGCGGTGCGGCCATCGGTATTGGCTGGCCGGTTGGAGTTCTGATGTCGTTCGTCTTCGCATTGGCGCTTGCGGAAATCTCGTCCGCGTATCCAACCGCTGGCGGCCTCTACCACTGGGGTTCCATTCTTGGCAACCGCTTTACCGGCTGGCTTTCTGCGTGGCTCAATCTTTTGGGTCTCATCACAGTTCTCGGTGCCATCAACATGGGCACCTGGTACTTTTTCTTTGGTGCCTTCGGCACAGCACTCGGTCTCGAAGATACACTGAGCACGCGCGTGGGCTTTGTCGCCATCATCACAATGCTGCAAGCACTGCTCAATCATTTCGGTATCGGGTTAACAACCAAACTGACGGACTTGGCAGGCTATATAATCTTCTTTGGTGCTATCGCGCTGACTCTCGTTTGTCTCTACTTCGCGCCAAGTTACGATCTCTCTCGCCTCTTCACGTTCACGAACTACACGGGAACCGAAGGCGCGAGTGCTGTTTGGCCGGTGGCACTCTCGATGGGGATGGCATTCCTCGTTGGTTTGCTTCTGCCAATCTATACCATCACCGGCTACGATGCGTCGGCACACACGGCGGAAGAAACCAAGAATGCGGCGATGTCGGTGCCGCAGGGTATGGTTTCGTCCGTTATCTGGTCGGGCCTCTTCGGTTACCTCATGTTATGTGCATTCGTTCTTATGCTACCCAACATGGATGATGCTGCAAAACAGGGCTGGAACGTGTTTTTCTGGGGCATGGGCGAGCGCGTGCCCGAAGGTATCCGTAATTTCCTTTACGGCGTCATCTTCGTGTCGCAGTTCCTCTGCGGTCTAGCAACAGTGACCTCGGTCTCGCGCATGTTGTACGCATTTTCGCGTGATGGCGGCATCCCGGGTGTCTCGGGCGCGCTTGCGAAAGTCAGTCCGCAGTGGCGCACGCCTGTGAATGCCATTTGGGCGGGATCGATACTGTCGGTTCTGTTCGTGTGGTTTACGTCGTCGATCACGATTGCTGGCACGCCTGCGTATTCGATCGTCGTGTCGTGCACCGTGATCTTCCTGTTCCTCTCGTTCGCATTGCCTATCTTCCTCGGACTCTTGGCTTACGGCGGTCCAAAATGGCCCCATGCTGGTCCCTGGAGCATGGGCGGGGCGCTGTTCCGGGTGGTTGCGATCCTGTCGTTTATCTCGATGGCGGCCATGTTCTATGCCGGCATTCAGTCGCCGAACGACTGGGCACTGCACATTACGATAGGCTTCATCGTCCTGTCGCTCTTGATCTGGGTGTTGTTTGAAAACCGCCGCTTCAAAGGCCCGCCAATTGGCGATGAGATCAAACGCCGTCAGTCAGAGATTGCGGCACAAGAAGCGGCTCTCGACGCGGCAAGCTGATCACCGGCTGTTGTCACTCAGTCAGCCACGAATGCATCAAGTAACGCGGCCGCAAATTTGTGGCCGCGTTTTTCTTTACGAGATCGGCTAAGCTAATGTTCTGCTCCCAGGGCACGGCTACTTGATCCAATTACGTCTGAGGACAGTAATGACCAGGCGGTGAAATTCCAGCGCTTTGCGCGATCGAGGAGAAATAAAAGTGGGCAACACGCACTCAGGAAAACGCACCGCATCGGCAGTGCTGGGAATGATGGTCGCAGTGGTTTGGGGTTCTGCTCCACTGCAGGCTGAGACGAACTTCAAGCGCATCCCAATGCAGTTCATCGCGGCGCTGGGTGATCCAGGTGCGACGTCCGGGACAGGCGCACAATCGTGGGGCCTGTGGAGTGTCGATCCCGGTCCGCGCGGAGTCCAGCTCAGCGACTATGAAGAACTGAAGGCCGCTGGTGGTCTAACTTCTGCGCAGTGGATATTTGACGCTGGAGACTGGTGGCTGGAAGAACACGACTTGATCATGGAGAAGCCGGAATTTCCGGTGCCGCCCGGCAAGTACATGGTCACAGGCGACCGCGAGGTGACGTCTGTTTTGACGATCCATTCAATCGACAAGGATGGCACGCAGCGCTGGGAGCTCGACAAAGGCGCGAAGCTCTATGACGTGACACACTTGCCATGCAGGTCTGCGCGTTATTCACCGGTGAACGCAGAGAGTTCGTGTTCGCCATCGAAAGCGCAGCAAACTGCATTTCCAGTGACGCCCGGAGCCGCGATGCCCGCCGTAGAGGGCTGCAAAAAGCAAGACTACGCGGTTTTGTTCGTGATTGGTGTGGCGGTCGAAGATTGATCGCCTTATTAGTTTGCGCGCGCGCCCAGGTGCGCTAACGTTGGCTTGCGGCAGCCTAGCAGGCTGTTGAACCTCTAGCCTGCTAGATATTTCCCACGACGTCCAATTCCTTCTTTTGCGTATTTGAAAGAGTAGGTGCGCGATGACAGCAGGAAAAATTCCTCATAACGCTCTCGTGGTTGTGGCCGATGGAGCCGGTGCACGCTTGTTCCGCAATTCCGGCCAGGAAAACAAAGTCAAACTCACGGCCGATGGTGCGTTTAAACCCAGCCACCTTCTCGACGACGGCCCGGCAGGGCATCGCCCGCCTGAATCATCTGACCAGGAGACGGACGAGGCGACATTCGCCAAGCAGCTGGCAAAGGAACTCTATCGCCGCGCGCACAGCGGTGACTTTACGGCCCTCGTCCTCATTGCCGATCCGCAGACCTTGGGCCAGATCCGCCCGTCATTGCATAAAGAGGTTCGCGATCGGCTGGTCGCCGAGGTAGCCAAAACTCTCACGAAGTCATCCATCGCGGATATTCAGAAAGCGTTGGACTAATTTGTGCCGCCGCGCTTCGACTTCGCACTCTGCAACACATCCGCCAGATTGAATGGGTGCGACGGGTCTTCAGCCGGCTGATCGTCGATGATTTCGACACCGAATCTGTTTTCGTTTGTCCACGCCACGCGACAGCGGAAGGTGCCGATCTGTTCGAAGTCGACAAAGATAATGCTGTCCACATCGAGCCCCCGCACAAGTCCCGACAGTCCAAAACCGCCCTCGGATACGTTAACGATCTCAGCCGGGAAGCGGTCGATGCCGTCCGCGAAGCAGATGGCTGGCCAAGCCACAGAATGGCGCGTATGGCGGCGTTTCTCTATGCCTGACTGGGGGTGGCGGTCCGCCCCGTTTTCCGTCCCAGGGTGGTCTAGCATGGCGTCTGTAGCCTTTCGTCGCGGCGCTAGGTTGAGCCAGACCACAGGCTAGGAATAAAGGGTTGAGTACTTGTTAATTTTCGACTGGGGATTGTCTTCGGTGCCGCGACGCGGCGCCAAAGTCACGCACAACGGGTCCCGCTGAATTAATGCTCTCTGCGCCCCATGAAGCGGGCGGTCTCGGCAAGAACCGCGCCCCGTTCTCCAAATGGCGCGAGGGCGGCGATGGCGTCATCAACCACCCGGTCCATGTGCTCGCGCGCGCGCTTCACTCCAACGAGAGAGACAAGCGTTGCTTTGCCCGCAGCCGTGTCTTTACGCGTCGCCTTGCCGACGATCGCGGCTTTGCCTTCCGCGTCTAACAGGTCGTCGCTGATCTGGAATGCAAAGCCGAGATTCTCGCCGTAGCGCACGAGTGCCGCGCGTTCTTTCGCGCTGGCCTTGGTCAGGATCGCGCCCGCCTCGCAAGCGGCGCAGATAAGCCGTCCGGTCTTCATCGTTTGCAGCAGAGCAATGTGCGTGATGCCGGGTTCTGCTCCAGCGCGCAGTTTTTCCGCTTCGAGATCGAGCGCCTGTCCGCCGACCATACCCGACGCACCCGCTGCTTCTGCGACGACGGCAACGAGTTCGCCGCGCACGGCTGGGTCCGGGTGACACGTTGGCCGCGCGAGCATTTCGAAGGCAAGTGCTTGTAAGGCATCGCCCGCGAGAATGGCGGTCCACTCGTCGTAGGCTTTCCATACGGTTGGCCGGCCGCGGCGCATCTTGTCGTTGTCCATCGACGGCAGATCGTCGTGGACCAGCGAGTAGCAATGGATGCACTCGATCGCGGCTGCCGCGTGCAGCGACTCAGCGGACGCAAAGCCAAAGAGGCGCGCGGTCTCGATCACTAGAAGCGGCCGGAGACGCTTGCCCCCGCTGAGCAAAGCGTGTTCCATGGCATTCAACAAACGATTGGGCGTACCCCGGCGCGCTTCTGCCGCAAGGACCTGTTTGAGATACGCTTCCAGCATCGCTGCCGTATCACTCAGCCGTTTCGCAAAATCCGGCAATGCCTTAACCTCTGCGCCAAATAAACCTGTTCATGTCCCTCAACATGGCCATTGTTTCAGGCTAGTCGCGGGGTTTCGGGCTAGTCGCGGGTCCGTAGCGCATCGGCGGGCACAAGGAAAGTATGGATCGGTCGGACCAGGGGTTGGATGTTGCGGTGGAGCCGCAAACGGTGAGGACGGGCCCTTCGACGGGGGCCGCCGCGCGCCGCCCTGCCTTTGATGTGGCCCGGCTGGCAACGCCGCCATCGTCGTGGCCGCCACTACATGGTTTCGATCTGTGGCCCGATCCTGCCTTGCAGGGCGCCGCGCCTCACCCTGTGGCAGATTTTGGGGCGGATAGCGCGCTGGGGCCAGTTCAGCGCGAGGCCAGCACGTCAACCTTCGACGGAACACCCGCGCTCGCCAGGAGGGCGCTGCGCGTTGCAGGTCTCGTGACTGCCGCGTGGCTATGCGTCACTCTCTTGCTCATAGCTGTCTATCGCTTCGCCGATCCTCCGTTCTCGATGCTGATGCTGCAGCAGCGCGTGACCGGCGAGGACGTTGATCAAGCCTGGGTGTCGCTCGATTCGATTTCTCCGCATGTCGTGCGCGCGGTTTTGCTCAGTGAAGACGGGCGTTTTTGTCAGCATTGGGGTGTTGATCTCGACGAGATGCAAAACGCCATAGAGCGCGCGGGCGATGGCATTCCGCGCGGCGCCAGCACCATCTCGATGCAGGTGACAAAGAATATGTTCCTGTGGCAATCGAAGAGTTATCTGCGCAAGGCGATCGAAATTCCGCTTACGTTTGTGATCGAGGCGCTTTGGCCTAAGCGCCGCATCATGGAAGTTTATCTGAACATCGCCGAATGGGGCCCTGGGATATTCGGCGTGGAGGCCGCCTCGCGCTATCATTTCAACAAGCCAGCTGCCCGTCTTAGCGAGCGCGAAGCTGCCCAACTGGCAGTGGCGCTGCCAAACCCCATTCGCCGCGATGCGGGATATCCGGGCCCACAGACAAGACGATTGGCAAGCGATATCCAGGCCCGGATGCGTGCCGCTCACTCCGGTGCGACAGCGTGTGTTAGAGCCCGGCCGCTAGCCCGTTTTCCGGCACCAAAGGGCTGATCTGCGATGCCGCATCTTGAACGCGGGCGGGGGACTGGCATTTCCAAAAGTTTGCGCGTATAAGCCCGCTCATGGACGGACTGCCGGGTCTTTGCAGGCCCGCTAACCGTCCCCATCCTTCGACCTCATACCCTTCGACCTCAAGCTGAGTGCCGCCGGGAGGCGGGCCCCGCAATTTAATGGGGCCGTCACAGCTATCTATCTGGAGCGTTTAAAATGGCAGTCCCGCAAGGCAAAACCTCGCGCATGAAACGCAATCAGCGCCGTTCGCACGATGCGTTGACAGTCCCCGTTTATGTCGAAGACAAGGAGAGCGGCGAGCGCCGCCGTCCCCATCACATCGATCTGAAGTCGGGCAAGTACCGCGGCCGCCAGATCCTTGAGCCGAAAACGGACGTTTAACGTCCCTGGGCGATTCCATCGCACTAACTGCTGAGGCGGGCTGCACTTACTGCAGACCCGCCCTTTCATGTTGTGCGCACCTCCACATCGAATGACATCCATTCGCAAGCGGCCGCGCTTGGCAAATCAGACGCTACGTGGCACAAGACGCCGTCTGCCCGCACGGGCGTTTTCGACCGGAGGAGCACAATGTCGCTCAGAGCCATCCCGCTCATCGCTTTTGCCTTTTTTCTGTATTGGATGATCGTAGCGGCGTCCGGTGAGGAAGGACTTGCCGCATCGATTATGGAACCGACGCTGCTGAGCGGCGGCGTGTGGAAGTTTACGTGGGGGGATTTGATCCTGCTCGCGACGCTGATCTTGCTGTTCGTCGAGGTGGTCAAGGCAACTTACACGGGCACATCGACGATGATCGACCACGGTCTTTCCATGGTCTTGTTCATCATTTGCCTCGTGACCTTCTTAATGGTTCCGCAGGCCTCGAATTCGGTTTTCTTCATGATCTTGGCCGCGACCCTCATTGACGTGATTGCCGGCTACACGATCGGCATCCGGGTGGCCCGCCGCGATCTCAGCATCGGCGGCGACCAGTAAGCACAGCCGGTACGCAAGACCCTGTTCAAATTGATGCAGCCGGCACCCAATGCCGGCTGCTTTTCTTTAGTGGCCCCTGCCGCTTCGAGCCATCTCTTTAATGGTTGTTAGCACTTTACCTCTAGCCTTAAACTGTAAATCTTCAGCCAGCGCCTCCCCTGTTAACTGTTGCAGGCCGCGCCCGAATTTGAGGTCTGCTGGTGGCAAATTCGCCTCCGCTTACAGGTCAGCGCCTGATCGCCAGCGACGCTGTAGATGCGTCTGTTGCGGTGCCGCGCGCCTACGCTGATCCACTGACTGAGTCGGAAGGCGCCTGATTGGCGCCCAGCAGCCGGGCGCCGGGTGCCACATCAGCCGGTGGCCCAACACCCAGCTCATCGAACCAGACTTCGCCGGCTGCGTCGCGGCCCTGGGCGGTGAACAGC
>JANOKZ010000215.1:0-4249 GCA_031419515.1 Hyphomicrobium sp.
GCTTGATCGTAGTCGCAATCGACCACATACGGCGCGCCTGTGTATTCGCACGCCCCGCCCTCATCCTCTGTGACGAAGGCGTGGCCGGACGGCAGGTTGGTGACGTGCTTGATGTTCGAAGCCGGCACGCCAAGCACGGCATAGAATTTCGCCGCCGCTGCAACGATCGCCGGCACGACGGTCAAATCCGAGTGGCCGGAAAAGAGATACACTTTATCGTTTGCCACATCGGCGATTGGGTCAATCTCACCCCTATCCGCGCGCCGCTTTGCTTTTGCCGCGAGATCAACGGGATCGGCAGTTCCCCAAACGCCCAGCAAATTCAGCATACAACCGTTCATCGCCTTGCTGAGATTGAGGAACGCTGTTCCAGGGCCCGGCATCGCGTCGGCGAAAACGCTTTCCGAGCATCCATAAGGTCCGCCCGCGATAATGGCGGCGCCCTTGACGATTTTTGCGTGCGCCATCTGGAATTGCCCGGCCATGTAAGCGCCGGACGAGATCCCAGAGACCGATGTCTCGCCGATTTTGGCGCCAAGCGCTGGCAGCTCGGCCGATGATGTCTGTGGCGCACGCTGCAAACTGTAAGCCACAGCGCCCGCTGCCAAAATAAGCGCGAGCACGCGGGTCCAATTCCGCATCAGGTCTTGAGCGTTCCAGGATTGCACAGGTTCAGCCCCTTAAGGTTCGCGCAACGTATGCGCCGACCTTAGACCGATATCCCCTGTTTAGCCATTGTAGCCTCGGCTGGCAAAATGTCACTTCACACGAAACGACACTCGGTCCGTGCGCCCGTTGGCGTCGATGACAGTCAACTTGGCAAAACCGCCTAGCCCCGGTTGCCACGTCACATCGCGCGCATGCGGATCGGACGAAATCGGCGCGCCATCGATGAGCCATGTCAACGGCAACGCCCCGCCCTCCGCTTTCAAAGTCAGCGGTTCGCCATCGAGATCCGCACTTTCGATTTCGGCGCTCTCCGGCGGAAACGAAATGAGCACCGGAACCTCTGCGTAAGGCCCGCTCGGAACATCCTCACCGGGCTCGCGCCAGCGCTTCAAGGGTGGCGGCAATTCTGCGGCCGCTACCAGCAGCGCCCCTTCGGGTTTCGATTGCAGGGCTACCCGTTTTGCTCCGAGCCTTGCGAAGGCATCGAACAGGATCGGTGCCGCAGCCGTGCGTCCCATCATGCCCGGAACGCTTTCGCCATCCGGGCGGCCAACCCAAACGGCAATCACATGCTGGCCGTCGTAGCCAATCGCCCAGGCGTCGCGGTAGCCGTAGGACGTTCCTGTCTTATAAGCGAAGCGCCCGCCCTGGGCGTTTGCGGGCGGGGCAGCATCCTTCAAAATATCGCTAACATACCACGCGGCGACAGGCGACATCATGCGGCGCGCGTTGACGAGCGGCTTCAAGCGCCCTTGCGCCGCTATTTTTCCGCGGTCGGCTATCCGATGCGTGAGTGTGATACCTTCGCCGCCACGCGCGAGCGCCGCATAGAGTTGTGTCAAATCCCGCAGCGTCAGGCCGGTACCGCCAAGTGCCATGGCCAAAGTGGGCTCAGACTTTTGCGGAAATTGCGCGTTGACCCCGGCGCGCCGGAAGCGGCCCGTCAAGCGTCCGGGGCCAACGCGCGCCAGAACGCGCACGGCCGGGATATTGAGCGACTGCGACAGCGCCTCGCGCATGGAAACAGTGCCGTGGTAATCCTCATCGAAGTTTTTCGGCGCATACGTGCCAAAGCGCACGGGCCTGTCTTCGATGAGCGTTTCCGGGTGCGCGAGGCCTGCTTCAAACGCTAGCCCGTAGATAAAAGGTTTTAACGTCGAGCCCGGAGAGCGTATCGCCGTTGCCATATCCACGGCGCCGGCGCGAGCCGCATCGAGATATCCGGCGGACCCCACCTGCGCCAGGATCTCGCCCGTGTGGTGATCGGCAACGAGAACCGCTGCGGATATCTTATCACCGAGCAGCGCTGCTTGCTGATGAGCGAGGCTCTCCAGACGCGCCTGCAAATCACGATCAAGCGTCAGAGTGTGCACGTTCAAGGCCGGTGCAGCGGCTATTTCAGCGTCGGCCAGATGCGGCGCAAACTTCGGGAACTCGAGTCTTGCCAGCGGCATGCGCTCAGACTTCGCCTTTTCCGCTTCCGCCGCATTGATAACACCCGCCACCACCGCACGATCCAACACCCGTGCTCGCGCGCGCCGCGCCGCTTCCGGATGACGATCGGGGCGGCGCGCTTCGGGCGATTGCGGTAACGCGACGAGCAAGGCTGCTTCGCCAATCGACAAGCGCCGCGGCTCCTTGCCGAAGTACGCGAGGGACGCCGCGCGCACGCCTTCGATATTGCCGCCAAACGGCGCAAGACGCAGATACAGCCGCAGGATGTCTGTCTTCGAGAACTTCTGTTCAAGCTGGATGGCCCGCGCCATCTGGCGCAGTTTTCCGCTGCCCGTGCGCTCATGCCTGCCGTCAACAAGACGCGCCAACTGCATCGTCAGGGTTGATGCGCCCGACACAAGCCGCCCATGCCGCACCGCTTGCAGCACGGCGCGCGTCACCGCATGCGGGTCAACGCCGCGATGCGAATAAAAGCGCACATCCTCGAACGCCATCAGGATCTTGAGATAGCGCTGATCGACGTTGTCCGGTTCAAGCGGCAGCCGCCAGCGCCCGTCCGCAGTCGTGAAGGAGCGCAGCAATCGGCCCTCGCGATCAACGACCGACGCCGACAATTGCCCGGCATCGGTCATCGACAATGGCCCAATCTCGGCAGCCGCTTTGCCATAAAGTGCAAAGGCAGAAATCACCGCAATCAGCGCCACAACTGCGACTGCGAGTGATGCCCGCAAAACTATTGGCCAGCGTTTGGGCCGCGCAGGTGCTGGGCCATCGGCGACGCCTTGGCGCGCGGCCTTGGCTTTGGCCTGACGCCTATGCAACCAGCCGATGAGCGTTTGGCGCGGCATTGGCGCGTCACTCCTTCGTGCCGACGCTGAGGGTGCCAGCCGCCGTGCGCGCGTAGCGCTCGGGCCGGTACATATCCTCAACCGTTGCAGCCGGGTGCACATACGTTCCCGGCGTCACCGCGCGCACGATATAGGCAACGGTCGCCGTCAACGCTGCAGGTTTCACAGCCTCGGTTGCAGTAGGCGGAACCGCATCGGCCCCGCCTTCGACGCCGCCATCATCACCTGCGTTCGACGCGTCGCCATCACTCTTCGCGTTCGAGAAATTGAACGCGGCAACAAACCGGTCATCGCGGAACTCGGTGTGCTCTGGCGCAGCGGACGACTTGAGCCAGTCGATCCCGGCAATCGATCCGCTCTCGACCAATTTCGGATTTTCGATTTCGAAGCCCGCTGGCAGCCGGTCCACAATCATTACCCGGCCGCCTGCTTCGTCCGACGTCACGCTCACGGTCATGACGAAGCGGTCGTTTTGTTTCACGTCCGCTTTGCCGCCAGAAAGGCTCTTCAAGTCAACTTTCTTGCCGTCCAGTGTGTAAGCCTGCCTCTCGATTTTGAAGCCCTTAGAGACGGCCGGTTCCGGTGTCAGTGCCGCGCCAATGACGGATATGACTGCATCCATCGCCGCATCACCATTGTTGATAACGGTCAATCCGCCATCCTTCAATTCGGCCGGTGTCAGCGCGCGCATGATGGGCGCGGGCACCGGTGCGCCGTTGACCACAAGTTGCGCTGCCTTCACTTCGTCGTTCAAGGCTTTCGCCGCAAGCAGCATCCACGCCTGTTCCTGGGTCGAAGTATAACTGCGCGTCTCGTAAGCCCTAGCAATGACGTTCGCGAGCTTCGGCGTTTCGTTTCTGCCGATGCCGGTTTCAGCCGCCAGTGTCACCAGCGCCGCTCCGTCGCGCAACGTCGAGCCATAGTCCGTCCGGTATCCGCTATCGGCCTCCGTTGCCATGCCGGCAAGCGCGGCTGTGAACGCGCGCTCGGCCCGTTCCTTGTCGCCCATCATGGCCAAGGCTGCGCCAACTTGCGCCTTTGCCAATGGTGTCGAGAACTTCTCGATGCGCGTGTCGGCGTAGTAGCGCAATTCGCCAATCGGCGCGCGGCCGTTGCGGGCGAGAACATAGATCGCATAGGCGCGATCCTCGCCGCCCTTGTCGAAGTCTTCGGCGTAGGCGAGGAAGTTCTGCAACCTGTCGAGCGCGCGGTTGAAGCCTTCGCCCGGAACGTTGTAGCCCGCTTCCTTGGCGCGCGTCAGGAAGTCCATGACGTAG
>JANOKZ010000216.1:0-1879 GCA_031419515.1 Hyphomicrobium sp.
CGATGAAGGTGATGCGGCTGGCGCAATTGGCCGTCGATGTGAAGCCGGGGTCGTACGTGAAGTGTCCGGTCTCCTTGTAGAGGCTGGCGACATCGATGACATCGGGTCCAATCGTGCCAGAGCGCACTTCGAGATCGACGGCCTTGCCGCCGACACTCATTTTGGCGGTTTTTGCGGCCAGGTCTTTCGCAGGCTTTGCGGCCTTGTCCCGAACGTTCATGGCTCTACTCCCGAAACCACCCAAAAGCGGGTCAGGTTTCTCTCTCGTTCAGTGTTGCAGTGTTCGGCCCCGTTGTCGTGCGCGGACACGGAAACCCCAGAAATCTATGTTTCAAGAGGGTTTAGACTACATATTGCAGTGCGGCAATATCGCCCTTAGAGGGGTGCGGCGCAACAGGTTTTTCAAGCCGCACAGTCACTTATGCGGGCCAGCGCCTCATCGCGGCCCAGAACGTGAAGCACATCGAAAACAGGCGGCGAGACGGCGCGGCCCGTGAGCGCTGCGCGGAGCGGCTGCGCAACCTTGCCGAGCTTAGCGCCGGTCTCTTCAGCGTAAGTTTTGACCAGGGCTTCGAGCGCTGCGGCGGTCCAATCGGGCGCAGCCTTAAGGCGTGGCAGCAATGCTTGAAGCGTCGCTTTGGCCTCGGCGTCTATGAGCTTCAAAGCCTTGTCGTCGAGTTTCAAGGGACGCTCGGCGGCGATGAAGAGGGCGCCGGCAATTAACTCGGCGAGTGTCTTGGCGCGATCCTTGAGGGACGGCAGAGCGGCCGCGAACTTGTCCCAGCCTATGGTGGCGAAGATATTTGCGAGTTCGGTTCCTGTCGCGATGTGAGGTAGTTGCGACTTGATCTCAGTGGCAAGCGCGACGTCCGAACGCGGTGGCGCTTTAGGATCAAGAGGAAGCGCCAGAAGCCCTGCGAAATCCAGATGCGGCAGCATGCTCTTGATGCGCGCAAGGAGTTCCTCATTCGCTGTCTGGCGGATGTAATGCCCGTTTAAATCGTCGAGCTTCTTGAAGTCAAAGCGCGACGCGCTCTTGTTGATGTCGTCAATGTCGAACCAAGCGATCAGCTGTTCCGGCGAAATAATTTCGTCGTCGCCGTGGCTCCAGCCGAGGCGCACGAGATAATTGCGCAACGCGATGGGCAGATAGCCCATCGAGCGGTAGTCCTCGACGCCCTGGGCGCCGTGGCGTTTGGAGAGTTTCGCGCCGTCGGTTCCATGGATGAGCGGGACGTGCGCGAAGTCTGGAACTTGCCAGCCCATGCCTTGATAAATTTGTGATTGCCGCGCGGCGTTGGTCAAATGGTCGACGCCGCGGATAACGTGGGTGATGCCCATGTCGTGATCGTCGACGACCACGGCGAGATTGTAGGTCGGGTTGCCGTCGGAGCGCAGAATGATGAGATCGTCGAGATCTTTGTTCGGAAACGTAACCTGGCCTTGGACGTGGTCGGTTACAACCGTCTCGCCTTCGCGCGGTGCTTTAAGACGAACAGTTGGCTTGATGTCTTTGGGTGTGTCTTGCGGGGAGCGGTCGCGCCAAGGGGAGAGGAAGATTTGCGGCCGTCCTTCCGCTTTGGCGGTTTCGCGTGCGGCGTCGATCTCGGCGGGCGAAGCGTAACAATGATAGGCTGCACCACGTTTCAGCAGTTCGTTGGCGACTTCGCGGTGACGATCCGCGCGGGCAAACTGGGAGACGGCGTCGCCCTCCCAGTCGAGTTCCAGCCATTTCAGCCCGTCGAGGATGGCAGCGACAGCGGCTTCGTTGTTGCGCTCGCGGTCCGTATCTTCGATACGCAACAGAAAACGGCCGTTGCGGCCTTTGGCGTAGAGCCAGTTGAACAATGCCGTGCGGGCGCCGCCGATGTGGAGGTAG
>JANOKZ010000217.1:0-8618 GCA_031419515.1 Hyphomicrobium sp.
GCCAATGCGCTCAAGCTCTCTCAATACGGCGCGGATTTGTCCCGCAGACTTATCCTTAGCCCGCCGCTCCAAATCGCGCGTCACACCATTCAAGCGCTCGCGCACGCGATCAAGCTCTGAAAGCAAAACTTCACGCAGCAATAATCCTGCCGGTAACGTCGCAACGTGAAGCTCAGCCTCTATCAGCCGCGCCATCGCGACGGCCGCAGCAACGGCCAATTCGGCATCGGCTGGATCTAGCGTGTCGCCACGCATATAGTCCCATGCCCGCCCGAAGGCTTGCCCTAAGCTTGCTCGCACCCGTTCAACGCTGTGACGCGACCAACTCGCGAAGCGTTGTGAAAATTCCGGTGCGTATCCGCGCAGCATGCCAATGGACAAGTACGGAATGCGCCAGTGTCCTGCCGCGATGAGGCTCCCGCCAAACAGAAGCGCCAACAAAAATGCAACGATCACACCGACACGCACAGCGCCACTTGTCCCTCGCGGCGCCATGTCGGCGCGAACTTCTGTATGCCACGCGGCGACGCGCGTATTGGGATATTCGTCCTCCTGCGGCGTCACTGCGTCTGAAGAAAGTTGTTGCGTCTCAACTTCAGATTGGAACGAACTGAAGCGTGCAAGAGCCGGAAAAACAAACCGCGCCTTAAGTGCGCCAGCTGGCGCAAACCCGTTTGGCAGTCCGTGCGGCACGTCGATACCGAGGCGGCTTGCCGCCTGCACGACGTGGGCCCAGGAGACGCTTGCTCCGCCACACTGAATTGTGAACCGGTGCACCATAAGATTTTCGCACGTCGCGGAATTAGCGCCTCTGCACGCCGCGAAGATCTGTTCCTGTCTGGCACCAATCACTTTGTAGGCCGCCTCGGCCGAAGGTGTCAGCTGAACCGCTCCGGCAGATGCCGTGCAAGCAAACGGCATGACCAACTCGTCCGCAGCCGCCGTTTGAGCTAAACCCGTTGCAACCAAAACCACCCACAACAAACGCTTGTAAAACAACCCCACTGCCGCCCCCTGGAAATGCCCCCTCGTTACGAGTACAACTCTTAGCCGAACGGCGGCGCGACTGTGGCAGCAGCAAAAGTTATGAACTGAATTGCATTTTGCAGCGCCGTTATGCTCTCCCCTGACGCAAGACGGGCATATTTTCCAACTACCATCCTTAATGAGTCAGCTAAGCGGGCTGATCGATGCCTCGAAACTCGTAATTGAGGCCAAAGAGTTGGCAAATGAACAGCTTAGGCTCGACAACGAGCCGCGCGACCCCGTAAAACCGGTCTGGGGTGCCGTTCAGGCTGGCGATCGAGGCTGCGGGATGTAATCGGGTTGCGCGTTACGGCGCGCGTGGGAGAGTGGGCGTCATGACTTCGGCCGATGTATCGCAAGCACCGCCTGGGACACAGTCTGGGCCCCGTCTTGGCTTTTTCGAACGCATGCGCACGAAGCGCGACGGCGATCAGGCCGCACCCGGCGCTGGCGCCCCGGCCATATCCGACGTTCTCGAACCGGATCAGGCCCGCAAGCGCGAACGCTTCAGTCCCGTCACGCGCTTCGCGCTTCTGGAGCGTCTTGCGCAGCCGCTTGCTTGGCCGGCCGGGCAAGCGAACGATGCGCGCCGCTTCTTCCGCTACCTCGATTACTGGCGCCAGCAGCAATACAACAGCCAGCTGCTTGATCTCGAACAAACATATGAGCCGTTCTCGCCCGATAGCGATTTGCTTATGACGCGCCAGTTCACGCTCAGCGAAAAGCGCACGCTGCGCCAACGCCTCGTCGCCGGCGTCGAAAGCCTTCTCGTACGCGCCAACTACGAGCGCATCGACCCGCACGATCTCAAACTGATCCTGACCAAGGACAGCCACTACGGTCTCGACTTGTACGTGGACATGGACGCATTCGATGAAGTCCTCATCTATTACCGCGGCGCATCGAACAAGCGCCACGAACGGCGCAGCTACAAGAAATTCATGCGCAAAGAGGAATTCGACGTTCCTATTTTTCAGCGTTTGTTCGTGCTGTTCAAGCTGAAGCCATTCGAAGAACGCGTCGCCGATATCATGGCAAGCGAAAAGCTCGACCGGGAAAAGGCCGAAAAGCGCGTCAAGAAATTGCGCAGCCACATGCCGGCCGGTGTCAACGACAACCACATCTATTTGAAGCTCTTCAAAAACATTCCGCGCACCGATCTCGAAATGGTATTTCCGAACACGCAAGTAAAGTTCCGCATGTTCGACAAGCTGCGTCTTGGCGCGACAGCGGGCGGCGGCCTTGGCATGGGAGCCGTTGGTGCCGCAGGAAAGATCGCGCTCTTGGCAACGAACCCGCTGGCGGCCGCAGGCGCCGCCGTTGGCCTTGGGTCGATTGCCTTCCGTCAGGCTATGAGCTTTGTAAACCAGAAGCAGAAGTACATGGTCGTCATGGCACAAAACCTTTACTTTCATGCCATGGCGGACAATCGCGGCGTGATCCTCAAAATCGCGGCACGCGCTGCCGAAGAAGACGTGAAAGAAGAAATGCTGCTCTACAGCGTGCTCGCCAAGGAAAAAGCGCGCCGCGCCGATCTCCCCGCCATCGACAGAGCGATTGAGCAGTATCTGTTGCGCACGTTCGGCACGAATGTGGATTTCGATCTCGAAGACGCGCTCGGCCGGCTGGTGCGAGACGGGATTGTGCGCGAAGGCGCCGACGGCACGCTCAATACTTTGCCGCCGGGAGAAGCGGCCCGACATATCGACGCCATGTGGGACCAGTTCCTCGATCAACTGCCTGATCCCGCCAGCGCGGAGGGCTTTGAATTCAGTGGCAGCAGCATAGGGTCTGGCACCTGATCCATGGCCCTATAAAAATGACACTCAAAAAAGTTACCGCCGACTTCGCGGATCGCGATCTTGCCATGCAGACGGCCAACGCGCTTCAGGACCTCATCGAGCCCGCGCCCGATGCCTTGACCGTTTTTGAGAACGGTGTCTCCTGCTGGCGCCTTGAAGCATATTTCAATGGCGGGCTCGACGGCCGCGACCTCGACGCCGAACTTGCCGGCATCATCACTGGGCCGCTTCCTAAACTGATCTCAGGAGATGTCCCTGATCTCAACTGGGTCGAAATTTCGCAAGCCGCCCTTCCACCTGTCGTTGCCGGCCGCTTCGTCGTGCACGGCACGCACGACCGCCATCGCGTGCCAAGGGGTCCATCCACCATACTGATCGATGCGGGCGAGGCCTTCGGCACGGCGCATCATGCGACGACGCTCGGCTGTCTCCTCGCCATCGATAGACTTACGCGCACTGAGGACTTCCGCACCATCCTCGATCTCGGATGCGGCTCGGGCGTACTCGCCATTGCCGCCGCCAAGGCTCTACCCACGGCTGAGATCATCGCCACCGACCTCGATGCTCAGTCCGTTAAGGTTGCCGCCGACAACATGAAGCTGAACGGGGTCGGCGGCCGCATCGCCATCTGCAAGGCGGACGGCGTCCGCCACACCTGGCTGCGCCAATCCAAGCCCTTCGACCTTGTCATCGCTAATATCCTGGCCGGCCCCTTGATCCGCCTTGCACCCGAACTGTCGCGCACGGTGCGCCGCAGCGGCACGCTTGTACTCTCCGGTTTGCTCATTCCCCAGGCCCCGCAGGTTATTGCCGCCTACCGGGCGTGCGGGTTCCATGTTGTTCGCCACGACAGGTTAACGGGCTGGTCCACACTAACTTTGCAGCGGCGTTGAACGGAAACAGCGTCAAAAGACCATTGCCGCCGCGCGATGCCTCCCCTAGAACGCTTCTCCATGTTCCAAACTTTCGAAACATCCGGTGGCCTCGACCACGTCGCCGATCGCCTTAAGGCATTGCGCGCGCTTCTCGCCGAGCTTGGCATTGACGCGCTTCTTGTTCCCCGCGCCGACGAGCACCAGTGCGAGTATGTCCCGGCCGCAGCCGAACGCCTCAAATGGCTGACGGGATTTTCAGGATCGGCCGGACTCGCGATTATCACCCGCAAGTCGGCATGCCTTTTCACCGATGGGCGCTACACCGTCCAGGCGAAAGCCGAAACAGATACCGGTCTGTTCGACATTTCGCTGACGCCGCGCGCGCAAATTGGAGATTGGATCGCGTTACAACTCGCCAAAGGGCAAACGCTCGGCTTCGATCCCTGGCTGCACACGGGCTCTGAGATCTCGCGCCTCGCGGCAGCGCTCAGTGCCAAAGACATCAAGACCAAAGCGCTGGCAAAAAATCCAATTGACCACTTGTGGGGCAAAGCGCGGCCAAAGCCGCCGAGCGGTCACGTCTCCATTCAACCTGCATCACTCGCCGGCCGCAGCGCCCAAGACAAAATCACACAGCTGCAAAAGCAATTGAAGGACGAGGGCCAACATTCCACGATCCTCACGTTGCCGGATTCAATTTGTTGGCTATTCAATATTCGCGGGACTGACGTCGCCCACAACCCAGTTGTGCTCGCGTTTGCCATTGTGCCGGCCAGCGGCAAAGCCGAACTCTTCATTGACCCGCAAAAAATCGGCAAAGACGCAAAAACGCATCTTGCACCCATTGCGCGCCTCTCCCAACTCAAAGACCTGCGCACCCGCCTCAAAGAGTTGAAAGCCGCCAAACGCCGCGTTCGCGTGGATTCTCATTCTGCCGCCTACGGGTTCGAACAGACGCTTGGACCGGGCGTTGTCGCCAACGGGCCGGACCTCTGCATTCACGCCAAGGCCATCAAAACCGCCGCCGAAATAGCTGGCGCCCGCGCGGCACACTTGCGCGACGGTGCAGCGGTCGTGCGGTTCCTTGCGTGGCTAGACGACACCGCCGAACACGGCATACTCGACGAAATATCTGCCGTCGAAAAACTCGAAGAGTGCCGCCGCAGAACCGGCGCGTTGCTCGACATCTCTTTTCCAACCATTTCGGGCTCAGGCGCGAACGGCGCCATCGTCCATTATCGCGTAACGGAAAAAACCAATCGCCGCATCGAGCCGGGCGAATTGTTCCTCGTCGATAGCGGGGGCCAATATCGCGACGGCACGACCGATATCACGCGCACCATTGCCATCGGCAAGCCAACCGACGAAATGCGCCAGCGCTTCACCGCCGTGCTGCGCGGGCACATCGCGATTGCCACGGCCCGTTTTCCCAAGGGCACGCGTGGCATGGATCTCGATCCATTTGCGCGGCGCGCACTGTGGGACATGGGCGCCGATTTCGATCACGGAACCGGACATGGCATCGGCAGCTACTTGTCTGTGCATGAAGGTCCGCAGTCAATTTCCCGCGCCGGCATGGCAACGCTGCAACCCGGCATGCTGCTCTCGAACGAACCTGGATTCTACAAAGAAGGCGCGTTCGGCATCCGCATCGAGAATGTCGTCCTCGTCACGGAACTCGAAGCGCGCCCCGCCGGCGGCGAGCGGCCCATGATGTCGTTCGAAACATTGACACTCGCGCCCATTGACCGCCGCTTGGTTATTCCCGAAGCGCTGACCGCAAGTGAGCGCGAATGGCTCAACGCCTATCACGCGCGCGTTTATGCCGTACTTGCGCCAAGTCTCGATACGGCGACCCGAGCATGGCTTTACGAGGCAACATTGCCCATCGCGCGTTTTAGTCCGCCGCAGTTCCTTATGTAACTTCGCACGCACGTGCGCTGCTCTATGTTTGGCCTGTAGGTCAAACCCTGGAGATTTGTCATGATGGATATTGCCGAAATCAGTGCCGCCCCGCATTTCCCTCTGCCATTGCAGGCCAACTTGGCGGGCGGCCGCAAAAATGCATTGAGCGAACTTTTATCCGCCTTAAGCGGACTGCACGACATTGATGTCCGCGAGTTGAACGGCGAACTTCATTTGGTCTCTGCCGCGAATCCTGGCGAATAAGATCGAGGCGCTGACCAGGCTCAACTCTGCCCAATCAAAGCTAGCCATTCGTCTTCCGTTAGAACCGTAACGCCAAGCTCGCGCGCGGTATCGAGCTTGGAACCGGCGTCCGCACCAGCAATGACGTAATCCGTCTTCTTGGATACGGACCCGGCAACCTTTGCGCCGAAACGCTCCGCCTGGGCTTTTGCTTCGCCGCGCGTGAGTTTCGTCAAGGTTCCGGTGAAGACCACGGTTTTGCTGGTAATGGGCGACGCCGCAACGGTCACCTGCTCATAGGGCAGTACCTCGATTTCTTTGAGCAGCGCATCGAGCACCTCGACGTTGTGCGGCTCGCCGATGAAACCGGTCAGAGCATCGACCACGACCGCGCCGATGCCTTCGATGTTGTCGATATCCTCATAGGCTTCACTATCGCGCCCGCCCTGACTTGCCGCCTCAACAGCCGCGCGCAATGGCGCCCATGAGCCATAAGCCTTGGCCAGATCCTTGGCTGTTGTCTCCCCAACATGACGAATGCCGAGCCCGAATATCAGCCGGTCGAGCGGCACTTTCCGGCGCGCATCAATTGAGCCAAAGAGTTTCTCGACCGACTTCTTGCCAAATCCCTTGAGACCGGCAAGTGGCTCTGCGTTCGTCTTGTCACGCGCGCCAAGCGTGAAGATATCGCCCGGCGTCTTGATGCGGCCTGTGTCGAAGAAGAACTCAATTTTTTCGTCACCCAGACCTTCGATATCGAGGGCATTGCGCGAGACGAAATGTTTCAAGCGCTCTTTCGCCTGAGCCGGACAGATGAGTCCGCCCGTGCATCGCCGCACCACATCTGCGACGCCCTTCTCGTCCGTGTCGCGCACGGCATGACTGCCGCACACGGGGCAGGTTTCATGTACTTCAAATGGTTTTGCGTCCTCCGGCCGCTTTTCGATCACAACCGACACAACCTGCGGGATGACGTCGCCCGCACGCTGAACCACGACCGTGTCGCCGATACGGATATCCTTGCGAGCGATCTCGTCCTCGTTGTGCAGCGTCGCATTAGACACGACGACGCCACCAACTGTGACGGGTTCGAGCTTGGCGACAGGCGTCAGTGCGCCTGTGCGGCCGACTTGGATTTCGATGTCGCGTACAATCGTCGTTGCCTGTTCGGCCGGAAATTTGTGGGCAATAGCCCAGCGCGGCGAACGCGAGACGAACCCTAGGCGCTCCTGATAGTCGAGGCGGTTCACCTTGTAGACGACGCCGTCGATGTCGTAGCCGAGGCCGGCGCGGCGCTGTTGCATATCGCGGTAATACGCGAGCATCTCGCTGGCGCTGTTGCAGGTCCGCATCAACGCATTTGTTGGCAGTCCCCAGCGCTTGTATGTGTCGACGACAACCGCCTGCGTCGTCCCTGGCACTTCGGACGCTTCCCCCCAAGCATAAGCGAAAAAGCGCAACGGCCTTTTTGCTGTAACCGCAACATCAAGCTGGCGCAGAGATCCTGCAGCGGCGTTTCGCGGGTTGGCGAAGATTTTGTCGCCAGCAGCGGCCTGAGCCTCATTCAATTTCGCAAAGTCGGCATGGCTCAAATAAATTTCGCCGCGCACGTCGATCACGTCCGGCACGTCATTGCCTTTGAGCGTGTGCGGGATTTCTTTAATCGTTTTGACGTTAGCGGTGACGTTCTCGCCTTCCGCACCGTCGCCGCGCGTTGCCGCTTGGATGAGTTCGCCCTTCTCGTAGCGAATGGAAATCGAGAGCCCGTCGATCTTGGGTTCCGCTGTCAGGCTAAGTGGATCGAGTTCACCGAGCTTTAAGAACTTGCGCACACGCACCACGAAGTCCGTGACGTCCCCGTCCTCAAAGGCGTTGCCGAGCGACAGCATGGGCACCGCGTGGCGCACCTTCCCGAAGGCCTCAACCGGCGCTGCGCCAACGCGATAGGCCGCACTTTTCAAAAGATCGATCAGGGGGGCGTCGGTATCGGGGATCAAAGCCGCAGGATATTGACGCTTAAGAAACTCAAAACGCTTCTTTAGTTCGTCGAAATTTGCGTCAGATATTTCGGGCGCATCTAGTTGGTGGTAGAGATAGTCATGCCGAGCAATTTCGGCTTCTATCGCTTTGAGCTCTCCCCTAGCGGCTTGAACACCGGGAGGTTCAGTCAGGGCAGACTTCTTGCGCTTCTTTTGGGCCATAGCTCTTTTTGCACTGTACGGTCTTCAGTGCACAGCTGTAGTGAAGTTCAAGTGTGGTAAATTTTGTCTACTTAGTTCGAGCCCAAACTCAGTTTCGGCACCGAGTTCCAGGCCTTCGAGAGCCATGAGTCGCCATCGTTGCGCGGCGCCAAGCCATCGGACTTCAACAGCGAGTAGGCGTCCTTATACCACTTCGAATCCGGGTAATTATGCCCGAGAATGGCCGCTGAATTCTGCGCTTCCTTGGTGATACCGAGTGCCATGTAGCACTCTGTCAAACGCATCAAGGCTTCTTCGACGTGGGCCGTCGTCTGATAATCGCTGACAACCGTCTTGAAGCGATTGATCGAAGCCACGTAATTTTTCTGTTTCAGGTAATAACGGCCGACTTCCATTTCGGACGCTGCCAGATTGTCTTCGGCAACGCGGATCTTGTTGTCGGCGCCGCGCGCATACTCGCTCTCCGGATAGCGCGTCTTCAAGGTCTTGTATTGCTCTAGCGCCTTGCGCGTCGCGCCCTGATCGCGGTTCGGGCCCTTCATCTCGTCAAAGTAAGCCGACGCGAT
>JANOKZ010000218.1:0-2954 GCA_031419515.1 Hyphomicrobium sp.
GCCGTGCGCGTGCTCTTGCTCGAAACCGACACGGGCGGCGAGGAAAAGAGCGGGAAATCCATACTCGAACTCGCCAACGCCGAAATTCGCTTGCTGAACGATCCGCGCTTTGCCGCCGCACACGAACAGCTGGTGCTTGGCAATGGCCGGGTGTGGATTGGCGACTGCATGCGCCGCGATCCAACGAAGCGCGATGCTTTTGAGATGTTCCACGCCGATAACGCCGCTGCCGCACGTCATGCGGAGGTATCCTTTGCCCGCATGTGGAAGCTCGGAAAACCTGCTAAGCGCATGAAGCCGGTGACAACCCAACATGTCATCGCCGGCCAAAATGCTGCAAAGCCCGAGCGCCGCCCGTCTAGCCGCCGTTAGGCCATTAAACTTCCATTAACGGTTAATCGCTGGATTTATTTGGCCGGGGTTCATCCCCGGCCTTTTTGCGCGTGGTATTCTTGGGTCCTGGTCGAACCCAAGGAACCGAGGCATATGAAAAAGGCGAAGAAAAGCGGAAATCCCGGTAATTCCCTAAATGCCGCCGCGGTTACGCCCTTCACCTTTGATGGGCTTCAGATCGGTTTTGGAATGGATAACTGTTTCGTGGAACTCGCGCGGATCATCCGGCGGGTTCCCGGGGTCCAATTTTTTATGGGTGGCAACATGCAATTCTCCTCGCACCTCGCTCTTCGTTTTCTCGCTTGCATCATGGTGGCGCTGGCTGCCGTTTCGGCAGGGGCTGCGGCGCAGGACACCGGTCAAGGCAAGGGGGGCTTCTCGCACCAGGGCATCGCTGCCGATGCCAAGCGCTACGAAACGTTCCTCAAAGCCAACTGGAAGTCTGACGGCAAGAAACCGGCGGACTTGAAGATTGAAGCGGAAAAAATCTACGCGACCGACGCGCGCGCTTCCGCTCGACTCTTGGCTAATGTTGTAGCGGCAGAACCAAAAGACGGCCCCGCATGGGTGCGCTTGGCGGAAGCACTGCTCGCCATCAAGGCCGATCCTGAGAAAGGCAGCGAGCGTTACGATTTGCCGGTGCATGCGTCAGGCGCTGCCTATCGCGGCTATGAGTTGGCCAAAGATGCGCCGGCCAAAGCCAAGGCCTTGAGCGTTCTCGGCCAGACCATGGAGCGGCGCTCGTATTGGCGCCCGGCGATTGACGCCTACAAAATGAGCGTCGATCTCGCAGGCGCACAAGGTGGAGATCAAACCACCCGCGAGTCCTACGACAGGCTGCGTGCCGAGCACGGCTTTCGCATGACAGACTACAAAACCGAATCGGACGCGAGCGCGCCACGGCTGTGCCTGCAATTTTCCGAAGACCTTGCACGCACGCAGAGTGACGTTGCCAAGTTCATTTCCATCGACGGCCGCGACCCGCAGTCCCTTGTGCAGGACGGCCGGCAGCTTTGCATCGAAGGCCTGAAGCACGGCGCGCGCTATCAGGTGCAGATCCGTGCCGGCCTCCCGTCCGAAGTTGGCGAGACGCTGAGCAAGACGGCGGACATCGCCGTCTATGTGCCAGACCGCACGGCGCTCGTACGTTTCACGGGAAAATCCTACGTTCTGCCAAGCCGCGGCCAGCAGGGCATTCCTGTTGTCACCACGAATACGCAGAAGGTCGAGGTTGAAGTTTATCGTATTGGCGACCGGGGCCTCGCGTCCCTGCTGCAATCGGGCGATTTCCAGCGCCAGCTTTCGAGCTACGAAGTCGATAACATCCGCGATAAGAGCGGCGTCAAAGTCTTCTCAGGCGCGATGGACATCGCGGGCAAGTTGAACGAGGACGTGACGACCGCCGTTCCCGCAACCGACGCAACCGGCAAGCTTGAGCCCGGCGCTTATGTGATGTTCGCCAAGCCTTCGGAAAAATCCAAGAACGACGACGGCCAGCGCGCGACGCAGTGGTTCATCGTTTCCGACCTCGGTCTCACGGCGTTTTCCGGTACCGATGGCGTGCACGCGTTCGTGCGCTCGCTTGCGGACGCAACCCCCATATCCGGCAGCGACGTGCGGCTTCTCGCGCGTAACAACGAAGTTCTGGCAACCGCCAAGACGGACACCAAGGGCTATGCCAAATTCGACGCAGCAATTGTCAAAGGCGAAGGCGGGCTGGCGCCGGCCGTGCTTGTTGCCGAAAAGGGTGCCGGCGAATACGCGTTTCTCGATTTGACGATGAATGCGTTTGACCTTTCCGACCGGGGCGTCAAGGGCCGGGAGCCAGCCGGCCCGATTGACGCTTACGTCTATACCGAACGCGGCGTGTATCGCGGCGGCGAGGAAGTGGCCGTAACAGCACTCGTGCGCGACGCGCAAGGCAAGGCATCAGCCGTACCAACGACGATGATCGTGGCGCGCCCAGATGGCGTTGAACACGCGCGTATCGTTCTCAACGATCAAGGTTTGGGCGGCCGCTCGCACGCACTTGCGCTGGCTAAGACTGCGATGACGGGCACGTGGCGCTTGTGGCTGCACACGGACCCAAAGCAACCCGCGATTGCCGAACGCGCCTTCCTGGTCGAAGACTTCGTGCCGGAACGGCTCGACATGAAACTTGAGACAGCCGCACCCGCTCTTGTGCCGGATGAACCAGGCACGATCAATGCAGCCGGCCGTTATCTCTACGGGCCACCTGCCGCCGCGCTCGGCCTTGAAGGCGAAATCATCGTCAAGACCTCGGGCAAGGATGTTGCGGGCTTTGCTGGATATGTGTTCGGTCAGTCTGACGAGTTCATCAATCCTGTCAGGAAGCCACTCGACGCCAACTTGATCACGGACGCCGACGGCAAGGTAGCCATTGCGGTTCTGCTTCCCGCCGTGTCGAAGACGGGCCGTCCACTTGAAGCGCAGATCATCGTCAAACTGCGCGAGCAAGGCGGACGCACGATTGAGCGCACGTTGACGGTTCCGGTCGATATGAAAACTGCGCGGATTGGCATCAAACCGCAATTCAAGGG
>JANOKZ010000219.1:0-4142 GCA_031419515.1 Hyphomicrobium sp.
AGGTCGTCTTGAGCGGCGCAGGCACCTGAACCCAACTTTGAACGCCTCTGGCAACTGTCCGGCGGCGTTTTGGCAATACGAAGACACATGGTCCGCGTCGCGCGGATCTAAACCGAAACGACCATAGAGACGGGTCACACGACACATGGATATCCGGGCCGCAGAGATTTCCTCGATCCTCAAGGATCAGATCAAGAATTTCGGCAAAGAAGCGCAGGTTTCAGAGATCGGCCAAGTGCTGTCGGTCGGCGACGGTATTGCCCGCGTCTATGGCCTCGACAACGTTCAGGCCGGTGAAATGGTCGAGTTCCCAGGCGGAATTCGCGGCATGGCGCTGAACTTGGAAAGCGACAACGTCGGCGTTGTTATTTTCGGCGACGACCGTTCGATCAAGGAAGGCGACACCGTCAAGCGCACCGGCGCGATCGTCGAAGTTCCAGTTGGCAAGGGCTTGCTTGGCCGCGTTGTTGACGGTCTCGGCAATCCCATCGACGGCAAAGGCCCGATCAAGTCGGACAAGAAGATGCGCGTCGACGTCAAGGCGCCGGGCATTCTGCCGCGCAAGTCGGTGCACGAACCGATGGCAACGGGTCTCAAGGCGATCGACTCGCTCATCCCAATCGGCCGTGGCCAGCGCGAACTCGTCATCGGCGACCGCCAAACCGGCAAGACCGCCGTCATTCTCGACACCATCCTCAATCAGAAATCTTTGAACGCCGGCACCGACGAGAGCCAGAAGCTGTATTGCGTCTACGTTGCCATCGGCCAGAAGCGCTCGACGGTTGCCCAGTTCGTCAAGGTTCTGGAAGAACGCGGCGCACTTGAATACTCGATCATCGTTGCCGCCACCGCTTCCGACCCGGCGCCGATGCAGTACCTCGCACCCTTCACCGGCTGCACCATGGGCGAATATTTCCGCGACAACGGCATGCATGCCGTGATCGCGTATGACGACTTGTCGAAGCAGGCCGTCGCGTATCGTCAGATGTCGCTTTTGCTGCGCCGCCCGCCGGGCCGCGAAGCCTACCCTGGCGATGTGTTCTATCTCCACTCCCGTTTGCTTGAGCGCGCCGCGAAACTTGGCGATGCAGCCGGCAAAGGTTCGCTTACAGCGCTGCCCGTCATCGAGACGCAGGGCAACGACGTTTCGGCGTTCATTCCGACGAACGTGATTTCGATCACCGACGGCCAGATCTTCTTGGAATCGGATCTCTTCTATCAGGGCATCCGTCCTGCCGTGAACGTCGGTCTTTCGGTGTCACGCGTCGGATCATCCGCTCAGACCAAGGCCATGAAAAAGGTCGCCGGCAAGATCAAGGGCGAACTCGCTCAGTATCGCGAAATGGCGGCATTTGCCCAGTTCGGCTCGGATCTCGATGCCGCGACGCAGCGCTTACTGAACCGTGGTTCGCGCCTAACAGAACTTCTGAAACAGGCGCAGTTCTCGCCGCTGAAGATGGAAGAGCAGGTCTCGGTCATCTACGCTGGCGTCAACGGCTATCTCGATCAAATGGCTGTCGAAAAAGTGAAGCCATTCGAAGACGCACTGCTCAACAATCTGCGCAATCAGAACATGACGATCCTCGACGACATTCGCACGACCAAGGATCTCACCGACGCAACGGCCGCCAAGCTCAAGGCCGTTGTCGAGCAGGTTCAGAAGACGTTCCTCTAACAGTTTGTCATCCCGGGCGAGCCTTTTCGCGAGGCCCGGGACCCAGACTGCGCAATTGAATTGATATGAAGGCTCTGGGTCCCGGCTCTACGCGCAAGGTTGCGCTCCGGCCGGGATGACAGAGGTGGATAAGAGAAAAGAGCAGCCACGATGGCCAGCTTAAAAGACATGAGAAACCGCATCGCCTCCGTTAAGGCGACGCGGAAAATCACCAAGGCGATGCAGATGGTCGCCGCCGCAAAATTGCGCCGTGCACAGGAAGCAGCAACCGCTGCCCGCCCCTATGCCGAGCGCATGGATGGTGTGCTTGCCAATTTGGCTTCAAAGGTTGCCGACAAGACCGGCGCATCGCCGCTGCTCGTCGGCACCGGCAAAGACCAGGTGCATCTGCTGATCGTCATGACGGCGGAACGCGGTTTGTGCGGCGGCTTCAACTCGAACATCGCCAAGCTTGCCCGTAACGATGCCAACAAGCTGATCTCGTCCGGCAAGACGGTCAAGATCTTTACCGTAGGCCGCAAAGGCGCCGATAACCTGCGCCGCGAATTCGCTAAGAACATTGTCGAACGCACGGACTTCCAAGGCATCAAACAGCTGAACTTCGGTCATGCCGAAGGCGTCGCCAATAAAGTGCTGGCCATGTTCGAAGCCGGGGATTTCGATGTCGCGACGCTGTACTTCTCAGAATTCAAGTCGGTCATCGCGCAAAAGCCGACGGCACTACAGCTGATCCCGGCGAAAATCCCGGAAGCTAAAGGCGGTGCGGCGGCTGGCGCCAGCGCCATTCACGAATATGAGCCAAGCGAAGAGGAAGTGCTCGGCTATTTGTTGAAGCGCAACATCTCAACGCAGGTGTTCCGCGGCCTTCTCGAAAACGCTGCAAGCGAACAGGGCGCTCGCATGTCGGCGATGGACAACGCGACGCGCAACGCCGGCGACATGATCAACAAGTTGACGATTAAATATAACCGGCTTCGTCAGGCCAACATCACCAAAGAACTTATCGAAATCATTTCGGGCGCCGAAGCGCTCTAAATTCGGAGACCGCACCATGACACCCATCGCAACCTACTCCGCAACCACCAAGGGTGGCCGCGACGGCCGCGCTATTCTCGATTCAGGCGGGCTTGGCCTCGCCATGACCTTGCCGAAAGAACTTGGCGGATCGGGAGAGGGCGTGAACCCTGAGCAGCTTTTCGCGCTCGGATATTCGTCGTGCTTCGGGCAGGCCATACTGGCGCTCGCTAAGAAGCACAGCGTCGATGCAGCGCCTGCCAAGGTCACGGCGGCCGTCACGCTCAATAAGGACGATCCGAGCTTCGCGCTGTCGGTGGAGCTCAAAGTCGCGATTCCTGGTGCTGACCGCGCCAAAGTCGAAGCGCTGGTCCATGATGCACATCAAATTTGCCCGTATTCGAAGGCGATCCGCGGCAACGTGCCTGTGAAATTGACGATCGTCTGAAATCGATCTCTGGAGAAAGAAATGTCCAAGAAAACCGGTAAAATCCGTCAGGTCACGGGCGCCGTCGTCGACGTGCAGTTCGACGGGCACTTGCCTGAAATTCTGAACGCGCTTGAGACCAATAACCACGGCGTCCGCCTGGTTCTCGAAGTTGCCCAGCACTTGGGCGAAAACACCGTTCGCACCATCGCCATGGACTCGACCGAAGGTCTGGTTCGCGGCCAGGACGTCACCGATACGGGCACTCCAATTATGGTGCCTGTCGGAGAAGAGACGCTCGGCCGCATCATGAACGTTATCGGCGAACCTGTCGATGAAGCCGGTCCCATCGGCTCAAAGGTGACACGCGCTATCCACCAGCCCGCGCCGAGCTTTGCAGATCAGGCGTCGGAAGCGCAAATTCTGGTTACAGGCATCAAGGTCGTCGATCTCCTGGCGCCCTACGCGAAGGGCGGCAAGATCGGCCTGTTCGGCGGCGCCGGCGTTGGCAAGACCGTTCTCATCATGGAACTGATCAACAACGTTGCAAAAGCCCACGGCGGATACTCGGTGTTCGCGGGCGTCGGCGAGCGTACGCGCGAAGGCAACGACCTCTATCACGAAATGATTGAATCGAACGTCAACATCGATCCCAAGAAGAACAAAGGCTCGACCAAGGGTTCGAAATGCGCTCTCGTTTACGGCCAGATGAACGAGCCGCCGGGCGCTCGCATGCGCGTGGCGCTCTCGGGTCTGACGGTTGCTGAAGACTTCCGCGACAAGGGCCAGGACGTGTTGTTTTTCGTCGATAACATCTTCCGCTTCACGCAGGCAGGTTCGGAAGTGTCTGCACTTCTCGGCCGTATTCCGTCAGCCGTGGGTTATCAGCCAACGCTCGCCACCGACATGGGCGCTCTGCAAGAACGCATCACCACCACGCAAAAGGGTTCGATCACATCGGTGCAGGCCATTTACGTTCCGGCCGACGACTTGACCGACCCGGCGCCCGCAACCTCGTTCGCGCAT
>JANOKZ010000220.1:0-10067 GCA_031419515.1 Hyphomicrobium sp.
GGACGGGAGGCCGGGCGCGGGAAACCGGGTGCGCACTCGGCCCTTTAGCGAGTTGTTTTACGTGGCTGCAAGCCGGCCGGCCAAAGGACCACGGAATTCCATGCCGGGATTACCCGGCGAACCCCCTTGGCGTCAAGGGGCCCTTCGGATAGAGCCAAGCTTGACGAAGGGGAATACTATCGTGAAAACAACGGCGAAAAAGGTTCCGTCACGGGCTGTTGCTCAGATCAAGGCGACAGCGGCCGAACGTGGCATCCTGCCAAGCCAAGCGATCAGCGGGCTCATTGCTGCGGGTGCGCTGCAGATTGCTGAACCCTTGCTCGACAATCAGTTGCAGCCAGCCAGCCTCGATCTGCGCTTGGGCGCCGTTGCGTACCGGGTGCGCGCAAGCTTTTTACCCGGCCCTGGCGTTCGCGTGCAGACCAAGCTTGACGATCTGCAAATGCACACGATCAGCCTCAGCCAAGGCGCCGTGTTGGAAACGGGCTGCGTCTATATCGTGCCGCTGTTGGAAAGCTTGGCTCTGCCCGCCGGTCTCTCGGCTGCTGCGAACCCAAAGAGTTCGACCGGACGGCTCGACGTGTTCACGCGCGTCATCGCAGACGGCGTCAATGCCTTCGATCAGGTTCCGGCCGGATACAAGGGGCCGCTATTCGCTGAAATCTGCCCGCAGACATTTCCGATCGTGGTGCGCAAGGGGTCGCGCCTGTCGCAGATCCGTTTTCGCGTTGGACCTGCCGCCGATACGGACGCAGCCCTCATCGAATTGCACAAGCGCGAGAAACTCATCACCTCCGATGAGGTGGCCGATATCGCGGGCGGCTTAGCGCTCTCTGTCGATCTCAAAGGCGATAAGGACGGCCTCATCGGTTATCGCGCGCGCCGCCACACCGGCGTAGTTGATGTCGATAAACCAGGAAGCTGTGCGGTCGCCGACTATTGGGATCCGATTTTCGCGCGCGGCAAGAACCGTCTCATCCTCGATCCCGATCAGTTCTACATTCTCGCTTCAAAAGAAGCCGTTCACGTGCCCCCGACGCACGCTGCCGAAATGGTGCCCTTCAATCCGTTAGTTGGCGAATTTCGCGTGCATTACGCGGGTTTCATGGACCCAGGCTTTGGTCACGCGGCGGCAGGCGGCAAGGGCTCGCGCGTTGTCTTGGAAGTCCGCTCGCACAAGGTACCGTTCATTCTTGAACACGGCCAAATCATCGGCCGCTTGATCTATGAGCGCATGACGGAAACGCCGGATATCATCTACGGCCGCGACTTAAAGTCAAATTATCAGGGCCAGGGCTTGAAGCTGTCGAAGCACTTCAAGTAGCCTTTACGGCCACTACATCTCTATCATCGTCTTAAACCCGCCCCAGATCATGCGCTTGGTGTCGAAAGGCATGGTCTTCATATCCATCTTCAATCGCGGATCGGCCATGACTTTCTTGTTCACCGCATCGCGATGCGCGCGCGAATAGTACGCGATCCATGAAAAGACCACGACCTCGCCGGGCTTCAGTTTCACCGCACGGGTAAACGACGTGACTTTGCCAACCGGCACGTCGTCACCCTCGCACTCGACATAAGCGAGCGCACCGTATTCCCTCCAGATCTTTCCCATCTTGCGCGAGAGCTTCTTGTAGTCCGGGATCATGTCCTTGGGCACTGCAACGATGAAACCGTCAACGTAACTCATAGTCTGCACCTCAAAATTTAGCCGAAGTTGCGTCCCCATTTTACCCGTAAACTGGGCCTAAATAACCCAGCCACCGTGTTTTTTGGCCACAAAACGCACTTTTTTTTCGTTCCCCCGAAAAGACCAAGAAAACGCGAGTTTTTTCGTTTAATCGATGTATTGTCGGCCGCATTATCGATTCGTAGAGGGAATACCAAAATGGCCAAAGCACCAGCCGCAAAAGTTGAAACCGTTACGTTGAAGCACATCGCTGCGACGTTGGCGGAAGCACATGAATTGCCGAAGAAACAGGCAATCGCCATTCTTGAAGATCTTATCGCGCAGCTCACCAAGCACCTCAAGAAAGGCGCGCGCATCCGTCTCGCCGGTCTTGGCGTCCTGCAGGTTCGCAAGCGTCCGGCACGCATGGGCCGCAACCCGGCAACGGGCGAAGCCATCAAGATCAAGGCTTCGAAGAAGATCGCTTTCCGCGCTTCCAAGGACCTGAAAGAGTCGGTCTAATCGACTTCGATCGTTCCTAAATCGAAAAAGGCTGCTTCGAAGGAAGCGGCCTTTTTCAATTGTAGTTATCTGTTCAGACGGGGTTCGCCTCAGGCGCTTGCGAAATAACTCTCAATGAAGCGGCCGTAAATTTCGGTCAGGTCTTCGAGGTCTTTGACGCTCGTGTGTTCATCGACTTGGTGGATCGTGGCATTGACCAGTCCGAATTCGACGACGGGACAATAATCCTTGATAAAGCGCGCGTCGGACGTGCCCCCGCCCGTGGTCAATGCCGGCGTGCGCCCCGTCACGGATTTGACGGCCGATTTCAAAGTTTCAACCAGTGGCCCTGGTTTGGTTAGGAAAACGTCGCCTGTGCCTGAAAAATTGAGGCTGAATTTGCTGTCCAATTCGGCCGCCGCGCGCGCTGCCGTATCCCGCACCCAGTCTTCTATTTTGGACCGTGTCCATCCGTCGTTGTAGCGGATATTCAGTTTGGCGTGCGCCTCAGCCGGTATGACGTTGGTCGCAGAGTTCGGCACCGAAATAACCGTGACCTGCAAGTTCGACGGCTGAAAATTCACCGTTCCGTTGTCGAGCGGGGCAGACGATAGCCTATCGAGAATGCGTGCGAGTTTGGGTACGGGATTGTCCGCAAGGTTTGGATACGCGGCATGTCCTTGTTTGCCGTAGACTGTCAACTCGGCATTCAGGGAACCGCGCCGCCCAATTTTTATTTCGTCACCTAGCGCCTTCGGGTTCGACGGCTCTCCGACGATGCAGGCGTCGATGACTTCGTCGCGGTCTTTAAGCCACTGCAATACTTTGATTGTGCCGTTGATCGACGGTCCCTCTTCATCCCCCGTAATGAGAAACGACAGCGAACCGCGAGGAAGTTCGCCGCCCTTATGCTGCAGGTACTTGAGTGCTGCGGCAGCATATGCCGCAACGCAGCCTTTCATATCGACGGCGCCGCGTCCGTAGAGAATGCCGTTGCGTATTTCGCCCGAGAACGGGGGAACCGTCCACGCTTTTTCATCCCCAACCGGCACGACATCGGTATGTCCGGCGAACGACAGATGCGGGCGGCCCGATCCTATCCGCGCATAGAGGTTGTCGATGTCGGGCGTGCCGGGCTCTGAGAACACGAGGCGATGACAGGCAAAGCCGGCGGGCTCCAGAACGTTTTGAAGCAGCGTTAACGCGCCGCCTTCATGTGGTGTCACGCTTTCGCAGCGGATCAGCGCTTGTGTCAGGGCGATGGGATCGGTGGCTTCGAGGGTCATGAGGTGCTCGGATTGCGATCAACTTTAGCCGGTGCAGCAGCGGCCGGAAGCGGCAATGGAACATTGCGGGCTTCGCGGGCTTGTACAAGCGTGATCTTCTGCCAGATCTTGCTCGATAAGTTTGTTGTGATTTGGCCGATGTCGCTTGCGGCGTCAATCACAATCGAATCCTTCGTGCTCTGCGCATAAATTGCCGCGACCTTGCCGGTGAGTGATAGCATCTCGGAGCAATAATCCAGGTACCGCGTCAATTCGAATGGTGAGAGCACACGTTGCGGTGCTCCATCGTCCGACACGGCGACCGTCGCCGGCCTGTCTGAACTTGGGTCCTTCGGCAGCTGGTGCATGTCGATGACGTGGACGATGGAGCGCAGTTCGTGCAGGTGTTCCATTACCTTGTGGCGCTTCCAGCGCGCCTCAAGCGAAGAGAGAAACAGCATACCGCCGCCGGTCAGCAGCAAGATGTTGAAGGCGGCGTCGATGCCTTGCAGGACGCCGTATAGGTTTTCGCTGTCGCGCTTCAACTCAATGATAGCCCCGACTTTGAGCAGCATGAAGAGGCCAAAGGCGACAAGAGCGGCAATGCCGAGGCGTAACGGAATGTTCGGCTTTACGGTCTCGTTCACCTTGGCTTCCGTCTCTTGCGCAACATGGACGAGTTCTTCGCACACTTTGCATAATCCGGAGCCCGGAAACCGCTCATGAATGCGTTCGCTCAAGAGCGCTAGCGTAGAAACGCTTTTTTCGGGGTCGAGTTTGCGGTACATGGCGCTTCAAATGCGCGAACGCTCGGCTACCCGTCAACCGGAATTGGAACGGAGCCGGTAATTTTCGCGCGCAACAGATCACTCGGACGTGCGCCGCCGTCCGAAATTCGGTTGGGGGGTTATACGCCGGTCCGGCGAACCGGGCGAGCGGGTATCGGGTCCGCCATTGCGCCGGTTCGGCTCGTTGACACGGCGCTCGGCTGCCGCTTCTGCCACCTGGCGTTCGGCAATGGCGCGGTCAATCGCTGCGTTGGCCGCGTCAAACGCCATTGTGTCCTGCGCATCCAGTTCGGATTGCGGCGTCGGATCGTCACTTTTGAATAGAGATTTTAGAATGCTCACGGCAGCGGGTCCCGGTCGCTGAGATTACATTCTTATTAACCCGGTAAGTCTTAAAAATTCCTGCCTTTGATTCGTCTAATCTCTCAATAATTCGTTGATGCTTGTTTTTGAACGGGTTTTTTCGTCGACCCGTTTCACGATGACGGCGCAATAGAGGTTAGGTCCCGGCTCGCCGTTGGGAAGCGGCTTCCCCGGCATCGTGCCCGAGACGACGACCGAATAGGGTGGCACACGGCCAAACATCTTCTCGCCCGTTGACCGGTCGATGATCGTGGTTGAGGCGCCGAGATAGACGCCCATCGACAACACGGACCCCTCGCCAACTTGCACGCCTTCAGCGACTTCGGCACGCGCGCCGATGAAGCAGTTGTCTTCGATGACGACAGGACCCGCCTGCAACGGTTCGAGAACGCCGCCGATTCCAGCGCCGCCAGAGATGTGGCAATTCTTGCCGATCTGCGCGCAGCTGCCAACCGTGGCCCAGGTATCGACCATGGTGCCGCTATCGATGTAGGCGCCGAGATTGACGAAGGCGGGGAGCAGGACAGCGCCTGGCGCGATGTAGGCTGAGTGGCGCACGACGGCGCCGGGGAGCACGCGAAATCCGCCCTTGCGGAAATCGGCTTCCGTCCAGCCTTCAAACTTCGGCCGCACCTTGTCCCAATAGAAACTGCCCGCCGGGCCGCCGGGGATCATCGCCATGTCATTCAAGCGGAACGACAACAGCACGGCCTTCTTGAGCCACTGATTGACGACCCACTCGCCGCTCTTTTTCTCAGCGACGCGCGCTTTGCCTTTGTCCAGGAGATCGAGTGAGGTTTCGACCGCGTCGCGCACGGCGCCTTTGGTTGCGAATGTCAGCGCATCGCGGCCTTCCCAGGCGGTCTCGATCGTCTTTTGCAAATCGGCGTGGGGCATCGGCTCACGGGCTCCAGAAAGGTTAGGATGTTGGCAAGCCTTGTGGCGTGCTCAGTGGCGGGGTGTCAACCGGGCGCGCGTCTCAGCCGCGAACTTAAGCCTAGAAGCGCACAGCCATTCCAGCCAAGAGGAACGTGAAAGGCTCGATTTGCGTCACAGTTGACCCGGCGACGGCCCCATTCGCGCTGGTGCGCACTTCTGTTTCGGTTCGGTTGATGGAGGCATAGAAGTCTACGCCCTCTGCCAGCGTCTGGTTGATGCTCAACCCATAGATGCTGACATCGGCGCCAGAAAGCCGTGCGTTGGCACCCAGCGGCGCGGCGTCGAGTTGCCCGCTGCGGAAATTGATCCCTGCCGCCACGTCCTTGTGCCAGTACTGTCCAAAAAGTGTGGTTTTGCCAACGGATAACCACTTCTGCTCGATACCTCCGACCAAATAGTAGAAGGTCTCGTCGTCATCGATGCCAGGGACGCCGCCATACAAAGTGCGCACCACCTCATCCTGGCCGTAGCCGGCAGCGGCATTGACAAAGATCCCGCTTGCTTCGTGCATGATGGATGCTGAGCCGCCAACCTCCCAACATTTGAGATCAGGCCCCGTCGCAGCTTTTGCACAGCCCCGTTGACCGGCACCGTCGGTCCACTCGCCAATGCCAGCCGCTGCCGCGAATTTGAAGCCAGCCGCCGTCCCGCTGTAACGGATCGCCGCATCCTTGGCGTCGTCTTCGCCCCACGAACCCGAAAGCGTAAAGCCGCCGATCGCTGGCGTGTCGTAGCGCACAATGTTCCAGCGATGCCCTTCGCCTAAAACGTCGTTGCGGCCTTTGAAGAGAAAATCGCCGAAGCGCATGCCGGACAGCGTGCCGTCATCGCGGCGCATGAACCAGCCGCGCGTGAAGTAGCCGAGCAAAATGGGCAATCCCGGGCTCATGATGCTTGTCGTGTTTGCGAGCGTCACTTCGGTGGCGCTGTCGGTGGCCTGCGAGGCATGGCCAACCGTGATTTGACCGAAGTTCGTGTTTTTTACAAACCAATTCGCGTGCCGGATTTCGGTCAAATCGCTTGATGGATCATAGTCGAATTGGTCCATTGGCGCGAAGGGGGAGGGGTTTGGTCCAATCTCGAGCGCAATCCCGGCCGACCAATCGGCATCGATCTTCGCTTCGCCGGAAAAGCGCAGCCGCGGCCGCTTCACTTCGTTTGAAACCACGTATGCGTCGCGCTGCTTTCCGTCGTCCCAAACCATGATCGGCCACGTAGCGAGGCCTGAAATTGTCAGCGAGACTTTCCGGTTACCCTTGCGGGCGCTCATCTCCTCAAGTTCCGCGACCCTTTGTTCGAGATCGACACAGCAATTTGAACCCAAATCGGCCGCGAGCGCGCCGGACGCTACAAACCCAAGGAGGCCGGCCGCGATCGATCGAAGTACGATTCTAGGTGCCGTGTTTGTCATAAGTTGTCGAATCGCTGGTGTATGAGGACTATTCATGCTCCTACGCCCTCTCTGTGCAGGGGCCAATCCAAGAGGTGGCGACGAAGCACTCCGTCAATGAATCAAGTCCATTGGCGTGCCTTCGCTGCATCATGCCATTGGGGGATGGATGGGACGCCTTGGGCGCGGCCTCGCCCTGTTTTTTATGTTGCTCAGCCTGCGGACGCCCGCTTACGAATCCTTGCGAATCTGGCAATGTGCCGATCCGGCGGCCGCGCCCTCCGCGGCCCTGCAGCAGGGAAACAGGTCCAATGGCTAAATCTGAATCAACCAGCAAAAAAGTCGCGACGGCGGCGTCTAAAGTTTTAAGTAATCCTAAGGCGAGCAAGGCCGAAAAGTCGGTCGCGGCATCCGCTCTGACCCAGAAGGGCAGCCGCGAAAAAACCAGCGCCAAGGTTGCGTCGTCGGCTTCAAAAGTGCTGAACGACCCCAAAGCCAGCAAGGCGGCTAAATCGGCGGCGGCTTCGGCGCTGACTCAGAAGACCAAGAAGAAATAACGTCACAGTTCACCGCTTCAAAAAGCTCATCGGGCCCGCTACTCCAGCGCCGCCTTGATGAGCTTTTTCGCGTCTCGCGGGGGCTTGAAATATCCCTCAATAGTGTGTATAATATTACACACGAACACTAAGGGTTTTTCGACCGATGCCGCTAGAGAGGAATAGTCGAAAAATCTTGTCTCGCCTCAAAAGCGAGGGTTGGCAACTCCTCAGTGTACAAGGTTCGCATCACAAATTGAGACAGCCTGACATGGGCAAAACCATTGTTGTCCCGCATCCGAAGAAGGATTGGCCAACCGGTACGGCACGGGCCATCGCAAAGCATGCAGGCTGGATAGGAGAAAAGACGTGAAGACTTATTACGCGTTGGTTCACAAAGACGCTGATAGCGCTTTCGGAATTACCTTTCCTGACCTCCCAGGCTGCTTTTCTGCGGCTGATGACGAAGACGAAATTTTTGCCGACGCACAGTCCGCCCTCGCGCTCTACGCTAGCGACGAAACATCTCTGCCGCGGGCCCGATCCTTTTCGGAGTTGCGGGCCGACGCCGAGGTTCGGGCTGAGATCGCAACCGGGGCGTTCCTTATCGCTGTGCCGTTCATCGCTATCCAAAAGAAGTCGCGATACAATCTGATGCTGCCCTCCGAGCTGGTCGAAGGCGTTGATCAGACCGCTCAGGCACTGGGTGTCAGCCGTTCAGAGTTCGTGTCAGAAGCGATTGGTGCGCGTCTGGAAGCACAAGCCGGTGCGGTGGTCGTCAAACGCGAAGCGCAGAGCGGGAGATTTTTCAAGTCTTCGAAGCTGGTGCGCCACGTAGCCAAATCGGCTGCAGCCTCTGCCCTGACGCAGAACACCAAGAAGAAATAACGTCACAGTTCACCGCTTCAAAAGCTCATCAAGCCCGCTATTCCAGCGCCGCATTGATGAGCTTTTTTGCGTCTTCCGAATCCCATTCCGCCGGACCTGCAAGCCGGCCCAGTTCGCGCCCCTCCGTGTCGATTAAAATCGTGGTCGGCATGCCAACGATCTTGAGCACAGTGCCTTGCTTAGCCGAGGCATCGATATAAAGCTTGAGGCTGGTTGCTTTCGTTTCGTCGAGGAACTTCTGGCTGGCTTCTGCCCCCTTGCGGTCAAGACTCAAAGCGACCACCTCGAACTTGTCGCTCCCCAAAGCCTGCTGCAGCCGGTTGAGCGACCCCATTTCCTCCCGGCACGGCGCGCACCATGTAGCCCACAGGTTCAACAGGATGGTTTTCCCCTTGAAGTCCGCAAGGCTCAGCGTCTTGCCGCTGGCATCGTTAAAGGTGATCTCAGGCAGCGCTTCCGGGGCCTTCTTCTTGACGTAGGCTGCCATCTGGCCGGTTTTGGCTGCGGCTTCGGGAGCTTTTGGCGCGGAACTTGTCCCAACAGCCGCGTTGTCAGGAGCGCCCCGCATGACGTATACCGCGCCAAAGCCGATAAGGCCCGCAAGTGCCAGTATGCAAAGCCTTGCTGCCGGGTTGGACTTTGCGCCGGACCCACTCTCGTTTCGATCTTTCATAATTTCATCCGCGCGTTGAGCACTGCGCCAATGGAGACGCATTCCGTGACAGACAAGTCCAACAAGATGTGGGGTGGCCGCTTCGCCATGTCACCTGCAGAGATCATGCAGGAGATAAACGCCTCTATTGGTTTCGACAAGGTGCTTGCGCCCCAGGACATTCGCGGTTCCAAGGCACATGCGGCCATGCTTGCCGAAGCCGGAATTATTACGAAGGCGGACGCCAAAGAGATCCAAAAGGGCTTGGATCAGGTTTTGGCCGAGATCGAGGGCGGAACTTTCAAATTCTCGCGTCAGCTCGAAGACGTGCACATGAACGTCGAAAGCCGCCTCAAAGACATTATCGGCGCGGCGGCCGGACGCCTGCACACAGCGCGCTCGCGCAACGATCAGGTGGCAACCGATTTCCGCCTCTATGTCCGCGATCAGATCGATGGGCTCGACGGCGCACTGGCTGGTCTGCAACTCGCGCTCGCGACGAAAGCCGAAGCGCACGCCGCAACCGTCATGCCGGGCTTCACGCATCTGCAACCGGCGCAGCCCGTCACGTTCGGACATCATCTCTTGGCTTATGTCGAGATGATCGGCAGAGATCGCGGCCGCCTGACTGACGCGCGCAAGCGCTTGAACGAAAGCCCGCTTGGGTCAGCCGCACTTGCCGGCACCTCGTTCCCGATAGATCGCCACATGACGGCTGAAGCGCTGGGCTTTGACCGGCCAATGGCGAATTCGCTCGACGGCGTCTCGGATCGCGACTTCGCGCTTGAGACGCTGGCCGCCGCAACAATCTGCGCCATCCATATGTCGCGTCTGGCCGAAGAGTTCGTCATCTGGATGACGCCGCAGTTCGGCTTCATCAAGCTCTCCGACAAGTTCACGACCGGCTCGTCGATCATGCCGCAAAAGCGTAACCCAGATGCGGCCGAACTCTCGCGCGCCAAGGTGGGACGCATCGCGGGCGCTTTCCAAGGCCTTGCGATGGTCATGAAGGGCCTGCCGCTCGCCTACTCAAAGGACATGCAGGAAGACAAGGAGACGACGTTCGACGCGCTCGC
>JANOKZ010000221.1:0-4104 GCA_031419515.1 Hyphomicrobium sp.
GATTGCTCGCCGCGCGCTTCAATGGGCTGGGCCGCGCAGACGCCTGCATCAGCGGGCCGCGAGGCTGCATCTGTGAGAATGGCTGCGAGAACAATCGCCGTTACCGCGACGGGACTGCGTTTCATCGAGCCCTCCCCGTTCGTTGGTTGCGAATTTCGCGTTTTCTTTAGTTTTCCGGAAAAACCGGATCAATACAAGGAGCATGCTCAAACTAGTACTGGAAAAGCAGATTGACCGTGCCATAGGGCGTCATACTGTTATCGCCTTCGTCGCGTCTCGCCCCTTGAAAGCGTGAGGCAATGCCGCCCGCGACAGACAATTCGACGCCGGGCCACTTATAGGAGGCGAACGCTCCGGCGCGCGCAGAGTATTGATCGAAGAAGGCGGCTCGGCCCTCAGCGCGAAAATCATTTGCATCGAAGCGTAGCTCAGGACCAACCGACAGTTCGGGCAGAACTTTGTATCCCCATCGCCAGCGAGCGCTGGCCGTTTTGTGCGCGGTCGTGAAGGACATATTCAAAGACGTCCATTGGGCGTCGCCCAAATTGTACCAAAGCTCGAGCATCAACTTGGGGCCGTATTCCGTGCCGAAATTGTGCCGGCCAGAACCGTTGTTGGTGCCGCTATATACTATGGTGCTGCGATGCCACCAAAGGCTTTCGCAGTGAGTTCGCCTAGGCGCCAATGATAACCGATGAGTGCGTCGGCGTAGGCAACGGTCGCCCGGGCACTTTTGCCTTTTGTGTTGAACGGCACGTAAATAAACTCGCCGTAGCCCATTTGCGAACGCAACCGCACCCCAGGCTCGTACACGTGTTCGCTCCATGGCGCCAATGTCACGCCGGAATAGAGCAGCCACACATCGCGCATGGCATCCCCGCCGCCCCAAACTTCGCGCCACCCGTACTTCGGTTGTTCGGGTTCGGCTGGGCCGGAAAGCGTTGCGGTCGATGTGAATGCAATCAAGGCAAGCGCCATGCCTACCACGGCCATGGGAATACGGCCGCGTTTCAATTCTGCAGACGGGTGAAGCGAAATATGCCCCGTCATCACGCCACTCAACGAAAAAACTAAAACAACATTTGAGTATTTCGTTGATCAGGATGCCAACGGAGGTTGGTTAACAACCACGCACGGCGTTGAAGGACCCACCTCCATCGGAGGGAAAAATCATAAGTATATCAATCATCTAATATACAATCTTGGATTGCATTCGATACTTTCGAGTTGAAACTGAAAAATTGCCCTTAAGTTCCCTTCGGCATCCAGAGTTCTAGTGGCCTGACCACTTTTCTGTGAAGTGCATGCGTATGCTGAGTGTGCTATTAGAGCCCCATTCAGGCCTTACTAAATGGTTAACGCTTGAATCGGCGGGGTATCGCCGGCTGCCAGTATCATCGCCCTTTAGCCGATGATTTGAAAATTGTGTGGAGGTTCGTTTTTATGAGTTCAGGGGCCAAAGTCACCGGTGCGCCAACGTCGCCGGCACATGATGCGTTTCTATGGATGTTTGAGGCGACAGATATTGTCTCACTTTATTGGCAGCCACTATTGAAAGGGGCCGGCCGCTGGCAGCTTGAGCTGGCGCAAGCGGGCGCCAAGCAAAGCCGGGCGGCAATTGAGTTCGGTCAACGGATGACTCGGGTCACCAACCCGATCGACGTGGTCAACGCTCACATGCTCTATTGGCAGCAGATCGGACAAGTTTATTCTGACGCCAACCAAAACCTCACGCAAGCCTTGGCGCGTGCTACTGAACCGCCCGCCGGTATCGAAATCTTGCCCGCGCAGAAGAAGCGCCCACACGATACCATGCGGCTCGAAGACGTGGCCGCGCCACGAGGCTACGAGGATCAGCGAAAGGTTGCGTAAAATATGAGTGCATAATCGCAACCAATTGATAATATTGCGTAAAAAAATTCAACGGCTGGCTGATATGCTGGCCGTTATGCGTTTGGGACGCGTGAGCACCTACTGAAGTGCAGCAAGTGCTTCGGGAAATCCTTTAAGCGATATCGGGATGCCGATCCCAGCTTCCTCGGTTTGAAAGATAATGAAAATAGCGGTTTTTCCGGTTTTCAACTGTTCG
Source organism: Hyphomicrobium sp. (assembly GCA_031419515.1). Classification (GTDB taxonomy): domain Bacteria; phylum Pseudomonadota; class Alphaproteobacteria; order Rhizobiales; family Hyphomicrobiaceae; genus Hyphomicrobium_B. Next base: position 2,090 of record JANOKZ010000221.1, read on the forward strand.
ACCAGCGGATCCTCGACAACGACCTGCGCGTAGCAGGCAAAGTTGTGACAGCGCAGAAACGGCGCATGCCCAACGTCCTTGTCGTCGATCTTCAAGCCGAGGCCTGGAGGCAAGAGCACGCCGAGAGGAGCAAATACGCGCAACACGCGGGTTCCGTTCGAGAATTTCTGGAAATAGACCGTCAGTCCAATGTTATTCTTGTCTTCTGCCGTGACACTTTGAACGAGCGCGCAAACGCCCGATTTCGATCCGGGTGGGGGATCTTTGCAGACGATCTGCCAATCGCCGTGTTGCGCTTTGACGGTTCCCTCCGGCGCTTCCACAGCCGTCGCCTGCCGCGTGGGGATGGCGATCACAAGGGCTGCGGCGACCATCAGAACCACGCCACAGGTGGCCGCAAATCTGGTTGTCGTCAATGTCGCGGCGGTCGTTGCGTTGGGCAAGGGGCACTCCTGGGAGCAAGTCGTGAGGACGGAGAACGTTTTTTGGAGAGGGACGCGGTTTAAAATGCTGGCGCCGTCTGCGGGTGCGCAGGTGAGATGTTACCTTGGATAGCAATAGGGCCGAATTCTGTTGCTCTGCCCGCGCCTGCCATTCCTAGGCTCTCCACGCGATTCGTGCACGCCTTCGCGAACAAATGACGCAGAAAACTTGACTTGAGCCATAGAACCCAGTTGTGCTCTGGTAGCCTCTGGGAAAGTGCGTGTTCCGCGCGAGCGTGCTTAGACCTTCATGTCCCGTCGTGCGGGGCTAAAAATGATACTGGGGCGGGACTGCCGAACTTCGGGCAGCCTGAATAAAGGGAGACGCCTGACCCCGCTATCGGGGCTGGCGAACTGGGAGCGAGAGAATGCTAAGACGTTTGTTTGGCGCAGTCACCTTGATGGCTGTCGCGAGCCTTGCCATGACGGTTCCCGCTCTTGCCGGGCTTGGGCATCCCACTGATGGCCAGATGGGGCTGCAGCTGCCTGCAACCAGCATTATGTCCGAGATTCATACGCTCTACGATGCGGTGAATATGACGATCATCGCGATCACGGCGTTCGTGCTGCTCTTGATGCTCTACGTCATGTTCCGCTTCAACGAGAAGTCGAACCCGACGCCGTCGCGCACGACACACAACACGTTCCTTGAGGTCGCCTGGACGATCATCCCGATCCTCATCCTCGTCGGTATTTCGATCCCATCGTTCAAGCTGCTTTATGAGCAGTATCGTTTCCCCAAGCCCGACATCACGATCAAGGCCACGGCCAACGCTTGGTTTTGGGAACATGAGTACATGGACCAGAAGATCACACTGACCTCGAACATGCTACGTGATGAAGACGTGCTCAAGGCAAAGATGGGCGACAAGCCCTATGCGGAAAAATACGGCAAGCTAGAAGGTCTGGCGCTGCACAAGGTGCTTCTTGAAGATGCAAGACCTGTTTGGGAAGAGCGCAAGCAGCTCCGCCAGCTGACAGTCGATCAGGAAATTGCACTTCCAGTTGGCAAAGTGGTGCACATGCTGGTCACTTCGAACGACGTCATACACTCATGGACGATCCCCTCGTTTGGCGCCAAAATGCAGGCCGTTCCGGGGCGTACTGCAGCTGTTTGGTTCCAGCCGGATAAGGTTGGCGTCTACTACGGCCAATGTTCGGTGCTGTGCGGCAAGAACCATTCCGGCATGCCGATTGTCATCCGTGTCGTTGAGCCGGCGGTTTACGATGCTTGGATGGCGGCACTCGTCGCTAAGGACAAGAAGAAGGCGGCCGCGATCCTGAAAGCTGATGCTGCGCGCCTGACGGACAACAAATCCGTCGCGCAAGTTGCAAACTAATAAAGCTACGCCGTGCACCGGAGCCAAAAACTCCGGCGCCAAAACACATAAACTTCCGAGGATAACCCTCTAGGAATAAGGGCTTCGACACATGGGTAGCACGGCTTACGGGGCGCACGACGATCACGATCACGCGCCGACATTCTTCAAGCGCTGGTTCTATTCGACGAACCATAAAGACATCGGCACGATG
>JANOKZ010000222.1:0-3861 GCA_031419515.1 Hyphomicrobium sp.
GTTCAAGATTGCTCGCGAAGCCGGTGTTGAAACTCGCGAAGCCATGAAGCGCATTGGTGGCGTGATGCCTGAGGACATGGAGCCTGCTGACAGCATTTCCAAAGCAAAGAAGCGGCTCGAAGAAAACAAAAAACTTTTAGAAAAAAAGTGAGCCCAAAACGGCGCTGCCCTAAAGCCCGGAATCTCAGGGCTTTTTGCTGCGGCCGAGCGGATTGGGTCAAGCACGTATATAATTACCAGGCGCAAATGCCACTTGACATATAAACATATCTTTATATCCATGACCCATGGCAATCGCGGTAGACATCACGGCTGACATGGAGACCGGCGATCTGGTGACGGCGCTCAAGGCTGCGGCCGAGCCGACGCGCCTGCGCATACTAATGCTGCTGCAAGCTGGCGAGCTCAACGTCAAAGACCTGACGCTCATTCTCGGTCAGAGCCAACCGCGCTTGAGCCGGCATTTGAAGCTACTCAGTGAAGCTGGACTGATCGAGCGCTTCCGGGAGGGAAGCTGGGTCTATTTCCACATTTCTGATCGTTCTGCCGGGGGCCGTCTGGCTCTTCGGCTGGTTGCCGATATTCCAGCCAGCGATCAGTTGGCACGGCGCGACCGGGAACGGGCCGAAAGCCTGAAGCGCGATCGCGAAACAGCCGCGCAAAGTTTCTTCGAAGCCCACGCCGCCGACTGGGATCGTATTCGCTCATTGCATGTGGCCGAAGCGAACGTCGAAGCTGCAATGCGCGACGCGCTTGGGCCCGGTCCGTTCAAATTTCTGCTCGATCTTGGAACAGGCACAGGCCGCACGCTCGAACTCTTTGCCGATCGCTACGCACGTGGCCTTGGCATCGACGTCAACCAAGCCATGTTGACCTACGCGCGCGCGCGTCTCGCGAAAACAGGCCGCAACAATGCGCAGGTCCGCCACGGCGATATCTATGCGCTCTCGATTGCAGACGGCACGGCCGACGCCATCGTCATGCATCAGGTTTTGCATTTTCTCTCCGATCCCGCCTTGGCGATCCGCGAGGCGGCGCGCGTGCTGCAGCCGGGCGGCAAGCTGCTGATTGTCGATTTCGCACCCCACGCGCTGGAATTCCTGCGCGAGGCGGAAGCGCACGAACGGCTCGGATTTTCGGGCCATCAAGTGAAGCAGTGGCTGGCGGACGCCGGTCTCGTGACGCGGGGGTTGCGCGATTTGCGCCCCTTGGCGGGCGACACAGAGGGTAAGCTCACCGTTTCGGTGTGGCTCGCCGAACGCGCTGAACATAAGAAACCGGGTTCAGCCAAGACCGTAGCCCCATCTTTGGAGGACGCTGAATAATGGCCGACGTTAAAGAGAAAAAAAGCCGACTCCTGGGCGCTGGCGAAATTGACGTCAGTTTCGAATTCTTCCCGCCCAAGACGGAGAAGATGGACGACCAGCTTTGGGCCTCCATCAACCGCCTTGCCCCGCTCGCGCCCGAGTTCGTCTCGGTGACTTACGGAGCGGGCGGCTCAACGCGCGAGAGAACACACAACACAGTCGCACGCATCGTCAAGGAGACGGCGTTGCGCCCGGCAGCTCATCTCACGTGCGTCAACGCAACTAAAGTAGAAGTCGAAGAGGTGGCGCGCGCCTATTGGGCCGCTGGCATCCGTCATATCGTTGCGCTGCGCGGCGATCCGCCGGAAGGCGCCGGTACTAAGTATCAGCCCCATCCCGGCGGCTATCAATCGACGTCCGATCTGGTTGCGGGTTTGAAGAAAATCGCCGGCTTTGAAGTTTCCGTCGGCGGTTATCCGGAGAAGCACCCCGAGAGCCTGACGCTCGCGGCCGATATCGAGCACCTCAAAGCCAAGGTCGATGCCGGTGCCGATCGTGTCATCACGCAATTCGGATTCGACAACGCGCACTACCTGCGTTTTCTCGAACGCGCGCGCGCGGCCGGAATTTGGATTCCGATCATTCCGGGCCTCGTGCCGATCCACAATTTCCGTCAGGTCGCGGGCTTTGCGGTGCGTGCTGGTGCAACGGTTCCGGCGTGGCTTGCGCGCCGCTTCGAGGGTCTAGAAGAAGACGTGCAAACGACGCATCTGGTTGCGGCTTCTGTCGCAACCGAGCAGGCGCTTGATCTTGTCGACGAAGGCGTACGCCACTTCCACTTCTACACGCTCAATCGCGCCGATCTGGTCTACGCGATCTGCCACCACTTGGGGTTGCGGCCGCTCAGAGTTGCGCCTCTGGAACAGAAGAGGGCGGCATCGTAGCAAAGATGGGAAACGTAGGTTGGGTAGACGGAGGCGCGAAGCGCCGCAGGAAACCCAACAATCAAGACCAGTGAACGCAGAACCAAAGTTGTTGGGTTATCCCACAAGGGGACTTCCAAGTGGTCGCGCGCGGATTGAAAAATTGCTGAAAAAACCGATAGATCCGGGTCGCGCTAACCCAACCTACAAGTGAAATGAGAACATCGCATGAAACGAAAACCAAGCTGGGCGGCGCTCGAGAAGGCGGCTTCCGAACGTATCCTCATCATCGATGGCGCCATGGGTACCATGATCCAGCGGCATAAGCCGACGGAAGAAACCTATCGGGGCACGCGGTTCGCCGATTGGAAGCAGGACGTCAAGAACAACAACGAATTGTTGTCGTTGACACAGCCGCACATCATCCAAGACATCCACGACCAGTATTTCGCCGCCGGCGCCGACATCGCCGAGACCAACACGTTTGGCGCAACGGTCATTGCACAAGGCGACTACGGCATGGAAGCGCTGTCGTATGAAATGAACGTCGAGAGTGCGCGGCTTGCCCGAAAGGCAGCAGACGCCTGGGATAAGAAAACGCCCGGCAGAGCGCGCTTCGTTGCTGGTGCTGTTGGCCCGACCAACCGCACGGCGTCGATTTCTCCGCAAGTCAACGATCCAGGATACCGCAACGTCAACTTTGATGAGTTGCGCCAGGCCTACAGGGAACAAGTCAAAGGTCTCATCGAAGGCGGCTCGGATATCATCATCATTGAAACCATCTTCGATACGTTGAACGCCAAGGCGGCGGGCTTCGCCACGCTCGAAGCCTTCGAGGAAGTGGGCATTGAGTTGCCGATCATGATTTCGGGCACCATTACAGATCGCTCTGGCCGCACGCTCTCGGGGCAAACTGGGGAAGCCTTCTGGTATTCAATGCGCCACTTGAGGCCCTTTTCCATCGGCCTTAACTGCGCGCTGGGTGCTGAATTGATGCGGCCCTACATCGCGGACTTGGCTCACATCGCCGACGTGCGTATCTCGGCTTATCCCAATGCCGGATTGCCGAACGCCATGGGCGAATACGACGAGACGGGTCCCGAAATGGCGTGCAAGGTCGAGCCGTGGTTTGCCGACGGCCTGATCAATATCATCGGGGGGTGCTGCGGCTCGACGCCCGATCATATCGCCCACATCGCCGAGCACGCCAAGAAATACAAACCGCGCGTGCCGCCAAAGATTGAACCAAAGATGCGGTTGTCGGGGCTCGAGCCTTTTGTGGCGGGGTGACCTTTCCTCTCCCTTGGGGAGAGGATGTCCCGCCCGGCGCGGCAGCGCCAAAGTAAAGCGGGACAGGTGAGGGGCTTTGACCAAACAATGAGAATTTAGCGGCTAAGCCCCTCATCCGCCCCTCCGGGGCACCTTCTCTCCTAGGGAGAAGGACGCAATCGCAACCTCCAAGAATGTGAAACAATGACCACTTCCAACGCAGAAGACTCTCCCGCCAGCACTTCCGCCGCGACCACGTTCATCAACGTCGGTGAGCGCACCAACGTCACGGGCTCGGCCAAGTTTCGCAAACTCATCGAGCAAAACGATTATTCGGGCGCCCTCGTCGTCGCACGCCAACA
>JANOKZ010000223.1:0-4729 GCA_031419515.1 Hyphomicrobium sp.
CCGGTGATGCCATCGGAGAGTTTGCTTGAGGTCTTGCCGAGGCCGGCTTTGAGACGCTGAAACCACGACTGCTTGCTTGGCTCAGGTGTTTCCTCTGAAACCGGCGCTTTTGCTGTTTCGGGCACCGCCTCGGGCAGAGCCGCGGCATCCGCGATATCGTTGACGACTTCCGGGACCGCAGGCGGTTCATCCTTGCCACCAAAGAGACGGCCGAAGAGACCCTTCCGTTTGTCTTCGCTCACGCCACAACCTCGCCAACGAGCTGGCCATCGGCAAATCCAGTGACGCGCGCGGTGATGATGTCGCCAGCACTTGCGGTGGCAGCACCAGTGACATTGATCTCGGCATAATGGGGCGTGCGGCCCATTGACGATGCGATGCCAGCGCGTTCAATCAATACCGCATGCAGCGTTCCGGTCTGTCCGGCGAGAAACGCGTCGCGCACTTTTTCGCCCTTTGCTCTGAAGCACGCCGCACGCTCTTTAATGATGGGTCGCGCAACTTGCGGCATGCGCGCGGCAGGCGTGCCTTTGCGCGGAGAAAACGGGAAGACGTGCAAGAATGTCAGGCCGCATTCATCGACAATATCGAGCGAACGCTGAAACATCTCGTCTGTCTCGGTCGGAAAGCCTGCGATAAAATCGGCGCCGAGCACGACGTCGGGGCGCAACTTCCGGGCTGTCTCGCAAAACTGGATGGCGTCAGTGCGCAAGTGGCGGCGTTTCATACGCTTCAGGATCATGTCGTCGCCCGCCTGCATGGAGAGATGCAGATGCGGCATCAAACGCGGCTCTTCCGCGAGCGCCCGCATCAAATCTGCATCGGCCTCCACCTGATCGATGGACGATAAGCGCAGACGCTTCAATTCCGGCACATGCTTTAAAACCTGGCGCACGAGCTTGCCGAGTGTCATCTCGCCCGGAAGATCCGGACCATACGACGTCATATCGACGCCGGTCAGCACGACTTCGGGAAAACCTTTTTCAACCAGATGGCGGATTTCTCTCACCACGTCTCCGGCCGGCACGGAGCGCGAAGGCCCGCGACCAAAGGGAATGATGCAGAACGTGCAGCGATGATCGCAACCGTTTTGAATTTGCACATAGGCGCGGGCCCGGCTGCCGAACCCGTCGATCATGTGCGACGCGGTTTCGCGCACGCTCATGATGTCAACGACCTGCACGCGCTCGCAATCGTCGATCATGAGGCCGCGAAACGTTTCGGCCTTCATCTTCTCGCCATTGCCGATGACGTGGTCGACTTCGCTCATCTCGGCGAAGCGCTCCGGCTCGATCTGAGCGGCGCAGCCTGTGACGATGATGCGGGAGTTTGGATTTTCGCGGCGCAAGCGGCGGATTGTTTGCGCGGCTTGACGCACGGCTTCAGCCGTTACAGCGCAGGTGTTGTCGATGACGGCATTATCCAGCCCCGCCTCCGTCGCATGACGGCGCATGACTTCAGACTCATAAGCGTTGAGCCGGCAGCCAAGCGTGATGACGACGGGTTCGGACACAGTTTGTTTGCTTCTATCGATGCGGGTTGGCTGGCAATACCTGAGAAACGCGGCTGCGGCTAGACCGCCGCTTTTACCAGTTTGTCCAAGTCGAGCACACCTTCGTACTCGAATTCGGCCGGTCCTGTCATGAGGATACGGTTGCCTTCTGTCCATTCGATATGCAGTGGCCCGCCCGGCAGCGTCACCGTGACCCTGCGGCCAGTGAGCTTTTTTCGTGCCGCGCACACCACTGCCGCACACGCGGCCGAGCCGCACGCCTTGGTGAGCCCCGCGCCCCGCTCCCACGTGCGCAATGTAATGGCGTCGCGCGCCGTCACTTGGGCAAGCGAGATATTGGCGCGCTCGGGAAAGATCGGGTGGTTCTCAAGCAGCGGACCAAAGCGGCCGAGGTCGTGCGCGTTCACGTTATCAACCCAGAAAATCGCGTGTGGATTTCCGACATTAACGACAGACGGCGAATGCAGGACAGGCGCGTCGATCGGGCCGATCTGCAATTCGATGGCGCGCGTGTCGCGAAATTCTTCTGACGTTGGGATGTCCTGCCAATGAAATCGCGGCTCGCCCATATCGACGGTAATTAAAGATGCGTCCTTGACCTTGACGTCGAGGATGCCAGCCGTCGTCTCGATCTTGAAATCAGAGCGGCCGCCGCTTGCCTGACCCATGAGCCAGCCGACGCAGCGCGTGCCGTTGCCGCAAGCGCCAACTTCCGAGCCGTCCGCATTGTAGATGCGCACGTAAGCGTCGGTGTCTTTGGTCTTGGGCGCATGCAGAACCATCATCTGGTCGAAGCGCGATGGCCGGTCGGCGGCGACGGTGGCAACCTCTGCCGCTGAGAAGACCTTGCTGCTGGCGCGCAAATCAACGACGACGATCTCGTTGCCGAGGCCGTTCATCTTGACATAAGGGATGGTGGCGGATGCTGTCATGGTCTCTTATATGGCAAGGACCACGGATAAAGACAAACCAGGCGGAAAATCCATGTTGCCGCAACCCATTCGTTTCCTCCTCGCTTGCTTGGCGCTTGCCAGCGTATTTGCTGCCGCAATGGCCGCTCCGTCGATAGTAGCCGGCGCGCAAACCAACGCACCGCCAGCTCCTAAGACCCAGATTATTGTCGAAGAAATCGCCAAAGGCCTCAAGTTTCCTTGGGGGCTGCAATTCCTGCCCGACGGGCGCATGCTTGTCACCGAGCGCGGCGGCACCATGCGGCTTGTCGCCAAGAACGGCAAAATTTCAAAACCGGTCGAGGACTTGCCCCACGTCGTCAACAAGGGCCAGGGCGGCTTGCTCGACGTTCTTTTGAGTCAGGATTTCGCGACGTCTGGCACAATCTATTTTTCTTATGCCGAACCGCGCGGCGGCTTCAGCAACGGCACTTCGGTCGTCCGCGCGAAACTCGTGTTCGAGGGTGAATCCGGCCGCATCCAAGACGGCGAGGTAATATTTCGCCAGGAGCCGGCGGCGCGCAGTTTTTATCATTTTGGCTCGCGGCTCGTGTGGGACAAGACCGGCGCACTCTTCGTCACGCTCGGCGAACGTGCAGATCTTAGCGATAGTGCCCAGGATCTCGGCACGCATCTCGGTAAAGTGGTTCGCACTATGCCCGATGGCAGTGCTCCCAAAGACAATCCCTTTGTCGGCAGAGACGACGTGCGCCCAGAGATTTGGAGCTACGGCCACCGCAACGTGCAAGGCGCGGCACTCGATCCTGAGACAGGCCAGCTTTGGACCACCGAGCACGGCCCCAAAGGCGGCGACGAACTCAATCACCCGGAAGCGGGCAAGAACTACGGCTGGCCGGTCATCACTTATGGCATCGACTATTCGGGCGAGAAAATCGGCGATGGCATCAAAGCCAAGGACGGCATGGAGCAGCCGGTCTATTATTGGAAACCCTCGATCGGCACGTCTGGCCTCGCGTTTTATTCAGGCGATCTGTTCAAAGGCTGGAAGGGCAATCTGCTGGCTGGTGGCCTCTCGGGATTGACGTTGCAACGGCTGGTCTTGGAAAACGGCACTGTCGTCGCAGTCGAGCACCTTTTGACCAACCGCAAAGAACGCATCCGCGATGTGCGACAGGGTCCAGCTGGCGCGGTGTACGTGCTGACGGACGACGACGACGGAAAAATACTTAGGTTGACGCCGAAACCGTGAGGACGCATGCCCGGACCGGACCAACAACACCAAGGCCTTCTGTTCCGGATCGCTTTTGCCCGGAAGCGGCCTTGCTATTGCTACGGTTGCATTTGCCTGACGCCGGATGAACGGGCCACTCAGCGCCGGGTTTTCAGCATCGCCAGAGGATGGGCCAAAGTGTTGCGGGCCGCGGCGTCTCGCAAAACTTGACTTTTGGGTCTCATCAGATGATACACGCCGTATTCCAGCGGCCCTTTCATCAGAGCCGCCGCCTTACACATGGGTTCCCCTTGGGGAAACTCGGGAGGTAAGGGGGTCAACATCCGGCGGCGCGATGCGCTCCTGGGTGCATTTTTGTTTTGCACAATGCGCGCGCAAAGGAACGGCAGAGTTGCTGAAGGTTTGGGGTCGAAATACTTCCGTGAACGTCCAGAAAGTGATGTGGACGATTGCCGAGCTTGGGCTGCCGCACGAGCGCATCGACGCGGGCGGCGCCTTCGGCAAGACCGATACGCCCGAATACCTGGCGATGAACCCGAACAAGCTGATCCCGACGCTTCAGGACGGCGACTTCTCCATTTTCGAGAGCAGCGCCATCGTCCGCTATCTCGTGCGCAAGCACGGGACCGGCAATCTGTTGCCTGCCAACGAGCAGGAGGCCGCGCGCGCCGACCAGTGGATGGAGTGGGCGACGACGACGCTCTATCCCGACATCACCACGTCGATATTTCTCGGCCTCATCCGCACGCCGGTCAAGGACCGCAACACGGCTGCGATCGAGACGAGCATCCAGCGTGCCGGCGAGCGGCTCGGGATCCTTGATAGAATTCTTGGCGATCGTCCCTATATCCTGGGCGACAAGCTCACCGTCGCCGACATTCCAGCTGGCGGCATGATGTACCGTTACTACACGCTGCCCATTGCGCGGCCGGGCCTGCCGAATGTCGAAGCTTGGTACGCGCGGCTATCGCAGCGTCCTCAGTATCGCGACCACGTCATGATCGATTATTCGTCACTGCGCGTCGAGGGTGCATAGGCGATGTTCCAAAGCCTCACAGAACGCCTTTCGGGCGT
>JANOKZ010000224.1:0-8039 GCA_031419515.1 Hyphomicrobium sp.
TCCAAGGCCATGACCGCAGAAATCGCGCACAACGCTGCAGCGCTCGCCTTCGGCATAAGTTTGGATGGCCGCGCCAATATCGCCCGTTGTGTTGCCGGGCTTCACCTGCGCGATGCCCTTGAGAAGAGATTCGTATGTCACCTGCATCAAACGCTCGGCGCGGCGTGTCACGGCGCCAACCGGATACATGCGGCTTGTGTCGCCATGCCATCCATCGACGATAAGCGTCACGTCGATGTTGATGATATCGCCGTCTTTCAAGGGCTTTGAGTTTGGAATGCCGTGGCAGACCACGTGATTGATGGACGTGCAGATGGCGCGCGGGAACCCGCGATAGTTGAGTGGAGCTGGAATTGCGCCTTGATCACAGGCAAATTGCATCACCAAATCGTCGAGGCGGTCAGTGGCGACGCCGGGGACAACGTACGGTACGAGCATATCAAGTGCTTCAGCTGCAAGCCGGCCCGCGCGGCGCATGCCTTCGAAGGCTTCCGCCCCATGAATTCGGATTTTTCCATCCCGGCTGGCATTACGGTTAACGTCTACGTTTGACATCTGTTTTTCCGGGGGCCTCAATCATCTCGTCATCGAAGCGAATTTAGTGCAAAATCGCCCGCGTGCAATCGGCGTCCACTCAAGAAGGCGTCGCGAACAGGGAGAATACAATGCAGAAGTATCGCGCCCTTTTATTGGGTGGGGTTTGTTTGGGGCTTGTGTCGATACAAGCTGGTACACGAATTTTTGCCGCCGATGAAGCGCCCGCAGAGGCGCCAGCTGCTGCAGCTGAGCCCCAGGCACCGGCGGCGGCTGAAGAAGCAGCCCCGCCTGCCGCAGAAGCGGCCCCGCCCATGACCCCGCCGGGCGTCACCTGGTATAGCGGAGATACGACACCAGCCTCGCCGCCTGCCTTTGCGGCAGAAGCCACCATGAACCCGGATTATTCTGCAACTGCACCTGTAGAGGCTCCAGCCGCAGCTGAAGCGGCCCCTGCTGAAGCGGCGCCTGCTGCTGCCGAAACACCTGAGGCAGCACCGGTTGACGCGCCTGCAGCTGAGGCTCCGGCCGCCGAAGCTCCGGCCACAACAGCCGCTGCCACTGAGGAACGAGCCCCGCCGATGACTCCGCCAGGCGTGACCTGGTACAGCGGCGATACCACCCCGGCCTCGCCACCTGCGTTCGCGGCAGAAGCCGCCATGAACCCGGACTATACCGCCGAAGCACCGGTACCAGCGCCGGTTGAAGCTCCAGCGGCAGTCGCCGCTCCGGAAGCACCCGCCGCTGTAGCTGCCGAAGAACCTGCCCCGCCGATGACGCCGCCGGGCGAGACGCTTTATTTTGGCGAGACTGCACCGGCTTCGCCACCCGCTTGGGCAGCCGAAGCGACCGTGTTCCCGAGTGCTCCTGAGGCGGCACCCGCGACCCAGGCCGCAGTTGAAGCCTGCCGCGACGCACTCAATGCCGAAGCCCAAGCCGGCAAGATAAACTTCGCGACAAGCGCGTGGGATGTTTTGCCGGACAGCTTCAAGACCCTCGACAAGATCGCAAAGGTCGCCAAGGATTGCGCCAGCAATTTCGTGATCGAAGTTGGCGGCCATACAGACAACACCGGCAAGCCCGCCAGCAACAAAACGATCTCCGAGCTGCGCGCGCAATCGGTTGTCAAGTATCTGTCTAAGGCTGGTGTCGATGCGGCTAAGCTAAAGGCTGTTGGCTACGGCCAGGACAAACCCGTTGGTGACAACGCCACGGTTGCGGGGCGCCGTGAGAACCGGCGTATCGCGTTCACGGTAGCGGGTGGCTGAGCAAGTCTGGTATCACTGCAAACAAAAAAACGGCGGCCCGAAAAGCCGCCGTCTTCATTTCAATCGGAATAATAGAGCCTCAGCTCTTGGCTTCTTCGGCCGGCACTTCGCCAGCCGTCAGCTCAGCCAACAGGGCCTTCGCCTGGCCAATCCAGTCCTGCTTCTCGATCGCGCCCTTGAGGTTCAGCGTTTCGTCGATGTTGGCGATATCTTCGTCCGAGAAGTTGGCGATCTGTTCGATCTTGTAGCAGTTCAACTGCTTCAAGCGCAGCATGACGTCGGCGTTGATGCCCTTGATCTGCAAGAGATCATCCGGCTCGCCCTTTGGCTTCTTGAAGCCTTTCCAGGCGGCGTTGAGCTTGCGGGCGCGCGCGTCGGTACGTTCGAAGATGCGCGCGGCTTTACCGCGGCGGCCACGGAGATAGTAAAGCTTCGCGCGGCGGACTTTACCGCGGCGAATGACTTCGATCTCGGCGATGTAGGGTGAGTAGATCGGGAACACGCGCTCGACGCCTTCGCCGTAGGAAATTTTGCGCACCGTGAAGGTCTCGTTGAGGCCGGCGCCGGAACGGGCGATGACCATGCCTTCATAGGCTTGGAGACGCTCGGTGATAGCCTTTTCGACGACCTTCTTCTTTTTGTCCTTGGGATCGGTCTCGGCGGTTTCGATAACCTTGACCATCACTTTGACGGTGTCGCCGGGGCTGAATTCCGGGATGCCGCGTTTTGCGAGGATGGCATCCATCTGCTCGCGATTGATTTCGTCGATGACGTTCATCTCGTTCTTCCTTATTTGTTTTTAAAAGCAGAGGAGCGGCCCGTAGCGCCCCACCTGGTTGAACAGGCGGACCCCGGAGTGCTCATGCAGCCCCCAGCCAAGTCTAATTGCTGAGGGCGACCCATTTTCGGGATGTTGTTGGGGGTTCCTAGCCTAAACGGCCCAGGTTGTCGAGTAGGGGCAGGGAGTTCCGCCAACACGGTTCGGCTCCCTAAGTGAGCCACTGATGCTGGCAGACCGGACCGATTGCCGCACGTGCCGGCGACCGGCCGTTGGACTTGCTGAAATCAAACCCGCTCACCCTTCAACAGCTTCGGAATGTCACCCGTCAATCCCGCGGCTTCTTCGACCCACATGGTTTTCAAAGCGGGAATGCGATCGACGAGGCTGAGGCCCGCGTCGCGGCCGGCGCGCAGCAAGAAATTGTCGATGCTGAATAGGCGGTTCAAGCCGTCATACGCCGCTGCCGACATGGTCGTGTCGAAGCGGCGCCAGCGGCTGTAGCGCTCAAGCGCCGAGGCAGACCCGAAATCATCGCCCAGACGCACCGCGTCTGAGACGCACTCTGTCAATGCGGCGACGTCGCGAAATCCGAGATTGACGCCTTGTCCGGCGATGGGGTGCACGCCATGCGCCGCGTCTCCGATCAAGGCGAAGCGCTGCGCCACCAAACTGCGCGCCATCTTCAAATCAAGCGGCCAGGATTGGCGCGTACCACTCAGTGAGATTGGCCCAAAGCGCCCGCCTATGCGATGATCGAGTTCGTTGAGGAACGCCGCATCATCGAGCGCCATCATGCGTTCGGCCTCCGCGCTGGCCGCGCTCCAGGTGATGCAGGCGCGGTTGTCCTTCAACGGCAGAATGGCGAATGGCCCGCCGGGCAAAAAATGCTGGACGGCAATGCCACCATGGGGCTCGCTGAAGGCAACGGTTGCGACGATGCCGGTTTGCGCGTAGCCCCAGCCCGTTGTTTTGATCCCAGCCGCGTCGCGCAATTTGGAATTGCGTCCTTCGGCCGCCACGACTAGCCGAGCAGAAATCTTGCGGCCATCGCTGAGTTCAATTGTGTCTGCGAACTCGCCCGCCTCAAGGCCGATCGCCTCGGCTGGCGCTTCCCACGCGATGTCCTTTTCAGCAGCGACAAGCCGGTAGAGTTCAGCAAGCAGAACGCCGCTTGGCACAACATACGCCGCGGGCTCGCCACTCGCGGTGCGCGCGTCATAGGTGACGAGCGTTGGGCGGATGCCATCATCAAGGGCTGAATCGGTGATCTCGATTTTTATCATCGGCTCGGCGTCAACCGCGATGCGCTCCCAAACACCCAGCGCTTGGAGCAAGTTCTTGGATGCGGCCCAAATGGCGAAGGCGCGCGAATCCGATGCCGTCACAACCGGCGCCGCCGCGCGATCGATGATGCATATGCGCACGTCACGCCCAAGCGAAAAACGCAGCGAAGCGGCGAGCGCGAGGCCGGCAAAGCTGGCGCCAGAAATCGCAATGTCGTAGGTGTTATTCTGATTTTCTGGCAATGGACCGGCTCGCTGGTTCGTTGTCATTGCTTGACACTTCGCTTCCAAATCGCGCCCATTGTCGCCGTTCTCGAAGGCAAACTGCAAACAAAGAAATGAAGGCCTTTCAATCGTGCCAGATACTGCACCATCGTTTTCAGCACTCAACCGGCTCATTGACGCGCTGAAGCTCGAAAAACTCGAAGAAAACCTGTTTCGCGGGCCTAAGGCCAGCGTCGGCTGGCAGCGCGTTTACGGCGGTCAGGTGCTGGGGCAATCGCTGTCAGCTGCCATGCAGACCGTCGATCCGGAGCGGCCGATTCACTCGATCCACGGTTACTTCCTGCTCGCGGGCGATCCCGAACAGGAGATCATCTACGACGTCGAGCGCATCCGGGACGGTGGCAGCTTCACGACCCGGCGCGTCAAAGCCATTCAGCACGGGCGCGCTATATTCGCGATGAGTGCCTCGTTTCACAAAAGCGAAGAAAGCTTCGATCACCAGTCCACAATGCCGATCGTACCCCCGGCAAATTCTCTGCCAAGCATCGGCGAGCTGATGAATAAACTCGCGAGCGAGCTCCCCGAAAATATGCGTGCCTATTGGCAACGCGCCAACCCAATCGACATGCGCATCGTTGATCCGAGCCGCTACACCAGCCGGGAGGCGCGCGAGCCCGGACAGGTTGTTTGGCTCAAAACCAACGGCCCCCTACCCGACGATCCGCAACTGCATTTTGCGGCACTCGCTTATGCCTCGGACTTCACGCTGCTCGACACGGCACTGATTGCCCACGGCAAGGTGCTCTACGACGCAGACATCCAGCTCGCGAGCCTCGACCACGCCATGTGGTTCCACCGCCCTTTCCGTGCCGACGACTGGCTGCTTTACGTCCAAGACAGCCCATCGGCATTCGGCGCACGGGGTTTTTGCCGGGGCACAATCTATGACCGGCAGGGGCGTTTGGTGGCGTCCACCGCGCAAGAAGGCTTGATGCGAAAAAAAGCGACTGCGTTCGCGATCAAGTAGTATGATTAAATAATAGGCAAATAATCATCGCTGCACAAAAAATAGTCATATTTGCTGCCAAGCCGTGCGCTGCGTGATCGCCATATTCATACATTTCTATTTGAAAACAAAGATATAGCGCGTCAGGCCTAAACTGGCACGGCTCTTGATCTCTCACCCTTCGGCACCCGGGTTTTTCGGCCCGGGCTCACGTCGAATGTTCAGCCGGCAATCAGCCGGGAAAGGGAGAGGGGGCTCACATGAAGCTCATAACTGCGATTATCAAACCCTTCAAGCTGGAGGAGGTGCGCGCTGCGCTGACCGACCTCGGGCTGCAGGGCATGACCGTGACCGAAGTTAAGGGGTACGGCCGTCAAAAGGGGCACACCGAAATCTATCGCGGCGCTGAGTACGCCGTCAGCTTTCTGCCCAAAGTGAAGATTGAAGCGGTCGTCTCGACGGCCCAGGTCGAGAAAGCCATCGCTGCTATCCAGCACGCCGCCAAAACTGGCCAAATCGGCGACGGCAAGATCTTCGTCTCATCGATCGAACACACCGTTCGCATCCGCACGGGCGAATCCGATGATGACGCGCTGTGAGGCGCCCAGATCAACCAGGAACCAACTCGGGAACAAACCAAACAGTTTTGACCAATCAGGGAGCTGCACACATGACGTATCGAACTTTAGCGCGCACTGCCGGAGCCTTGGGGGCTCTTGGCGTGCTCGCCGGTTTCGCCGACCCAACACTTGCCCAAGAAGCGGCGGCTGCAGCGCCAGCCGCACTCCCTGTGCCCAATAAGGGCGACACCGCCTTCATGATGATCTGTTCGGTTCTGGTGCTGCTGATGACAGTGCCGGGCCTCGCGCTGTTCTACGGCGGCCTGGTGCGCACCAAAAACATGCTGTCGATGTGCATGCAGGTGTTCGCCACGCTCTGTCTCGTCGCGATTATCTGGGTGCTCTACGGCTACTCCATGACCTTCACCAACGGCGGCGCACTGAACGACGTCGTCGGCGGTTTCTCGAAAGCGTTTCTCAGCGGCGTCGGCTCAACGACTGTCGCCGCCACGTTCTCGAACGGCGTCTACATTCCGGAATACGTTTATATCGCCTTCCAGATGACGTTCGCGTGCATCACACCGGCCCTCATCCTTGGCGCTGTTGCCGAGCGCATGAAGTTCTCGGCCGTGATGCTGTTCATGGCGTTGTGGGTGACGTTCATTTACTTCCCCATCGCGCACATGGTCTGGTACTGGGGCGGCCCGGATGCGTTTGGCAACGCTGCAAAGGCTCTTGCCGCCGCGACCGGCGACGAAGCCAAGACAGCGGCACAAGCTGCTCTCGACGCTGTTACTAGCGATACCGGCATTCTGTTCCGCTGGGGCGCGCTCGATTTTGCCGGCGGCACCGTTGTGCACATTAACGCCGGTATCGCGGGCCTTGTCGGCTGCTTGATCCTCGGCAGGCGCGTCGGATATGGCCGCGAAGCCATGCCTCCGCACTCTCTGACGATGTGCATGATCGGCGCGGCACTTCTGTGGGTCGGGTGGTTCGGCTTCAACGTCGGCTCAAACCTCGAAGCCAATGCTTTCGCGGGTCAGGTGATGATGAACACCTTTATCGCCACAGCAGCTGCGGGCCTCTCGTGGATCATGATGGAATGGATCGTGAAGGGTAAGCCGTCTCTGCTCGGTCTCGTCTCCGGCGTCGTTGCCGGTCTCGTCGCCGTGACGCCGGCTTGCGGCTTTGCCGGCATCATGGGGTCACTCGTCCTTGGCCTCATCGTCAGCGTCGTATGTTTCACGTTCTGCTCGGGCGTCAAGAGCACGTTCGGCTACGATGACAGCCTCGATGTCTTCGGCATCCACTGTGTCGGCGGAGTCCTTGGCGCACTTGCAACGGGTCTGCTTGTCAACCCCGATCTCGGCGGCGCGGGCGTTCCCGACTATCTGTCGAAGCCGGGTGAACTCGCGGTCGGCGCTTACGATCTCGTGACGCAGATGACGGCACAAGCCAAGGCCGTCGGCACGACGCTGTTGTGGAGCGGTCTCGGCTCGCTGATCCTCTTCAAGCTGGTCGATCTCCTCATCGGTCTGCGTCCTGCAGAGGACAAAGAGCGCGAAGGTCTCGACATCACCGACCACGGCGAGCGCGCGTACAACTACTGATCGCTTGCTGCCTGGGGCCGGGCCTGGAGCTTGACCTCCACCAGGTCCCAGGCAGCGCAAGACGTCTCCCGGGCACACTCGCTTCCCCTAGCTGTGCTCATAGACTGGCCCGGACATTCGAAAGAGAGTCCGGGTCATTTTTCATGGAACGAAGATGGAAGCCTTGCGCCGCAGATGCGTGAGAAGCATGCGAAGATGCGATTTGCGCATCGCGATGCAGCCCTCGGTCGGCAGAAGCCCCGGACGCGCGACATGGATGAAAATAGCGCTGCCCTTGCCGCGTGCACGCGGGCGGATGTTGTAGTCGAGGACAACGATGCAATCGTAAAGCCGGTCATCGCGCCAAAGTGCTTCGGCACTTGCATTGTAGGGGTAGCGGACTACACGGTTGTAGTTGCCGTCTGATGGCGCATCGCACCAACCCAGCCCGGGCGTGAGCGCCTTTAATGGCAGAGACGCATTGACGCGCGGAAAATGTCCATTCCGGAAGTAGCCATAGAGAAGCTGGTGGCGCCCCCGGGGCGTGGCCCCATCTCCTTCGCGCTTTAATGGGCTAATGCCGCTACGGCCCAGCGCGCAGGCCCAGCGGAACGGCCCGAATTCGACCCAGCCGCGCGTGGCCTTAGCCGAAATCCGTCTCACGATGAGTTGAGGTTGCTTCATAAGCCGGATTGTTGACAGATGTGCCCCGGAACTTGTCTTGTCCCCCACCACAACTGACACTATGTCGGCGCCGCTACGGATGCTAGACATTTGATCCTTATGACCATCC
>JANOKZ010000225.1:0-4793 GCA_031419515.1 Hyphomicrobium sp.
GCACCATCCTGCGCGAATATGACGTTCGCGGGGTCGTCGGATCGACGCTTCACCCCGCCGACGCGACGGCGTTAGGCAGAAGTTATGCCGCGCTCGCCGTTGGTGAGGGCGCCAAGCGCATCGCCGTCGCCCGCGAATAACGAAAGACGGCGAAGCAAATGTCGCAAGTACGTGAACCCTCAAGGGGAAAATCCAAGCCGAAGCGCCAAGCTGAAGTCCCCGTTTCCGAGCTACTGAGCCTCGCACACGACCTTGCAGATCTCTCAGAAACAGCGATTTTGAAGTACTTCCGCAAACACTTGGCTGTTGAAAACAAAAGCGCAGACGGTTTCGATCCCGTGACACAGGCCGACAAGGCCGCTGAGCGGGTGATCGCCAAAGCGCTCAAGTCCCGATTCCCCACTCATAGCCTGACGGGCGAAGAATTCGGCCATGTGAACGGCTCATCAGCCTACCGCTGGGTCATTGACCCAATCGATGGTACGCGCGCCTTCATCATGGGCAGCCCGCTCTGGGGCACCTTGATCGGCTTGCTGGAGGGCGACACCCCTGTCCTTGGCATCATGAACCAGCCTTTTACGGGTGAACGCTTCTGGGCAGACGGCAAGGCCTCCTACGTGCGCGTCAGGGACGGCAAACCCAAGCTTCTCAAGACACGCGCCTGCCCACGTCTCGCCGATGCCACAGTGACGACGACCCATCCCGGCCTTTTCGAAGCCGGGCATCAGGATGCGGTTCACCGGACCTTATGCAGTAAAGTTCGCATGACGCGCTACGGCGGCGACTGCTACCACTTTGCTCTGCTGGCATCTGGTCTGATCGATGCCGTGTTCGAAGCAGGCGTGAAATCCTACGACGTTGTTGCCTTGATCCCGATCGTCGAACGGGCCGGCGGGTGCTTGACGACGTGGGACGGCGGATCTGCCATCGATGGCGGCAACGTCATCGCGACCGGCGATCCGCGCCTGCATGAAGCGGCCCTCAAGCTCATCGCCATGACATAAACAGAAACAGAAACATGGCATGAACAGATACAAGTCGTGAAGTACGGGGCGTTAAGCGAAATACGGCATGAACAAAAAGACGAAATTTCTGAATGTCGATCTCGAGCTTCGCGGCGCCCTCGACCTCGACGAACTGTTAGAGGCTTTGGACCCCTACGCCTTCGTCATGAGTTACGAGCCAGGCAGTTACGCAGCGCTCGAACTTAACGAAGACCCTGCAACGGCCAAAGATGCCATTCGCCAATTTCATGACGCGATATTGGCACTGCCTGCATCTGCAAAGGCCACCTTTGACGGCCTAAAGTCGAGATGTTTCGACATCGGCATTCAATCCGGCAGCGACCCGGCGCCGGCTTTTTATCGCTTGCCGGTTGAAACGCTCGCGCTGGTCGGCGCTCTCAACGCCGAAGTCACGTTCACTGTCTATGGCGCTGCTGGTGATATTGAATAGGCTCGTTCACGCCGCCTTCAGCCCAACGCTCAAGTAGGCGTCAAAAGCGGCCCAGAAGCGTTGGCGGATGGCGTCGTTCTCCTGCAGGATTTCGTGGCGCGATCCTGGCATCAGGATATGCCCGCCGATCTTCAGTTCAACGGCAAAATCTTCAATTGCTTTGGGTGACACGATGCGGTCTGCGCCAGCGGCAAACATGAGAAGCGGCACTTCGACATATTTTGGATAATCGGGCTTTTGCAACACAGCGCAGCTGCGCAGAGCCGACTTGAACCAGCCATTCGTCGGAGACCCGAGCCCCAGTTCGGGTGCTAATTCCAACACGGCTTTGTTGCGCGACCAGCGGACAAAATCAGAGGTCAGGAGATTGGACTCGAAATCCAACAGCTCTTCCGGCTCGTCGTCGCCGCCCCGCACGTAGGCAGTCGATAATCCTGTTAGGCCTGCAAGCTCGGCATAGAAGCGCGCTGTTTTCTGTCCATAGCCGATGGCTTCGTCATGAATGGCAATCATTGGCGCCACGAGCACCATCCGCTCAAACCAGCTTTGCGGATCCTGGGCGTTGCGCAGTAGAATATTGCCGCCCATCGAGTGCCCAAGCGCGACGTAAGGTGGCGGCATGTTCGGCAGCACGATGTCGTCCATGAAGCGCGCGAGGTCGCGGTCGTATTCGGTGAAGCCGACCACATGGCCTTTATGTGGATTCGAAAGCGGGCGCTGCGAGCCGCCCTGCCCGCGCCAATCCATGACGGCAACAGCAAAGCCGCGCCGCCTCAGATCGGCGACCACTTCGAAATACTTTTCGATGTATTCGCCGCGCCCCGGGAAGATGCACACCGTGCCACGCGAGGGGCCACGCGTCGGCTCCCATCGGGCGTAGCGTAGACGGCGCTTGTCATAGCCGGCGAACGCGCCGACGATAGCGCTTGCGGGAACCGGATTGATCGGCAGGGAAACCAAGTTCATCGCCATACCCGCCGTTGCCATAACTGTCGTCGCCCTGCGGTAAGGATTCGCCCGCAGCTACTCTAACGGCTCAGGCGCCGAGCGCCAGTCAGCTCGCGCTGCCAAAATGCCCGGACGTTGCCCAAGACGGGAGCCCAAGACGCGGGCCTAAGACGGGGGACTTGAACGGCGCTGCTGCGCACCCACCTAGTGTTTGTGCTCGCCACTCAAGGGAGCACAAACTTGAGCCAGCCCGGCCGCACATTGGCGGGCTTCCACATGTCGCTTCTCATGGAGGACAATGTCATGCGACACACTGATTTTTCCCCGTTTTATCGCAGCGCAATCGGTTTCGACCGTTTGGTTCAGATGCTGGACCAAGCGAGCGGGTACGACAGCGATAACGGCTATCCACCCTACAATATTGAGCGAACTGCGGAAAATGCCTACGCGATCACTATGGCGGTTGCTGGTTTCACCACAGATGAACTGAAGGTCGAGGCTAAGGAATCCACGCTTTCCGTCACGGGCGAGAAAAAGCCCGACGATAAGGGTCGCACATTCCTGCATCGCGGCATCGCCGGTCGCTCGTTCGAGCGGCGCTTCCAGCTGGCAGACCATGTCGAGGTCAAAAGTGCGAGCTTCGAGAACGGCGTGCTCGATATAGAGCTTGTGCGCAATCTGCCAGAGCGCATGAAGCCGAAGACGATCGCTATTCAGACGGCGGGGGCGGAAAACGGCGGCGTCAAGCAGATCGAGGCCGGCGCGGCCTGACGGAGCCTTAAGTATCGCTCTCTGAGCCATCAACGGTTTGAGCGGCGATGAAAGACCCTTAAAACACCCGAGGCGGGTCTTCCAGCAGGAGGGCCCGCCTTTTTTGCTGGGGGGATCGCCCTCCGGCGCTTGGCGTAACAAAATTGCGCTTTAGACACCAATAATACACTTTAAATATCAACGGCGGCAAACACTTCTTCCCACTTGTGCCAGGTCCCGAAATCTGTAAAATTGAAAAATAGGTCAACAATGCTGTCCTTTATGTGCTCTGCTTGGGCCGCGACAATCCCCGGGCGCATGAAGATGGCTTGCGTGCGCTGTGCGGTTGGGTCGAGAATGACTTGAAAGCTGCTGGCGTTGGAGAAATTTGGTGACGAAGTCGAAGGTCATGGACGCGCCCAACACCACGCCGATGTTCACGCATCGCCCGCGCGAGTGTGCCGCTGAAACGAAGAGCGGCCGAAAACGCCGCGCCGCGACTGTCTAGCCCACAGATCGCGGCCTGAAATTTACGATCAGCGCACCAGCCGCTGAGCTCCCCGAATACAAACGCAGCAGCGCCCTGATGCGCACCCGAGGTTGACGACGATGAGCGAAGGCTACTTTCCACCACCTGACGATGTATCGGTTGACGCGTCCGGGCGTCCTGCAGCCCAGGGGCTGTTTAATCCGGCGCACGAGCGCGATGCATGCGGCGTCGGTTTCATTGTTGATCTCAAGGGAAAGAAATCTCACAAGATCATCGAAGATGCTCTGAAAATTCTCGAAAACTTGGAACATCGCGGCGCTGTCGGCGCCGATCCGCTGTCGGGCGATGGCGCGGGCATTCTCATCCAGATCCCGCACGACTTCCTGGCAGACGAAACCGGCAAGCTTGGATTCGTCTTGCCAAAACCTGGCTTCTACGCTGTTGGCCATGTGTTCATGCCGCAGGACCAACGATTGCGTGCACACTGCGAACGCGTCTGGGCCCGCTGCTTGAAAGACGAAGGTCTCGAACTTCTTGGCTGGCGTTCGGTGCCCGTCGAAAACTCGTGCCTCTCGGATATGGTGCGTAGCGTCGAGCCGGTGCATCGCCAGGTGTTCGTCGGCCGCCCGAAAATCATCAAAGATCAGGATGAATTCGAGCGCGGTCTCTATCTCGTGCGCAAGGTTGTCTCCAACGCGATCCACGACGCTTACAAGGGCCGCGACATCGGCCATTACACCGTTTCACTGTCAACACGCACACTCGTCTACAAGGGCATGTTCCTGTCGAATCAGGTCAAAACCTATTACAAGGATTTGTCCGACACGCGCATGGCGTCCGCTTTAGCGCTGGTGCATCAGCGCTTTTCGACGAACACGTTCCCATCGTGGAAGCTTGCGCATCCCTATCGTATGGTCGCACACAACGGCGAAATCAACACGCTGCGCGGCAACGTCAACTGGATGGCCGCGCGCCAAGCTTCCGTTTCTTCGCCGTTTTTCGGCAACGACATCTCGAAGCTTTGGCCGATCTCCTACGAGGGCCAATCCGACACAGCGTGCTTCGACAACGCACTCGAATTCCTGACGATGGGCGGCTACTCGCTCTCGCACGCCGCCATGATGCTGATCCCTGAAGCCTGGGCTGGCAA
>JANOKZ010000226.1:0-2938 GCA_031419515.1 Hyphomicrobium sp.
GCGGCTTGCACTTAACATCGTCCGCCATGACAAGGCCAAAGGGTCGCTGGCCGGAAAATTGCGAAAAGCCGCCTGGAACGACGCTCATCTCATCGCCCTCCTCAGCCAAATGCGATAGCCCTGCTCCCCGCTGGGGAGGGGTTGGGGGTGGGGGGAGCGCATGGAAACAGGTGTTATGTGTGACCCGTGCCGGCCAAATTGTAATGACGCTAACCGCGAAGAACTCTGTGGCTCCTCGCGGCTAGTCAGCTTGAGCATTGTTAGATACCTGCTCACAAATCTGTTCGCTCAGACACGCTGGCAAGGCGTGCAGCTAGCAGATCGGTCCAAGTGGAGCGACCTGCCCCACTGGAGCCACGGATTGCCCGTGGCGCGACCCGACCGCGGCGTTGCCGCCCGTCGTGTTTCTCAGGTCACCGGTGCCAAATTCCCGGTTTGAAATTGTACTATCGAGTTACAAGTCACCTGCAGCGCCTCACCCGGCCCTGTTCTTCGTCAAAAGTTTGGTCAAGGCGACCTCGCTTTCCGCGCCTTTGTGCGCTTGGTATTGTCTGCGCAGGAACTCAGAAAATTCAACGCCACTTAACGAATTGTCCACAGACTATGACGGCCGCCCGACATTTAGTTGCCATCCCGCCAAGTTCTTCACCCCACCCCTACCCCTCCCCGTCCAGGGGAGGGGGATCTTAGCGGCTTTGCTCACATCCAGAGGATGACACTATCACTATGCGTAAATCGGGAACTTGGCGCAGAGCGCAATGGCCTTGGATTTGACGGCCGCTTCGACGGCGCCGTTGCCGCCTTCGCCGTTCTTCGCCAACCCATCAAGCACTTCCGAGATCAGGCGGCCGATTTCCTGGAACTCGGCAACGCCAAAACCGCGCGTCGTACCAGCGGGCGAACCCAAACGAACGCCCGACGTCACCATCGGCTTTTCCGGGTCGAACGGAATGCCGTTCTTGTTGCAGGTGATGTTGGCGCGGCCCATGGCCTTCTCAGCCAGCGTGCCCGTCAATTTCTTCGGGCGCAGATCAACAAGGATCAAGTGGCTGTCGGTGCCGCCCGAAACCAGCGCGAAACCGTTCTGGACCAGCACTTCGCCCATGGCGCGCGCGTTATCCATGACGTTCTTGATGTAGACCTTGAAGTCCGGCTTCAAGGCTTCACCGAACGCGACGGCCTTGGCGGCGATCACGTGCATGAGCGGACCGCCCTGGATGCCGGGGAAGATCGCGGAGTTGAACTTCTTGGCCAGATCCTCGTCGTTGGTCAAGATCATGCCGCCGCGGGGCCCGCGCAACGTCTTGTGCGTCGTCGTCGTGGCGACATGACAATGCGGGAACGGGTTCGGGTACATACCGGCTGCAACGAGACCGGCAACGTGCGCCATGTCGACCAGGAAGTACGCGCCAATTTCATCCGCGATCTTGCGGAACGCCGCGAAATCGATCTTACGCGGATAGGCCGAGCCGCCGGCAATGATGAGCTTCGGTTTGTGCTCGCGCGCAAGCTTGGCGACCTCGTCCATATCGATGAGGTGCGTATCCGGCTTTACCATGTAATGGACGGGTTTAAACCACTTGCCCGACTGATTGACGGGCGCGCCGTGGGTCAAGTGACCACCGGCTGCGAGCGAGAGGCCTAGTATCGTGTCGCCCGGTTGGAGCAGCGCGTTGAACACGCCTTGGTTCGCTTGGCTACCTGAGTTCGGCTGCACGTTAGCGAAGCCGCAACCGAAAAGCTGCTTGGCGCGATCGATCGCGAGCTGCTCTGCAATATCGACATACTGGCAGCCGCCATAGTAGCGCTTTCCCGGATAACCCTCTGCGTACTTGTTGGTCAGCACCGAGCCTGCGGCATCGAGCACGGCCTGCGAGACGATGTTTTCCGAGGCGATGAGTTCGATCTCATGCTGCTGGCGGCCGAACTCTTTCTGAATGGCGCTGAAGACTTCAGGGTCGGTCTCGGACAAATGCGATTTGAAGAAGCGGGCGTTCGCAGAAGACGCTGCGGCCGGGGCGGTCGACATGGAATCGTTCCCTCTGGTTTAGTGTTTTTTCGTCAGCTGTACTAAGCACGGGCGCACGACCGCCCGCCTCAAACCTGCGACGATAGTAGAAGGGCGGCCCGCCCAGCTCAACACCCTTTAGGGTAGCCATTCATGGTCGCCCCCGCGTAAAAACCGCGCGGTTTTTGGATCACTTAGGGCCTTGCGCGTGTGGCGCGGCAGGTGTCTGACCCTCCAGGTCTGACATCGTGGCACCATACATCCTCAGGTGTCAGACCCAGAGGGTCAGACACCTTTGCAAATTTTGGTGGCTTATGTGGCGACGGCCCGTGTTTGCCAGCGGATTACTCAGCCGCCTGCCTCAGGGTCGCCTCAAGGGTCAACGGGCATTGCGACCACAGTTCCGACATCGCGGCGACGAGCCGGTCCATATCCGCGTCAGTGTGCTGCGGAGAGGGGGTCAGGCGCAAGCGTTCCGTGCCGCGCGGCACTGTCGGGTAATTGATCGGCTGCACGTAGATGCCGTGCACGTTCAAGAGTACGTCCGAAAGCGCCTTGCAGCGCACCGGGTCGGCAACTAGAACGGGGACGATGTGGCTTGGCCCGGAAATGACGGGAAGTTCCGCTGCCGCCAGACGCCGCTTTAACGTGCGCGCACGTTCCTGGTGGCGCTCACGCTCGACCGAACTCGATTTCAGATGACGGATCGACGCCAGCGCGCCCGCCGCGATAACTGGCGCCAGAGACGTCGTGAAAATGAAGCCCGGAGCGTAGGAACGCACGGCATCGATGAGCGTACGCGTGGCAGCAATGTAGCCGCCCATAACGCCGAAGCCCTTGGCGAGCGTGCCGTTGATGATATCAACGCAATGCATCACACCGTCGCGTTCGGCAATACCGCCGCCGCGCGGGCCGTACATGCCAACGGCG
>JANOKZ010000227.1:0-4123 GCA_031419515.1 Hyphomicrobium sp.
GGTGCAATGGGCTCGTTGACAACATCCCAATATTCAACCTTGCCGCGATAGCGCTCAAGCACAGTCGTGATGTGGCTTTCGAGCAGGTTCTCAACTTCGCCAGCGCCCAACCCCTTGATCCAAGCGGGGAGATCGTCGTTCCAGATCAGAGTGTGTCCGCGCACGCTCATTTGGTTATGGAGAGCAAAGTCAACGAGGCGATCCGCGCCGGAAAAATCAAGGCGGCCGGCTGCGGGACGCAGCGACGACATCTTGAATTCCAGTTCGCTGGTAATGATGGCGGCGTCGCGCTTGTAGAGTTCTGCGTAGCGGGCGCCGTGCGGGCGATCTAGCTCATGGACGGCGAGTGAGGCGCCAAAGACAATGCCTTTAGCGGCGGCCAGCTGGCGGAGTGTTTGAGCTGCGTTGGCTGACAATGCATTAAACGGCAACAGTGCTGCGCCTATAGCGCTTGCAGTGAGGACGTCGCGGCGGGTGAGGCGTGTGTCCAGCGGCTCGCTCATGATGTGCGTATCGCCGTTCCAATAACTGCGACGCCGCCCGGTTGTGCCGCAAAGACTTGTCTGGCGCTATCGAGATCAGACGCGGCGAGTGCGTTCCAGCGCGCCACGTTGGCAAGTGCGGCTGCGGCACAGGCCTCGCGCCAATGGGGTGCCGAAATGACGTCGTGTATCAGGCCAGCAGCAGCGGCCGGGTTCGATGGATTTATAAAGGTGCCAGATGCGCCAAGCACCTCGCGAAAGACAGGCTGGTCCGGCGCGACGACGGGAAGCCCGGCGTATTGCGCTTCGAGCAGCGGCAATCCAAGCCCCTCGTCGTGGGATGTGCAGAGATAAACGTCGGCGTCATCCATGCGCTTTTTGACCTCTTCGGCCGAAAGGTAACCATGAACTATGGCGCCTGGGTGCGAGGATATCAAATCGGCGTCAGGTCCCCAACCCGCGCGGCCGACAATATGCAGTTCGGCGCCCGGGTGGGCGGTGGCGCGCAACTGGTCGAGAATTGCCAGTGCGGCCGCGTAGTTCTTGCGCGGTTCGACAGTCCCCAGTGAAATCAGCCTAAGCGGTTTTGGCGGGCCTTGCCGGCTGGCATGCGGTCCGGGCGCGAGATTGAAAACGTTTCTGACGCCTGGGCGATAGAGGCCAATGCTGGCACCGGGCCTCGTATGTTGGGCCAGGTCGTCGCGTGTTTTTTCCGAATTGACGAGGAAATGCTGGAGAGATTTCACGGCGCGCCGGAACTGGGGTGCCATGTAAATCCGTGCCTTGGTGCTGAGATCCTTTTGCCGCGTGATCAGAAACGTATCGTGCACGTACATCAGCACGCGACGGCGGATGAGCGAGAAAAAGGGTGAGGGGGGAAATCCAGGAAAGACAAATAGGGCGCTGGGGTGTAGCAGCGCGTAAAGTGGCAGCAAGAACTGCTGGCGTACTACCATGGATGCGACTCCGGACGAGCGTACAGGTATGAGCGTCGCCTCATCGAATGACACACGCTCGAACTGCTCGATTGAAACGCGTTCGATGCCGGTCACGTGCCGGCCAAGATGGGTCAGGTCGAGATAAACGCGGCGTTTTTCGGTGGTTGCTGCCATGCCCCGGTTCCATATATGACCCGGTCTCAGGCCACGGTTCTGCGCTGTTCGTCCATATCTGCGACCGGCTGGACGTCTGCCTCTGGTTGCTCTCCTAGAACCTTTGCGATGAGGCGCTCGTAGGTTGGCACGCGCACGTCAAACGAGAAGTCGTCGGCGCGCTTGCGGCGAACGGCTGGATCGCCGGGATTGTCGAGCGCGCCGGCCATAGCGTGCGCCATCTGCAAGTCGTTGCCGACAGCAACGATGCGGCCGAATTCGCCGTGACGCAGAATTTCCTGAGGGCCAGAACAAGCCGTTGCAACAATGGTAAGTCCAAACGCCATGGCTTCGACGACGACATTGCCGAAAGGTTCGGAGTTAGACGACAGTACGAAACACTTGGCCTCCGAGTAGTGCTTCCAAGGTTCCTTGCTGTATCCGGGAAGAGAGACGCGATGGCGTATTCCGAGACGATTGAGTTCAGCGACGATCTTTGCCTCTTCCGGTCCTTTGCCAAGAATAATGAGGCGGGCTGCCGGGCGCTCAAGCCGCGCGAACGCCCGCACAAGCGTGATGAAATCCTTTTCAGGAACCATCCGGCCAACGGCCAAAAGTGTATCCGGGCGCGCTTCGAGTTCGGCCTTTGAGGGCACGCGGGCGCTTTTGGGGTAAAATACAGGATTGAGAATAGCGATTGTTTTGTCGGGCCTTGCGCCCCATTTAGCGACGAGCTGTTCGCGAAGCCCGTCCGAGACAGCAACGGTGCAATCGGCAAATGCACTCAGAACCGGCAAGCCGAAGTAGGTCATGAAACTCAGCAGTCCGGTCTTCCATTCCCTGAAGCCGTGATACGTGATTATTGTTTTAACCGGGGAGTGTGCCAGCCACTTGGCCAGCATCATTTTGGTGTTCGATCCGCCAATAGCCGAAAGAGCAATGTCCGGTTTCTCGCGTTTCAGCAATTCGGCTAGCCGTTTGACGGCCCGGAAATGTCCCCGGCCAAGTGTGAAGAGAGGAATGGAGTTATCGAGGTTGGCACGGTTTTCGTCGGCTTCGAAATCTTGGACGAACATGACGTCGTGGCCGCGCTGTTTCATCGCGGTGGCCAAACACGACCACAGCCGCTCTCCGCCACCATCGACAAGTCCGTGTGTATAAAAGAGGATCTTCTTTGCCATGCCGTGACCTTTAGCGACTGATCGATCCGAATGTTTCCGGAAATTCAGCACAAGCTTAACTCTGTATACAGCCGCGATCTCAAAGCCGGTTATTTGCCAGCGACTACGCGCGTAGTCTCAAAGCCCTTTGACGAAGCGGTGCGATCACGACTAGGTCAAATAAAACACCCGCGCATTCGGTGTAGCGCCGCGCCAACCGGCGTGGATTGGTGGCTAGCCGCCACAGCCATTCGAGGCCGTTATTGCGCATGCTTTCCGGCGCGCGTACTTGCGTGCCAGCGATGAAATCGAGCGCCGCACCGATGCAGACAAAGCCGCAATTTACGCCCAGAGACCGGGCGCGCTCGGCGAATAGTTCCTGCTTTGGTGCGCCAAGTGCGATGAAAACAAGCTTAGCACCCGAGGCGCGGATGCGTTGCAATGCGGCGTCGGCTTCACTGCCGTTGGGATCGAAGGTGTCGGACGGGGCCATTGTTCCCGCGATGTCGATCAGGCCATCCGTGCGTTCTCCAAGATCCCGGCCGGCACGCGCCATCACGTCGGCCGATGAGCCAAAGAGAAACACGGGCAAACGCGCTTCGGCTGCTGCTTCTGCGAGCGGCATGAGAAGATCGGCACCGGTTGCGCGCTGTACTTTTTTATTTTGGAAGCGCGCGAGCCACGCAACCGGAGCGCCGTCTGCAGTTACAACGCTGGCATTTGCGTATGCACTCCGGAACGCTGCATTGCGCCGCAACTTCACGAGATGATCAAGGTTGAGCGTGAATACCGTGAAAGGCTCAGCTGCTTTCGCGCGCGCAACGATTGCGCGGATGGCGCTGTCGAGATCTGCCATGTTGATTCCGCAGCCGTCGATTTTTGCGAGGTAAGGCAGGTGATGTGACGCCATAACTGTACTCACTCAAATGCGCGCTCATAGGGGTCTTAAAAACCGCTGAGCTTTTCTTTCTTTAGACGCAATTTTGTTCAAACCCAACGGACTTTTGTGTGGTGGGGCGCATAGCACTTGTGCGTCTCGTCCAATTGGGTGTGCTCTGCGCGCCGTTAACAACCGTCGCCGGGTCCGGGACGGTTTTCCCGTCCCAACCAAAACGTAGCAACATCCGTGCCTTAGACGGGCGTCGCGGACAGAGCAGCGGCGGCATGATTAATGGCGTGCCCGTTGCTCGCGCCACTATAGGTTGCCAGGCGCAGGGGTTAAACGGAGGCGGGGTGCACGCCTTGTCGCACTAGCAGGCTGTTGAAATTCAGTTCGAGGTAGGATCGCATCCTCGGATCAGGTTGCTGGGGAGATGATTTTTCGCGGGTGCTGTCTAGCTTGGCGTGTCTTGGGCTGTAGGGGCCTACGCTGCGGCTAGCAGCCTTGGCA
>JANOKZ010000228.1:0-8738 GCA_031419515.1 Hyphomicrobium sp.
AAAGGGTCGCTGGCCGGAAAATTGCGAAAAGCCGCCTGGAACGACGCTCATCTCATCGCCCTCCTCAGCCAAATGCGATAGCCCTGCTCCCCGCTGGGGAGGGGAAGTCACGGACTCACGGCCAAATGCGATAGCCCTGCCAGCGGAGAATTCTCCCCCGAAACTGGTTTCCATCTCAACCGGAAAGTTTCTAATGCGTGCGGCTGACGCAAAACGAGATGACGCGTTCGAGGGCATCTTTTTCGCGGCTGGCGGGGAAGATGGCTAGCGCGTCGCGTGCGATGGAACCGTAGGAGCGCGCGCGTTCCAGCGTTGCATCAATGGCTTTATGCTTTTTCATCAGGCCAACGGCCGTTTCCAAATCGCCGTCTTTGATGTCGCCTTCGGCAATCGTGCGGTTCCAGAATTGACGTTCTTCGCTCGTCCCGCGCCGGAACGACAGAATCACGGGAAGCGTGATCTTACCCTCGCGGAAATCGTCGCCTGTTGCTTTGCCGAGGCGCTGGCTGTCACCCGCGTAGTCGAGTGCGTCATCGACCAGCTGAAATGCGAGACCGAGGTTCTTGCCATAGGATTTCAACGCGGTTTGCTCTTCCGCAGGGCGCTGGGCGAGCGCCGGGCTGACTTCGGCTGCGGCCGAGAAAAGTGCGGCCGTCTTGGCATTGATGATGGCGAGGTATTCGTCTTCGGTCGTCGCCGTATTCTTGGCGGCGGCCAACTGCATGACTTCGCCCTCGGCAATGGTCGCCGCCGCGTTCGACATAATTTTCAGAACCGGCAGGGAGCCGGCTTCGACCAGCATACGGAAGGCTTGGCCCAGGAGAAAATCGCCGACGAGAACGCTCGCCTGGTTGCCCCAGATCATGCGCGCCGTTTTGCGTCCGCGCCGCGTGCCGCTTTCGTCCACCACGTCGTCGTGCAGCAGCGTCGCCGTGTGCATGAATTCAACGGCGGCAGCCACGCGGACATGCCAGGTGCCAGGATAGCCGCAGAGCTTGGCGGCAGCGATTGTCAGCATGGGCCGCAGCCGCTTGCCGCCGCTGTCGATGAGGTGATGGGCGAGTTCGGGGATCAATTCGACGTCGGAAACGGCCTTATCGAGAATGATGCGATTGATCGCCTGCATGTCCTCATTGACGAGGTCCATCAGCGGTTTCAAATCCTGCGCACCTTCGCGCGCCTCATCGAGCGGTATAACGCGACCCAAAGCCAGGCCCCCAACATATTGAAGTTGAATAGAATATAGTCCGGCAGGCGTGCCATTACTAGCCGGTCGGATTGGCGCATGCATGTTGGTGTAGGCGGGGGTCCTTGCTTAGTCTATCTTTGAGGCATGCGCGAACTGATATCGACCACAGATCCAGTGCTACTAAGTTTCGTCCAGAGCCTCATGCATGATGCTGGGATCGAAGTCGTTGTTTTCGATCAGCATATCAGCATCGTTGAAGGTTCGATTGGGGCCTTCCCGCGCCGTCTCATGGTGGCGGAGGAGACTTGGGACGAGGCGGCTGGGCTCATGCGTCAGTCAGGAATTGGACAATGGGTTGCCGGAAATGAAAAGGGCTGATGTGCGCGAGCTGGAAATCACGCAGGACATCGCCGATGTCGCCCAAGACTTCACGGAGGACTATTTTCTCGGCGATCGCCTCATCATCCGCCAACCGCGCAAAGGCTACAGGGCGGGGGTCGATGCGGTCTTGCTGGCTGCGAGCGTGCGCGCACCCGAAAAGGGCGATGCAACCTTGCTCGATATTGGTGCAGGTGTTGGCACAGTCGGCCTGTGCGCGGCGGCGCGACTGCCAACTCTCAATGTCACGTTGCTTGAGCGCGAACCCGAGCTTGCCAAACTGGCACTCGAGAATATCGCGGCTAACGGTCTCACAGGCCGCGTGACGGCGGTGCAAGCGGAAGTCGGCGCGCCAGCCGGGATCCCGCCTGAGAGTTTTGATGATGCCGTCGCCAATCCGCCTTTTCATGATTCAAGTGCCGGAACGCTTGCACCAAATGCCCTGAAGTCGGCGTCGCATGCCATGTCGCGCCAATCGCTCAATGATTGGCTGCGCTTTATGGCGCGCATGGTGCGCCCCGGCGGAAGGGCGACGCTGATACATAAGGCAGAGGCTTTACCGGAAATTCTGACAGCGTTTGAAGCGCGTTTTGGCGGCCTCGTTATTTTGCCCATTCATGCGCGATTGAACGAGCCTGCGATCCGTGTGCTGGTACACGGCACCAAGGGCAGCCGCGCGCCACTCACTTTGCGTCCACCCTTCGTGCTGCACGGAGATGGGAATGAGTTCACGGCAGCCGCCCAGAAAATACTTCGTCAGGGCGGCGCGCTTGGCATGTGATGCGGCGATAATCAAGGCCCGATAATGAAGGACTGGCAAAAGCGTTTCTTTTGACCTACCTGTTTGGACGCAAACGTTGCGTGCCTCAACGTTGCGTGCCTCTGTGCAATTCTCTTTCCCTGCGGAGTTTTTCCGAATGTGGCCCTTTTCTCGCAAACCTGTCGTACCCGTTTTGAGATTTACAGGGCCCATCGGCATGGTGACGCCGTTGCGTCCCGGACTTTCCATTGCTGGTGTCGCGGGCGCGATTGAAAAGGCGTTCAGCCTCTCGAAACTGCCGAGCGTTGCTGTGTTGATCAACTCGCCGGGTGGTTCGCCCGTGCAATCCAACCTGATTTTTAAGCGTATCCGCCAGCTTGCGGACGAAAAGAAAAAGAAAGTCTACGTATTCTGCGAGGACGTTGCGGCGTCGGGGGGATACTTTCTGGCGATCGCGGGCGATGAAATCTACGCCGATCCCTCATCGATCGTTGGCTCCATCGGCGTCATTTCGGCGGGCTTCGGATTTGTCGAAGCCATCGATAAGCTCGGTATTGAGCGCCGCGTTTACACGTCTGGCTTGTCGAAAAGTACACTCGATCCGTTCCTGCCGGAAAACGCCGATGATGTGGCGCGATTGAAGGCCATCCAGCGCGACGTGCACGATGTGTTCATTGGGCTCGTCAAAGAGCGACGCCTTGGCAAGCTCAAGGCGCCTGACGCAGAACTGTTCTCGGGCGCGTTCTGGGCGGGCCCCAAGGCCTTTGAACTTGGACTCATCGACGGCATCGCGGATGTGCGCAGCAAAATGCAGGAACTGCACGGGCAGGACATACGTCTGCAGGTCGTTGAAACCCAGAAAACAGGGCTACTTGCGCGCTTGCGCCGCTTCGCCCCGGCGACGAACCAGCACCTCGGCAGCCTTGCTTTCGCCGATGATCTGGTGTCCGCTGTCGAGACCCGGGCGCTCTGGTCGCGTTTCGGGCTGTGACGAAAGCCGAATGATATGCCGCCCTTCATCATCCTCGCCGCTGCCGGAGTTGGCCTCTACGCCGGCTACAAGCTGTTCTCGAAGCTGATCGCGCAAGCGCAGACAGAGAGTCCGTCCGAGGTTGAACGCCGCAGGCGTGAGACGGCTGCCGCCAAAGGGGCCCCGAAGGATTTGGGCGAACTTGAGTGGGACGAGAAAGCCGGCGCCTATAAGCCGCGTCAGCGCCAGAGCTAGCCGCCGTTCTTGTCCTTGATCTCGAACGTTACCTTGCAAGTGACGCGATAGTTGTCGATCTTGCCGCTTTTTCCGATGGATGCCGAGAAATCTTGCACCCAAACGGACTTGACACCTTTTAAGGTTTTGCCTGCCTTGGCGACGGCTTGCTGGGTTGCGTCTTCCCAGCTCTTAGATGACGACGCCATGAGTTCGATTACTTTGAGAACGGCCATTTTTGCTTCTCCACGCTACGAAATCTGAATGCAACCGGCGCGACTTTCCGCGCCACTTGTGAGCGTAACGCCAAAGCCCTGCCGCACAAAGACAAACGTGGGTTTTGGGGCATCTCGGGGTGACAAGGGGACGCGAATGCTTATAGTGCGGCGCAACCGAACAATAAGAGCTTGCCGATGCCCGCCAAAACGGCTCCCAAATTATCCGCAGCCCCTCCGGCTCTTCGCCCTAAAGAGTCGTTCCAGGATCTGATCCTGACGCTGCAGCAGTTCTGGGGCGCGCAAGGGTGCGTCGTGCTCCAACCCTATGACATGGAAGTGGGGGCTGGAACATTCCATCCGGCGACGACCTTGCGCGCGCTTGGGCCCAAGCCCTGGGCAGCGGCCTACGTGCAGCCCTCGCGCCGCCCGAAGGATGGGCGCTATGGCGAAAACCCGAATCGGATGCAGCACTACTACCAGTTCCAGGTGATCATGAAGCCGTCACCGGCCAACATTCAGGAACTCTATCTACAGAGTCTCGACGCTATCGGCATCGATACGTCGATCAACGACATCCGCTTCGTCGAGGACGATTGGGAGAGCCCGACGCTTGGCGCCTGGGGATTAGGCTGGGAAGTCTGGTGCAACGGCATGGAAGTGTCGCAGTTCACCTACTTCCAGCAGGTTGGCGGCTACGATTGCAATCCCGTGTCGGGCGAAATCACATATGGGCTCGAGCGTCTTGCCATGTACGTGCAGGGCGTCGACCGCGTGTTCGACTTGAATTTCAACGGCCGCACGGATGCGCGCCGATTGAATTACGGCGACGTGTTTTTGCAGGCCGAGCAGGAATACTCGCGCTTTAATTTCGAGCATGCCAATACCGACATGCTGCTCCAGCACTTCAAGGACGCGGAAAGCGAATGCAAAGCTCTGCTCGAAAAGGGGTGGTCAGGTGTCAGACCCTCCGGGTCTGACACCGCTGGCGCGATTGGAGCAAAGGTGTCAGACCCAGAGGGTCAGACACCCCGCCACCCGTCGGGCCAACATCTGATGGCTCTGCCCGCCTATGATCAGTGCATCAAGGCGTCCCACGTTTTCAACCTGCTCGACGCCCGCGGCGTGATCTCGGTCACGGAACGGCAAAGCTATATCCTGCGCGTGCGCGAACTGGCGAAAGCCTGCTGCGGCGCCTGGCTCAACACTGATGGAGGACGCGCATGAGTTCAGATCTGATCGTTGGATTATTGGCGGCGTTCGTGCCGCTGTTTGCAGTTGGCTATTTGATGCTCAACAAGAAGCCGCCGATTTTCCGCATGTTTGTTGCTATGCTGCTGGTGGGTATTGGATACCTTACGGCGACGGGTGCCATTGAAGATATTGGCGCGCGATTGGTAGGTGGAGGTCCTGCAGCGGTCGAAGCGCCGGTTGCTCCTGCGGCGAAGGAAGCCGCTAAGCCTGCAACCGATGCGGCGCCGAAGGCCGATGCTCCGGCCGGCGCTAAGCCTGACGGCGCGTATTGAATTTTACCCAATCCCCATGTGCTGTACGTGCGTGGCTCCCCTCCCCCTTCGCGGGGAGGGGCTGGGGGTGGGGGGATCACTCAGGTTTCAGTTGATCTGTAGCACACTGGACTTGATCATGACTTCGGGGTTCAACTGCAGCATCCCGCTCTGGTCTTCACCCCACCCCTAACCCCTCCCCGTCGAGGGGAGGGGGATTTCACTGCCTCGACGGTTGAGATTGAATTCGAATGTCCGAACTTCTCCTCGAATTGTTCTCCGAAGAAATTCCGGCACGCATGCAGGTGCGAGCAGCGGACGATTTGCGCCGTCTTGTCATGGAAGGCTTGAAAGCGCGCGGGCTAGAGACGGGGGAGGCGAAATGCTTCTCGACGCCGCGCCGCCTCGTGCTGGTGATTGCAGGCGTTCCCGCGAAGTCGCCCGCGATACGGGAAGAAAAAAAAGGTCCGCGCGTCGGCGCGCCGGAGCAGGCGGTTCAAGGGTTTTTGAAATCGGCAGGATTGTCTAAACTTTCCGACGCGGAGATCGTGAAGGACGAGAAGAAGGGCGATTACTACGTCGCCAATATAGATAAGCCCGGGCGCCCATCGGCTGAGATCATCACTGAAACCGTTCACGAGGTTCTGGGCAAATTTCCCTGGCCAAAATCCATGCGCTGGGGCGCGTCCCCGTTCCAATGGGTACGTCCGTTGCAGTCAATGATGTGCATTTTGGGGGGCAAAATCATCCCGCTGGAATGGGCGGGGATAACGTCAGGCGATATCGTTTCGGGTCACCGCTTTTTGGGCGGCGAACCCTTCAAGGTGAAAGACTTTGCCGACTTTGAGGCGAAGTTACTGGCCCACAAAGTCGTGCTCGATCCGGCCAAGCGCGTGGGTTTAATTGCCGAACAAGCGCGCGCACTGGCGAAGGACGCTAAGCTCGAACTCGTCGGGGACGAAGCGCTGCTCAATGAAAATGCCGGGTTGACCGAATGGCCGGTCGTGTTCATGGGCTCCTTTGAAAAGGAATTCCTGAGCGTTCCCGCAGAATGCCTGATGACGTCGATGAAATCGCATCAGAAGTGCTTTTCCTTGCGCGATCCGAAGACCAAGAAGCTCGCGAACAAGTTCCTGCTGGTGTCAAATCTATCCGCCAAGGATGCGGGTCTGCAAATTGTCTCCGGCAACGAAAAGGTCATTCGCGCTAGATTGTCGGATGCCAAGTTCTTTTGGGATTTGGATCTGAAAAAGCCGCTCGACGAAATGGCGAGTGCGTTGTCCGGCATCACGTTCCACGAGAAATTGGGAAGCCAAAAGGATCGCGTCGAGCGCGTGGCGGAGCTGGCGTTTCAAATCGCGGGCGCGGTGGACGCGAACCCGGAGGACGCGCGCCGCGCGGCGCAATTGTCCAAAGCCGATCTCGTCTCCGGCATGGTCGGCGAGTTCCCCGAACTGCAAGGGCTCATGGGCCGGTATTATGCAGAGCACGCTGGGACCAAGGCCGAGATCGCGCGCGCCATCGAGCTGCATTACAAGCCGAAGGGCGTGACCGACACGGTGCCACGTGAGGATCAGGGCGATGCGGTGGCGATTGCCGTGGCGCTCGCCGATAAGCTCGACACGCTGGTTGGGTTCTGGGCGATCAACGAAAAGCCGACGGGTTCGGGCGATCCGTATCAGCTCAGGCGCGCGGCGCTGGGTGTGATCCGCATCGTCATCGAAAACGATCTCCGGCTGCCTCTGAATAGCGCCATCGAAGCCAGCGCAAACCTTCTGGGCGGTGTTGTAAAACAGGGCATGCTCTCCATTTTCGGACGCCCGACACCGGTCGAGTTCGAAAAAATGGCTGACGGGTTTGACCTGCAAGCCGTGAAGCGTGACCTCCTCACCTTCTTCGCCGACCGCCTCAAAGTGTTCCTCAAAGACCAGGGCAAGCGTCACGACCTCATCGACGCGATCTACTCGCTTGGCGGCCAGGACGATCTCGCGCTCATCGTGCGCCGCGTTGAAGCGCTGGACGCATTCTTGAAAACCGACGACGGCACGAACCTGCTGGCCGGCGTCAAACGCGCCGCGAACATCCTCGCAATCGAAGAAAAGAAAGACAAGAAATCCTACGCGGGCACGTACGATCTAAAACTCTTGAAGGAAAAAGAAGAAATCGCGCTCGCGGCCAAGATCGAAGAAATAAAGCAGGACACGGTTGCGGCCATCAACGTCGAGAACTTCGCCGGTGCCATGCGCGCGCTTGCCGAACTCCGCCCGCCGGTTGACGCTTTCTTCGACAAGATCATGGTCAACGTGGACGACGCAAAAATTCGCGAGAACCGCTTGCGTCTCCTCTCCGAAATCCGCGCCGCGACGCAAACGGTGGCCGATTTTTCCAAGATTTCTGGGTAGCTCCTTGCGCTCTCAGCGTGCGTTCCCGGAAGCCGTGGCCTCGATGGGTGCGTGATTTTCAGCATCACAGTTCCACGGCTATCCGGGATCTTCACCGGCCGATGGGTCGAAGCAGAGACGGGTGAAGATCCCGGCTCGCGCGCGGAATGGGCAGCGCTTCAATGTGGATCGACGATGGGCCGCGCTTGGCCGGGAACGCAAGTTGGGGAATCGATGTTCACTTGACAGAGCAAATGCCTATGCAAGCATGACCGCATGGTCTTTCACACCACCAAAACCTATTTTGTCTACATCACAGCGAGCAGTCCGGGCGGCGTGCTGTATGTGGGCATGACCAGCGACCTTCCAGGCAGGGCATGGGAGCACCGCAATAGAGTTCTTGAAGGGTTCACAAAGAAATACTGGGTTGATCGTTTGGTGTATTTTGAAGCCCATTCGGATGCAGGCTTTGCAGCGAAACGCGAACGGCAAATGAAGCGTTGGCGTCGGGACTGGAAAATTGAGCTGATTGAAAAGTATAATCCAACGTGGCGAGACTTATTCAGCGAAGCCGTGGCCGAAAGTGGATTTGAGCCATAGCGCGCAACTCTCAGCAACTTTGCGTTCCTGGAAGCCGTGGCCTCGATGGGTGCGTGATTTTCAGCATCAAATTTCCACGGCTATCCGGGATCTTCACCAGCCGAAGGGCCGGAGAAATCAGAGACGGGTGAAGATCCCGGCTCGCGCGCGGAATGGGCAGCGCTTCAATGTGGATCGACGATGGGCCGCGCTTGGCCGGGAACGCAGACGAGAGAGTGTTCTTCGCTCATGTGAGCGAAGCCGTTGCCGTAAGTGTATGTGAGCCATAGCGCGCAACTCTCAGCAACTTTGCATTCCCGGAAGCCGTGGCCTGCGTGGGTGCGTTATTTGCAGCCTCAAATTTCCACGGCTATCCGGGATCTTCACCAGCCGAAGGGCCGGAGAAATCAGAGACGGGTGAAGATCCCGGCTCGCGCGCGGAATGGGCAGCGCTTCAATGTGGATCGACGATGAGCCGCGCTTGGCCGGGAACGCAGACGAGAGAGTGTGCTTCGCTCAAGAGAGCG
>JANOKZ010000229.1:0-8840 GCA_031419515.1 Hyphomicrobium sp.
TCAACTCATGCGGCAGTTCAAGGCGCCGCGCATCGAGGTACACAAGGGCCATGTCCGGATCATATGACCGCTTCTCCGGGCGCCCGCCGTTGGGCCCGCTGCAAGGCCAACAAGTGGGCCAACAAGTGGTAGAGTACGACCCCTATGGCGATCCCGTAACGGGACCTGTCACCGGACCGCCAACCGGTGCCGCTGGCCGCGCGCTTTACCCGCCTTATTCCGCGCCGTCACCCGAAGCTGCACGTCCGGCGCCGCACATCGAAGAACCAACGCGCGAAATGTACGCACCAAGCCGTGAAGAGAAGGAACGCGGGCGGCGCATGAAAACGACGGCGCCCGTGGTGCCGCCTGGATCGGTGACGGGCCGCTCGCTGACACTGGTGATCGCGATCATGTGCTTCCTCGCCTGCCTGACGGCGGGCGCCGTGTGGATGATCAAAGAATCCGCCGACGCCTGGCTAAAGGATATCGCGAGTGAAGTGACGGTTCAGGTCGAACCCAAAGACAAAGCCGATACCGACAAGTCAGTGCTTGACGTCGTGGCCTTCATGGAAACGCAGCCGGGCATCCGGGCGGCGAAGCCCTTGAGCCTGGAAGCGTCCGCCAGCCTGCTTGAACCCTGGCTTGGTTCATCCGATGTGCTGAAAGCGCTGCCCGTGCCGCGCCTCATTGCCATTGAGATCGATCGAGCCAATCCTCCCGACTTGGAAGCCGTTAATGCTGCGCTCGCCAAGCAGTTCAAAGGCGTGACGCTCGACGATCACCGCCGCTGGCAGCAGCAAATCAGGGCCGTTACCGGATCGTTCGCACTTGGCGGTATCGCCATTTTTCTGCTTGTCGCGGCGGCGACGACGGCGGTCATCGTTTCAGCCACAAAAAGCGCCATGGCCTCCAACCGCGATATCGTCGAAGTTTTGCATTTTGTCGGCGCCACCGACAAATTCATCGCGCGCGAGTTTGAAAAGCACTTCCTGCGGCTCGGTGTCAAATCCGGCATCGTTGGCGCGGTGCTGGCCATGCTGGTGTTTCTCGGCATGCCAGCCATCATGGAGTTACTCGGCGGCGGGGCGGTGAGCGCGGTCGAAATGCAGCGCCTCATCGGAACTGGGTCGCTGGACGCGGCCGGTTACCTGTTGATGCTTCTGGTCGTGGTGATTATAGCCGGGCTATGCATGATTACCTCGCGGGTCGGCGTGTACCGGATTTTGAATAGTCAGCACTGAGTGTTCGACGTGCTTTATTTGTTGATCGTCAGAGTATTAATGCGTTTTTCATATTGAAAATATACGTTCCAAGACCGGTCACAACACAGCCCAAATCGGTTAGTCTCCCGAGAAGGACAAAGACCGGAGGCCGTTACCGGACCGGGACAAGGAGTTGAGATCAGGCCATGCGAGTCGTCTCGCGCGCAATCGTCGTTGCTGCCGCCATTGCCTCGAGCGCGTTCGCGTTTGGCTTTGTGCTGTTTGCAACGCACGTGATGCGCGAGCGCGGCCCGGACGCCGGAAAAGCCGATGGCATCGTCGTGTTGACTGGCGGGCAAGCCCGCATCGCGGCGGGTGCTACGCTTCTCAAAGAGGGGCTCGGGCGCCGCATGCTTATCACTGGCGTCAACCGGCGCACACCGAAGGAAGACGTCGAACGGCTATCCGGTCTCGACCACAAGAGCTTCACATGTTGCGTCGATCTCGGCTACGAAGCCCTCGACACAGTTGGCAACGCGGACGAGACGCGCACTTGGGCCAACGCCAACGGGTTCCGCAAGCTTATCGTCGTGACATCCAGCTATCATATGCCGCGCAGTCTTGCCGAACTCGCACTCGTCATGCCTGACGCAGAATTCGTGCCCCACGTCGTCACGCCCAAAAGTTTCCCCGAAAGCGGTTGGTGGCTGCATGTTGCAACGGCGCGGATTTTGTTCTCGGAGTACGTTAAGTATCTGCCAGCCGTAGCGCGCCTGCGGACCCAGCAATTTTTCGGCTGGAGGCAAGATAACTCCGTCGCGCTTGGCACACCTAAAGCCTCCGATGGTTGACCGGATGAGCCGCTTTTTTGCCGGTATTCCTGGGCTATCGAGGTTTCTGCCGTGGTAGTCTTACGCTCCTGGATCTTTGCTGCGGTCTATTACATCGTCACCGTGCTTTTCTTGCTTCTCGGATCCTGGTTGCTGCTTGCACCAAGGTCCTGGGCATTGCATGCACTAACATGGCACGCAAAAACGAGCCTTTGGCTGCTTGAGAAAATCTGCGGCACCAAGCTTGAAGTGCGGGGCCGCGAAAATCTACCCACGGGCGCTTGCCTCATCGTCTCCAAGCATCAATCGATGTGGGATACCTTCGCGCTGATACCGTTGTTTCGCGATCCGGCGATTGTGCTCAAGGACGAATTGAAGTGGATTCCGTTTTACGGCTGGTTCTGCCTCAAGTTCGAACACATCCTGGTTAAGCGCGACAAGGCGTCAGCCTCACTTAAAGCGATGGTTCGCGACGCGCGCGCGCGCGCCGCCGATGGTCGCGAGATCGTCATTTTCCCCGAGGGTACACGCGCCACGCCAGGCGCCACGCCCGACTATAAACCTGGCTACGTGGCTCTCTATCAGGGCCTTAGCCTGCCGGCCGTACCGCTTGCTTTGAACTCGGGACTTTACTGGCCGCGGCGCAGTATCTTGCGCTATCCCGGCACCATCATCGTTGAGTTTCTCGAACCCATTCCGCCCGGTTTGCGGCGCGCCGAAATTCAGCACAGGATTGAAAATGCAATCGAAGATGCCTCCAACCGGCTGTTGATGGAAGCAGCGAGCGCGCCCAACCCGCCACCCCTGCCGGAGGCCGCCAGGGAGCGTCTTGGTATGGTAAACAAAAATAGAACATAGAACGAACATTCCATTGACAGCGCGCGATTGGGCGTTTATTTTGGGGGTGCTGTTGGTCTTCGGCAGCGCCACCCTATTTGGTTCGTATTATGGCTCGTCATCCGGCACCTCAACCGCGGTTTCTGGCGCCGATCTCGAAGGAGATCTGGGAGCGCAAATATCGCTTTAGCGGCGGTAACGGGCTCGACGCGGATACGTCGCTCGACGCCACGTTCTGGCGTGTTGCCCGGGCGGCGGCGGCAATCGAGAAGGGTGGCAAGCGGGTTCAAGACAAGTGGGCCGCAGCCTTTCATGAGGCGATGGCCGATTTCGGCTTTTTGCCCGGTGGCCGCATTTTGGCCGGCGCTGGAACAGGCCGCGACGTCACACTCTTCAATTGCTTCGTGCTCGGCAAAATCGGCGACGACCTCAGCTCGATCTTTGACGCGGTGAAGGAAGCGGCACTCACCATGCAAGCGGGCGGCGGCATCGGCCACGATTTCTCGACGCTCCGTCCTAAAGGCGCGCGCGTTAAAAGCATCGGCGCGGACGCGTCGGGGCCGGTGAGTTTCATGGACGTGTGGGATGCCATGTGCCGCACGATCATGTCGGCTGGCCAGAGGCGCGGCGCCATGATGGCGACGTTGCGCTGCGATCACCCCGATATCGAGGACTTCATCGCGGCCAAGGCCGATGCCAAGCGCTTGAGAAACTTCAATCTGTCGGTTCTGGTGACGGACGCGTTCATGGCGGCCGTGCGCGACGGAAAAGCGTGGGACCTCGTGTTTGACGGCAAGGTCTACAAGACGGTTGCCGCCCGCGATCTGTGGGACCGCCTGATGCGCGCGACCTACGACTACGCGGAACCCGGCGTCATTTTCATCGACCGCATCAACGCTGAAAATAACCTCAGCTATTGCGAAACGATTGCGGCGACAAATCCTTGCGGCGAGCAGCCATTGCCACCTTATGGCGCATGTCTTTTGGGCTCCATCAATCTCGCGGCACTGGTCGAACATGCCTTTACAGAGCGCGCCGGGATCGATGCGGCGAAACTCGAAACGCGCGTCGCAACGGCCGTGCGCTTTCTCGACAATGTCATCGATGTGTCGCGCTATCCGCTTGGGGCCCAAGCCAAGGAAGCGCGCGCCAAGCGCCGCATCGGCCTAGGCATCACAGGGTTGGCGGACGCCCTCATTTTCTGTGGCCTCGACTATGGCAAGGACGACGCGCGCCGGCAGGCGGCCCAATGGATGGAAACGATCCAGAATGCCGCGTATCGGGCAAGTGCCGGGCTTGCCGCTGAGAAGGGCGCGTTCCCGCTCTACGCGCGCGACGCGTTTCTTGCCCGGCCCAACGTTCAGCGTCTCGACAAGGCGGTGCAGGCGGAAATCGCCAGACACGGCCTGCGCAATGGCTGCCTGACGTCGATCGCACCGACAGGCACCATTTCGTTGCTGGCCGGGAACGTCTCCAGCGGCATCGAACCGGTTTTCGAATTTGCCTACCGGCGCCGGGTGCTCGGCGAAGACGGACGCACGCAGGAAGAGGATGTCGAGGACTTTGCTGCCAAGCGTTTCCGCGCCGCGTTTGGTAAGGAGTTGGGCAGCGAGACAACGCGTCCAGCGGCGTTCGTCACCGCACGCGGCCTCGCTCCGAGAGAGCACGTTGCCATGCAGGCCGCACTGCAACCCTTTGTAGACAGTGCGATATCCAAGACCATCAATTGTCCGGAAGCGATCAGCTTTGAAGATTTTCGCGATGTCTACGCACTCGCCTTTGCCAAGTGTCTCAAAGGCTGCACCACTTACCGGCCAAACCCGGTCACGGGAGCGGTTCTTGTGCCGGTCACCGCAGAAAGGGCAGCGGAAGCCACTCCGGCGCCAGCACAGTCATCACAGGCAGATCAGGCAGCGCGATTGCCAATGGTACCAATGGCGTTGCGCGAAGCCTCAAAAACGGGCGACGTCGTCTATCTCAGCAAGCCGCTGGAACGCGACGCTGCACTCGAAGGTTTGACCTACAAGATCAAATGGCCGGCAAGCCCGCACGCGCTCTACGTGACGATCAACGACATCGAGCGCGACGGGCGCCGCCGTCCCTTCGAAATCTTCATCAATACCAAGAACCTGGAGCATTATGCCTGG
The DNA here is from genome assembly GCA_031419515.1 of Hyphomicrobium sp. Lineage (GTDB taxonomy): Bacteria > Pseudomonadota > Alphaproteobacteria > Rhizobiales > Hyphomicrobiaceae > Hyphomicrobium_B. The sequence continues at coordinate 4,999 of JANOKZ010000229.1, forward strand.
ACGGTCGCCCTCACCCGCATGATCAGCGCCGTGTTCCGCCGGGGCGGCGACGTCACCTTCGTTGCTGAAGAACTGAAAGCTGTGTTTGATCCCGAAGGCGGGCGCTGGATGGGCGGGCGCTATGTGCCGAGCCTGCTCGCCGCGATTGGCGATGTGATCGAAGAACATATGATCCGCATCGGTTTTCTGGTGCCGGAACACGTGTCCGTTCTAGAAGAGGACGGCGGCGCCAAAGCCATGGCCGCCATGGCAATGCAGCCTGGGCAGCGTGGGCAGCCTGGCATTGAGGCGCGCGCTCCAGGCGAACGCAACGCGCCGCAAACCGGCAGCCTGGATCCTGCAGGCGCCGGCGCTGCGTCATCGGCTGAGACTGTGACCCCGAGTGGAGCGTATGCAAGGCCGGTTCATGAGCCGTCCGCCACTATGGGCGCCAGAACATGCCCGCGTTGCGGGAACCGCAGTCTCAACCGTATCGAGGGCTGCTGGACCTGCGCGACCTGCCATTACTCGCACTGCGGATAAGCGCTAGCGACACACTTTTGTCCCGGCTTTTGTCCCGGCTTTCGATCCCCCGGCCTCACACACAAAGTTGGCACACAGTTGGCGCACAGTTGATTGATCTGGGCTCTGATTGAGTGTGGTTTGGAGGCCCGGGCAGGGTTTATTTGTTAAAGCCTCTTTACAATTTTTCCATTTGTGGCGATGTGCTCGCCATGAGAGTTGCCGGGAGGAGGCAATGATCAACAGATTTTTGACCATATCCAAGAATCTGCCTCTGGGGGGACAAGTTTGGGCTCGACAGCTTCGGGTTCATTCACTGTTCGCGGGATAAAAAGGAGCCACAAAAAGGGTGGCTTGCGGCCAATGTGCCGATCCAGGGGTGTTGCGTATGAGTGCCGAGATTATCCAGTTGGCCGATGTCCGAGTTCGCCGTTCGCCGGTCAAGGCTGTGATGCCTGTCCAGGCCAGCGAGATTGAGACCGGAACCCGTTTCCATTTTTGGACGGGAGCTTCAGGCAAACGCTACGTCCACACTGTCTATAGCCTGTTCGATTGCCCGCCCATTGGCGTCGCCAACTACGTGCTCGTGCGCCGCGAAAGCAAGACACAGCGCGCGGTGCTGGCGATTGGCCGGCTGACCAGCGAAACATCCTCGCTCAATCTTGCCGAGATCCGCCAGCGCGGCGCGACGCTTGGCGCAGATGAAGTTCATATTCACTTGCTGGCAACGTCAGCGAACGAGAGCCAAGCGGTTGAAGTCGATCTCCGAACGGCACAGTTCGCGGCACTCTCCAACTAAGAAATTACGAAACGATCAGCTTGACGAGCTGCCGGGTGGGACCCGGCGGCCAAAGTCTGGCACGGCTGTATCTTGTCCGGCCTGAATGATGCTGCGGCGCACGGCCCGCGCCTCGCCAAAAAGCGTCTCCAGCGTTTCCCCGTCACCAAAGCGGATGGCACGCTGTAGCGTCACGAGATCTTCGGAAAACCGCCCTAGCATCTCAAGTACGGCGTCCTTGTTGTTGAGGAAAACGTCGCGCCACATGACGGGGTCGGAGGCCGCAATGCGGGTAAAATCGCGAAACCCGCCAGCCGAAAATTTGATGACTTCGCTATCCGTCACGCGCGCCAGATGTGCGGCTGTATTGACGATATTGAAGGCGATGAGATGTGGCACGTGCGAGGTGATCGCCAGCACGAGGTCATGATGGTCGGCCGCCATGATCTCGACCTGGGAACCAAGCTTTTGCCAAAAGGTCTCGAGCCGCGCGACGGCCATACGGTCGGCGTCCGCGTCTGGCGTTAGAATGCACCAGCGGCCGTCGAACAATTCGGCAAAACCCGATTCCGGGCCCGATTGTTCCGTCCCCGCGATCGGATGGCCCGGAATAAAGTGTACGCCCTTGGGCACGAACGGGGCGACATCGCGCACCACGGCCGCTTTGACAGAGCCGACGTCGGTGAGAATGGCGCCGTCTTTAAGATGCGGGCCTATCTGTTCTGCAATCTTGCCGTAAACGCCAACAGGCGCGCACAGAATCACGAGATCGGCGCCTTTGACGGCATCTGCCGCGTTGTCAAAAATATTGGCGACAAGACCGAGTTCCAGTGCTTTGACGCGCGTCGCAGGCGTTGCCGACGAGCCAACGATCTCGCCGGCAAGGCCGGCGCGGCGCGCGGCATGACTGATGGAAGAGCCGATGAGGCCAATGCCTATGAGCGCGATACGCTCGAACATAAATTTGCTTTCGGCCGTGCTCATGCTTTTGCCCCGCTCATGTAGCCCTGCAATGCCGCAATGGCGCGTTGATTGTCTTCGCCCGAGCCTATTGTCATGCGCAGCGCGTTGGGAAAGCCGTAAGCAGCCACTTTGCGCACGATGACGCCTTTGGATTTCAGAAACTCGTCCGCTGCCGCCGCTGACTTCCCCGCTTGCGAGGGAAAATGAAACAGCACGAAATTGGCGACGCTCGGGGTTACGTCAAATCCGAGGCCACTCAGTTTCGCCGAAACCCAGGGCAACCATTCATCGTTGTGGCTTTTGGCTTTGTCCATGTGCGCCGCGTCGTCCATGGCAGCGGCACCGGCGGCAATCGAGGGCGACGACAAATTAAACGGACCACGAATGCGATTTAAGACATCTGCGACGCTGGCTGGACAATAGGCCCAGCCGATGCGCAACGAGGCGAGGCCGTGGATCTTCGAGAACGTGCGCGTCATCACCGTGTTCGACGTTGTCGCCACTAATTCAAGGCCAGCCTCGTAATCGTTGTTGCTGACATACTCGGCATAGGCCGCATCTAGGACCAGGAGGACACTCGCAGGCAATCCCGATCGCAGGCGGCGCACTTCATTGAGCGGAATGTAGGTGCCGGTTGGATTGTTGGGATTGGCAAGAAACACAACGCGCGTGCGATCCGTGACGCGGGCGAGAATTGCATCGACGTCCGCCGTCAAATTCTTTTCCGGTGCAATGACGGGCGTCGCGCCGTTCGTCAGAATGGCGATGCGGTACACGAGAAAGCCGTGTTCGGTGTAAATCGCTTCGTCGCCGGGCCCGAGATAGCCGCGCGCCAGCAACGCCAATATCTCGTCGGAGCCTGCGCCGCAGACAATGCGGGCGGCATCGATGCCATAGCGGCGCGAGATAGCGCTGCGCAAAAGCGTAGCTTGCCCGTCGGGGTAGCGCTCAAGGTCAGCCGCCGCTGCTTTGTAGGCGGCAATGGCAGCCGGACTCGGTCCAAGCGGGGTTTCGTTTGACGAAAGCTTGGCGGGTGTGACGCCGCCCGGCACCTTGCTTTGACCCGGCACATAGGCCTCGATGTCGAGAATACTAGGGTTAGGTTTTAGGCCAGCGGTTTTCATGGGTTCGTCTCGAAGTCACTGATGCGATTTAAGGAACGGTTCGAAGCGCCAACAAAACCCCGAACAACAGCCACGGGCCGCGCCCGATCAATAGGGGCTTGCCCTGTTGAAATCAAAGATTAAAGTTGACTTTCTTCCCCTACGTCCTAGCTAACGGCACAATCAAACACAACGTGCATACTTCGAGCAAGGCTGGGCCCAAAAGGCATGACTTCCGCGATCCCCGACATTGCCGCCACTGCTGCTTCGCGCCTGAATGAGGTCCATACGCCCTCGAGCCACGTTGTGAGCTTCCCGCAAACAGCGCCCCTGAAGCTTGCATGCCAGCTGGAGCTGAAACCGTTTACAATCGCCTACCAGACCTATGGCGAGCTCAATGGTGACAAATCCAATGCCATTTTGATCTGCCACGCCCTGACCGGCGACCAGCACGTCGCCAACCCTCATCCAATGACCGGCAAGCCTGGGTGGTGGGA